>CAXTCB010000045.1:0-22732 GCA_964242875.1 uncultured Acidobacteriaceae bacterium
CACACGGTGTGGCACGTGGTCATTACGGGTCTGATTCTGGTGACGCTGGTGCTCTTGTCGATGCTGGGCGATCTGCGGATCACGCTGATCGCGACGCTGACGATTCCTTTTGCGGTGCTGTTCGCCTTTGGCATGATGGTGCTGACCGGGCATGCCGCGAACCTCATCTCGATCGGGGCCATCGACTTCGGCATTCTTGTGGACAGCTCGATCATCGTGCTTGAGAGTGTGTATCGCAAGCTGGTGCGGCGATCGCCAGGTGATGAGACGGGCGACCTTATCGCGGGTGGCGTGACCGAAGCGGCGCGGCCGGTGTTGTTCTCGACGGCGATCATCCTTGTCGCGTTTATTCCGCTGTTCACGATGCAGGGAGTTGCGGGACAGATCTTCTCGCCTATGTCGGTGACGTACGGCTTCGCGTTGCTTGGCGCTTTGCTGTTCGCGTTGATCTTTGCACCGGTGCTCAGCTTTGTGACAGCACCGAAGCGGCAGAAATCGAGCACAGGACAGACGTGGTTGAGCTCCTGGCTGCGGCGACGTTATGACAAGGCGCTGCGGTTCACGCTCGATCACGCGAAGCTGATCTGGCTGGTGGCGGCTGCAGGCCTGGCGGTCGGCGTGGCGCTCTTTATCTTTACGGGAGGCGAGTTCATGCCGCCGCTTGAAGAGGGAAATCTCTGGATTCGCGCGACGCTGCCGCAGGACATCAGCTTTGATACGTCGGCAAAGATCGCTGACGAGCTGCGGTCGGAGCTGGCGAAGTCGCCCGAGGTGCTGCAGACGGTTTCGCAGATGGGCCGGCCGGATGATGGAACCGACGTGAGCACGTTTAACAACGTGGAGGTTTCAGTGACACTGAAGCCGGCCGATGAGTGGCGTGCTGGACTGACGAAGCCGAAGCTGATCGAGGAGATGAGTCGCCGCCTGGCGAAGTTCCCTGGCATGGACCTGAACTTCTCGCAGAATATCCAGGACAACGTGGAAGAGGCCATGAGCGGCGTGAAGGGTGAGAACTCGCTGAAGCTGTTTGGCGACGACTTCAACGTGCTCTCTTCGCTCTCGGAGAAGATAGCCGGTGTGATGAACTCGGTGCCGGGTGTCGCCGATGTGGGTGTCTTCAAGGTGGGTGGTCAGCCGTCTATCCTCATTGCGATTGATCGGCAGCGGGCAGCACGGTATGGCGTGCTGTCGGGTGATATCAATGCAGTGATCCAGGCGGCAGTTGGTGGCGCCGCGGTGACGCAGGTCATCCAGGGAGATCGCCGGTTTGATCTCACCGTGCGCTACCCGGCCGACAGCCGTGAGAGCGTGGACGCGATTCGCGGGATCCTCGTTCCAACGGCGGATGGCAGTCGCATTCCGCTGGGGCAGGTCGCGGATGTGAATATTCATGAGGGCAGCTTCATGATCTATCGCGAGGGTGGCCGCCGCTATATTCCGATCAAGTTCAGTGTGCGCGGACGTGACCTGGCAACAACGATCAACGATCTACAGGCGAAGCTTGGGCGCCAGATCAAGCTGCCAACCGGGTACGAGTACACCTGGGCGGGAGAGTTTGACTCCCTGAAGAAGGAGCAGGCGAGGCTGGCGATCATTGTGCCGATCTCGCTTGCGATCATCGTGATCCTTCTCTATATCCAGTTCAACACCTGGAAGGATGCATTCATCATTATCGCGACGCTGCCGTTTGCTGCCGTTGGCGGAGCGGCGTCACTCTTCCTGACGCATACAGCGTTCAGCATCTCGGCGGCTGTCGGCTTCACATCGCTGATCGGTGTGGCGACGCTTGGCGCTGTGGTGTTTCTCTCGGGAGTACGGCGTGCCCAGGCGCAAAATCCTACGCGGGCGGGTCTGGAGCACGGATGTATTGATGAGATGGTCCCCGTCGTGATGGCGTGCATGGCGGCCAGTCTCGGCCTGCTGCCGGCCGCGACCTCGAACGGTATCGGCGCGCAGGCACAGCAGCCGCTGGCCCGCGTGGTTGTGGGCGGAATGGTGACGACGGTGCTGGCGGTGCTGTTTGTGTTGCCGCTCCTGCTGCGGAGGAAGGCTGACGATGCGCGGACTGAATCCTCTGTGGACCACGAGTAAGGCCAGTTCTAGCGGGCGGCACCATCGCGGCCGAGCAGGCCCTGATGCGCCGCTCGTAACAGGGCGCTGTCGGAGGAGTCTTCGCTGAGCTCCCATGCCATGATGCCGCCGAGATGCTCATCGCGAGCGAATTGGGCTTTCGTTCTCGCGGAGGTTGGATCTTCGTAGGTCCAGAAGGTGCTGCCGTCGAAGAGCCACGGCGCCTTGGACCGCGGGTCACGATACAGAACGAACGGGGGTGGCGTGTTGGCTTGCGCTTGCGCGGCTGACCTGGCGGGGAGCCCGGCATCCATGACGACGGAGGTCGTTTTCGTCTGGCCCGTTGCCGCGCTCGGCGATGCAGCCGGGGCAGCGATCGGAGGGGAAGCCATCAGGTCACGAAAGAAGGGATAGGGGTGATCGCCGCGGATCGATCGGCCAGGCTGCCAGAAGCCGTTGTCCGTTCTGGACACCTCATTCCAGCCGTATCCGTAGAAGGGCAGACCGAGAAGGAGTTTGGCGGCGGGGATGCCGGCCTGCTCCCACTCATGGATGCTGTGCTCGACGCTGCCGCCTTTGCCCTCTTCGGTGTAAAGCGGCGCGAGAAAGCCGGTGCGCTGGTTCCATGGGCCGTTGTAGTCGTAGTTCATGAGACCGACCTGGTCGACAAGATGATCAACGCCGGGAATATCGACTCCACCGTACATCCGCGGCGAAGGACCAGCGGCGATGGTGAGAAGCAGGCCGGGGCGCACCGCATCCATCTGGCGGCGCATTTCACTGAGTAGAGCGACAAAGTTGGCGCCATCGTCGCCGTGGGGATACTCCCAATCGACGTCGATGCCGTCGAAGAGGCGCGGAGCTTCGACGCCGGGCGCGAGATGTCCGCGAAGGAAGAGGTCGACGCAGGAGCGGACAAAGTTTTCGCGTACGGCTGGCTGGGCGTCCGCAGCGAAGTCATGGGCCTGCCCTTCGAGTGAGAGCAGCACCTTCAGTCCTGGATAGCGGCGTTTCAGCTCAAGCAGCTGATGAAGATTTCCGCGAAAGGGCTGGCCCGGATCATCGGCGGTGCCGGTGACGCTATCTGCGGCACTGAAGGTCATGTTTAGGTCCGCGTTGGGGTCGGCGACGGAACAGTGTCCGCCCGTCACAAAACCCTGGGCATAGTTGATCTGGTCGAGCTGTCGGATGGCACCACTGTCCACCAGGTTTTTGACGAAGAAGTGATCGTAGACTCCCCACTGTCCGAAGTAGGCGACAACCTTAGGGCGCGGGCTACCCGGTTTGTGAGAGGGAGCGGCCCTTTTCGCACCGGCCGAGGCGGTGAGGAGGATGAGCAGGCAGGCGACAGGACGACCGGAGGCGAGGAAGCGGATCACACCAGATGTGACGTGCCGCAGTGCATCGTGGCTTCAGGCGTTTGCGCAAGGGGAGCAGGTTGACCACTCTTTCGGTCAAAAAAAGCCCTCTATAATGAACCATGCCAAGCGTAGACCCTGCCATGCCGAAGCTCGATCCGCTGCCGCGGACAGAGAACGGAGCGGCATTGCGGGAGACGAGTGACGGCGGTCTGGAGCTGGAAGCTGCTGTTCCGATGGCAGTTAATACTCTGGGGGACGCAGCCGACGCGAGAGCAGCCTCCCTGCGAAGCTCGCCCGCCGGAGTCGTCTTGGCAGAGCCCGTGGGCTCCATGGCGGAGCCGGAGGGTGGCCTGAAGGCGGCAACCGCCCGAGGAGCTTCGACCGATGCCGGGGGACGAAGCCCTGGTTCTGATCCCGCCTCTATCGAAGCGTTTTTTGAGCAGGTCCTCCGCATCGTTCACGAGAATCGACCGAGTGACGACCTGGAGCTGATTCGGCGGGCGTGGGAGTTTTGTAAGCAGCAGCATGATGGCCAGCTAAGAGCGAGTGGTGAGCCTTACATCATCCATCCGCTTGAGGTCGCTCATGTGCTGGCCGAGCTAAAGATGGATTCCACGGCGATCGCCGGCGGACTTCTTCACGATGCGGTCGAAGATACGGATGTCACCTCGGCCGAGATCGCGAAACGGTTCAACGAGCAGGTGGCACACATCGTCGAGGGCGTCACCAAGCTCGACAAGATCAAGTTTGCAAATCGGGAAGATCATCAGGCGGAGAATATTCGCAAGATGCTGCTGGCGATGGTGACCGACATTCGCGTGGTGATCATCAAGCTTGCGGATCGCCTGCACAACATGCGCACGCTAGAACATCTGAAGCCGGAGAAGCAGCAGAAGATTGCGCGCGAGACGCTGGACATCTTCGCGCCGCTTGCGCATCGGCTGGGCATGGGAAAGCTGCGCGGCGAGCTGGAGGATCTAGCCTTCCGGTATACCGATCCGTACGCGTATGAGCGCGTTTCGAACGAGGTGGATGCGCTTCGCGGTGAGAATGAGACCTTCCTGGTGAAGGTGGTTGCGCAGATGGAAGAGAAGCTGCGGGAGCACGGCATCTCCGGGCGCGTGGAGTCGCGGATCAAGCGGTTGTATTCGATTCAGCAGAAGCTCGAGAGCCAGAAGATTCCGGTCGACCAGGTGTATGACCTGCTGGCGGTTCGCGTGATCTGCGAGAGTGTGCAGGATTGTTATGCCGTGCTGGGCCTGCTGCACAGCATCTGGAGGCCGGTGCCGGGCCGCATCAAGGACTTCATCGCGATGCCTCGGCCGAATCTCTATCAATCGCTGCACACGACGCTCATCGCGGAGGGTGGGCATCAGTTCGAGGTGCAGATACGCACCGAAGACATGCATCGCGTCGCGGAAGAAGGCATTGCGGCGCACTGGAAGTACAAGGCCTCCGACAATGTGACGGCCAAGGATGAACAGCGGCTCGCGTGGGTGCGGCAGCTGGTTGAGTGGCAGCGTGAGATGAGCGATCCGAACGAGTTCATGTCGACGCTCAAGATCGATCTCTACCCGGAGGAGGTGTACACCTTCACACCGAAGGGCAAGGTTGTGGTTCTGCCGAAGGACGCAAGCCCGATCGATTTCGCGTACGCCATTCACACCGAGGTCGGCAACACCACTACCGGCGCGAAGGTGAACGGCCGGATTGTGCCGTTGCGGACCCGTCTGCGGAACGGCGACATTGTTGAGATCACGACGCAGACCGGGCACGCGCCCAGCCGCGACTGGCTCAGCTTCACGAAAAGCTCCCGCGCCCGCAACAAGATCAAACACTGGCTGAACGAGCATCAGCGTGAGCGCGCCATGGAGATTGGCCGCAAGCTGCTGGAACGCGAGGCGCGCAAGTTCAAGGTTTCTCTTTCAAAGTTCAACGACGCGGAGTATGAACGGGTCGCCAATGAGTACGGGCTGGGTGGCCAACCGGAGCTGCTGGCGGCGATCGGCTTCGGCAAGTACTCGGCCCGGCAGGCATTGAACAAGCTCGATCCGGGTTCGACCGCGCAGGGCGAGACGCCTGCCAGTGACAGTGTGGTTGGCAACGCGATCGGGCAGATGTCGGACGCAGTTAAGCGTGTCTTCTTTGGCCGCGGCTCGGACTCGCTGCAGGTGGAAGGCCAGGATGATCTGCTCGTCTACCGGGCACGCTGTTGTAACCCCATCCGTGGTGAAGAGATTGTGGGTTACGTGACGCGGGGCAAGGGGGTTGCGGTGCATGCGAGGAGCTGCCCGAACGTTCAGAACCTGCTCTACGAGAGTGATCGTCGCATTCAGGTGGAGTGGGCCGAAGCCCCAAATGAAACGAGCGTGAACAAAGCACAGACGTACCCGGTCAAGCTGATGGTGATCTGCGATGATCGAGCCGGCATGTTGAAGGAGTTCACGGCGATCATCTCGGATGAGGGAACCAATATACGCAGTGTGGACTCAAAGGTTGCCGCGGATGGCAGCGCGGTGGTCGACTTTGTCATCGAGATTGTCGATCTTCGGCAGCTGAATAAGTTGATTCAAGGTCTGCGTCGCGTTCCCGGCGTGCGGGATGTACAGCGAGTCCAGAAGATCTAGCGGCTTCATTCCTCCCGGCGTCCGCTTGCAGCAGTGCGGAGTCGGCTGTATCGTAAGACCCAGGATGAGATTTGCAGCCAACAGCCGCTTCTGGTTTACGTTCCGCTACTGGTACCCGGTAGCGGCCACGGCGGAGCAGGCTCATCTGACAGAGTTGCAGTAGGTTTCAGACGATCCGAAGATCCGCAAAGGCCGCGACCTATCCTGTCGCGGCCTTTGTGTTGTTTGGAGAGAAAGCAGGAGCGTATGAGCACAGAGGCGATACTCGCAGAGCCGGCGGTTGGGACGGCAGGTCGATTTGGTGCCTACGGCGGCCGGTACGTGCCGGAGACACTGATGGCGGCGCTGGAAGAACTCGAGCAGGCGTATGAGACAAGCAAGCACGATGTCGCGTTCCAGGCCGAGCTCAGCGATCTGCTGCACCATTATTGCGGCCGACCGACTCCGCTGTACTTTGCGAAGCGACTTACGGAGCAGTGTGGCGGAGCCAAGATCTATCTGAAGCGAGAGGACCTGCTGCACACCGGCGCGCATAAGATCAACAACGCGCTTGGCCAGGGGCTGCTGGCGCGTCGCATGGGCAAACAGCGCATTATCGCCGAGACCGGCGCGGGACAACATGGCGTTGCGACAGCTACGGTGTGCGCGCTGCTGGGGCTGGAGTGCGTCGTGTACATGGGCGAAGAGGATATGCGGCGACAGGAGCTGAACGTGTACCGCATGCGCCTGCTGGGTGCGGAGGTGCGCAGTGTCGGCGCGGGCTCGGCGACTTTGAAAGATGCGATCAACGAAGCCATGCGCGACTGGGTCACGAACGTGCGCACGACGTTCTACATCCTCGGCAGTGCGCTTGGGGCGCATCCGTATCCGACGATGGTGCGCGACTTCCACCGGGTCATCGGCCGCGAGGCGAGGCAGCAGGTGCTTGAGCAGGAAGGTAGATTGCCGGCTGCGATCGTGGCGTGTGTTGGCGGCGGATCAAACGCGATCGGCGCCTTTTACGAGTTTCTTCCAGACGCGAACGTCCGCTTGATCGGGGTGGAGGCTGGTGGTCGCGGCAACGGCCTCGGCGAGCATGCTGCCCGCTTCCAGAAGGCGGGCGGCGGTGTTCCCGGCGTACTCCAGGGTACGTACTCCTATGTGTTACAAGATGACGCGGGGCAGATCAGTCTTACGCACTCGGTCAGCGCCGGTCTGGACTACCCGAGTGTCGGTCCGGAGCATGCGATGTTGCATGACTCGGGCAGGGCGACCTACACCTCGTGTTCGGACGAGGATGCTCTGAAAGCAACGGTGACGCTGAGTCGAGTCGAGGGGATCGTTCCGGCGCTTGAGAGTGCGCATGCTGTCGCGGAGGCGATTCGTCTTGCGCCCACGATGAGCAAGGAGGAGATCCTGATGATCAATCTTTCTGGCCGCGGCGATAAGGATATGGGAATTCTTTCGCGCGAGCTGAAGCTTGGCGGCAACGAGACGGGACCTGCGGAAAATCGCGGAACTTCGAGCTAAGGAATAGTGGACGAACGACGATGGCGATTGAGTTTAGAAGACGGCCAGGCCTGGTGGCGTATCTGACGGCCGGTGACCCGGACCTGGAGACAACGCGTGATATTGCTTTGAGCGCGATTGACAACGGCGCCGACGTGATTGAGTTGGGCGTTCCGTTCAGCGACCCGTTGGCAGATGGCCCGGTGATCCAGCGCGCCAGCGGCCGTGCCGTGGCTCGCGGTGTTCGGCTGCTGGATGTGCTCAAGCTAGCGGCAGAGTTGCGCGCTGCCCGGCCGAGCGCGGGGCTGGTGCTATTCAGCTATCTCAATCCGGTGGTGAGACTCGGTCTCCGGAGCTTTTGCCAACGTGCTGCAGAGGCGGGAGCCGATGGCGTTCTGTTGACGGACATGATCGTCGAAGAGGCCGACGAATACCTCGATGCCATGCGGCAGCATCAGCTCGCACCGATCTTTCTTGCCGCGCCGACCAGCCCGGATGCGCGGCTGAAGGCTATTTGCGCCGTCAGCCAGGGCTTTGTGTACGCGGTCTCGCGGGTGGGAATCACAGGCACGCAGACAAGTGTTGCAAGCGATGCCGAGACTCTGGTGAAGCGGCTGCGCCAATACACGCAGACGCCGATTGCAGTCGGTTTTGGTATTTCGAACGCGGAGCACGTTCGATCCGTGGGCGAATTTGCAGATGCCGCCATCATCGGCAGCGCTCTGGTGGCCCTCATCGAAAGCAGCGAGCGATCGCGGGCAGCAACGGCCGTTGGCAGCTTCATCGCTGGTTTGCGGCAAGCGGAGCCGGTTGCCGTGGGGAAGTTATGATAAGCGCGGACACAGTGCATCGCGGACGATTCGCACACGGAGGACGGTTTGGCACAGAACGAAGAAATGCAGATAGTGACGTTACGGCAGAAGATCGATGCCATGGATGAGCAGATCATCCGCCTGATCAGCCAAAGGGCGGAGGCGGCAGCCACCATTGGCCACTTGAAACGCGACGCGGAGCTTCCCGTCTACGAGCCGCGACGGGAAGAAGAGGTCTTCAACAACGTGCGTAAGCTAAATCCCGGGCCGCTCGGCGACGCGGATCTGCTGCACGTCTACGAGCGCATCATCGACGTAATGCGAACCCTGCAGCGACGGGACGCGAAGTAGGCGACAGCGACCCACGACAGATATTACCCCGAAGGAAAGCGAAGAGAGACATGATCGTAGTGATGCAGGACGCCGCAGGTGAAGAACATATACAGCAGGTGATCGAGCGCATGGTGGAGCTTGGCTTCAACGTCCATCGCACGACGGGCGAGACGCAGACGATCCTTGCTGGCGTCGGCACGCCGGATCGATTCGACGTCACAGAGTTCAAGATGCTCTCCGGGGTGCATGACGCTTACCGCATCTCGTCGCCGTACAAGCTGGCGGGCCGCAGTTTTCGTCCTGAAGGGACGCTGATCACCTTCCGTAATGGCGTTGTAATCGGCGGCAATCAGATCATCCTCATGGCCGGACCCTGCTCGGTGGAATCGCGCGAGCAGATCCTCACGAGCGCGAAGCAGGTGAAAGCGGCCGGGGCGCAGTTTCTTCGCGGCGGCGCCTTCAAGCCACGCAGCTCGCCGTACAGCTTTCAGGGCATGGGGCTCGAAGGGCTGAAGCTGTTGCAGGAGGTCGGTGAAGAGACTGGCCTTCTTGTGATCACCGAAGTCATGGAGATCTCACAGATCGAGTTGATGCTTCCGTATATCGATTGCTTCCAGGTCGGCGCGCGCAACATGCAGAACTTCAACCTGCTCCGCGAGCTCGGACATGTGCGAAAGCCGGTGCTGCTGAAGCGCGGCATTGCCGCGACCATTGAGGAAGTTCTTCTCTCGGCCGAGTACATCCTATCCGGCGGCAACTACGAGCTGATGCTTTGCGAGCGCGGTGTGCGGACCTTTGAGACGTATACCCGCAACACCATGGATATCTCGGCGATTCCCGTGCTCAAGAAGCTCACGCACCTGCCTGTCTTTGGCGACCCTTCACACGGCGTAGGCATTCGCGAGTTCGTTCCAGCCATGGCGATGGCCAGCGTCGCGGCCGGCGCGGATGGCCTGTTGATGGAGATGCACCCGAATCCAGACAAGGCCATGAGTGACGGCGCGCAGAGTCTGCACCCGGCTCAACTTGAGGAGCTTGTCGGCAAGCTGCGCGGCATCGCGTCGGTGGTTGGTCGGACCATCGCCTAGAGCAGGAGAGATGAAGGCCGTGCGCTTGATCGAGAATGTAACCATTGTCGGCACAGGTCTGATCGGCGCATCCATCGCTCTTGCCCTGCGCAGAGCGGGCTTTGAAGGCAGGCTCATCGGTGTGGATCGGGACGAAGCCGAGCGGTCTCGTGCTCTGTCGACACTCGCCTTCAGCGACGTCCGGATCTTCCGTTCAGGAGACGAGACCGGTTTCCGGGAGTCTCAGCTGACCGTGCTCGCCACGCCCGTGCTTGCGATTTTGGAGTGGATGGAACGGCTCGCGCCCGCTCTTACGCCCGAGCATCTGGTGACGGATGTCGGAAGCACAAAAGTGACCATCGCCGACCTCGCAGCCACTCTCTTCAACGGTCCCGGGCAAGCATCGTTTCTCCCCGGGCACCCTATGGCTGGTAAGGAGTCAGGCGGGGCTGCTCTGGCCGAGGCAAACCTTTTCGAGAACGCTCGCTGGCTGTTTACACCAATCGCTGCTGAAACCCCGCTCATGGAAGAGTGGAGACTCTGGGTGCAGCGCATGGGTGCACGTACGCGAGATCTCGATCCCGCACGACATGACGAGATGTGCGCCTGGGTCAGTCATCTGCCGCAGTTCCTCTCCACTGCCCTGGCGGCTCTGCTGGAGGAGCGCTTTGGGGACGATGCGGACATTATCAGCGTGGGTGGGCGAGCACTGTCGGAGATGACACGGCTGGGCGCGAGTCCCTTCAGCATGTGGCGCGACATCGCCTACACCAACACTGAGCCAGTTGCTGCAACGTTGCTGGCGCTCGAGCAGGAACTTGCCCACATGCGGGAGAACCTGAAGACCCCCGAGTTGCGGTCGGCCTTTGCCGAAGCAAACGCCTTCCGTCGGCGACGTGATGCATGACGACGTAGCATCACCGACCAGCAAGTATGTCCGCTTGTCGCTTCTCGCCTAAGTGCACGTGCGTCACGCTAATGGGCTGCAACCTCTTCCGGAGCCGGACGCTGTGCCTTCGTTGGCAAGCGCATCAGGAACGGCAAGGGAGTCAGACAGACGATTGCGACGGCGAGCACGAAGAAGGCATTCTGGTAGCTGAGCATGGAAGCCTGCCGAAGCATCTGTTGGTAGGCGTACCCCATCGCCATCTGCGAGGCTTGCGCGGCGGAGACGCCTGCGTTGCGCATCATGGTCATAACCGAATCCATGTAGAGCCGGTACGGTGCGCTGCCTGGGATCACGTTCGCCGCAAGCTGGACCTGGTGTGTCTGTGCTGTTCTTGCGATGAAGGTTGTCAGCAGGGCGGTGCCGGCGCTGCCACCGAGGTTGCGCGCAAAGTTCGACAGGCTGGAGATCTGATTAGACTTCGAGCGCGGCACGCCGACGTAGTTGAGCGTGCTGATAGGGATGAAGACGAACGGCAGACCGATCACCTGGAGCATGCGCCACAGCGTAACGGTGCCGAAGCTGCTGTCGAGCGTGAGACGCGTCAGGTTGTAGAGCCCGGCTGCGACAGCAATATAGCCAACCGAGACCATCAGCCGCGGATCCATCTTGCCCAGCGTTCGTCCCGCGACCATCATCATGACGATCAGGATGAGACCTCCCGGAGACAGCACGAAACCTGCCCGTTCCGCGGTGTACCCCAACAGAACCTGCAGGTATTGCGGGATGAGTACGGTCGAGCCGAAGAGCACCATCCCGAGGATGAGCTGAAGAAAGACGGCGGTGCCGAAGTTGCGATTCCGTAACAGTTTCAGGTCGACGATCGGATCGGGATGGTACCACTCCCACAACACAAAGGTCGTGAGCAGGACCGCTGCGAGAATCGAGACGGTGCGGATCATAGGATCACCGAACCAGTCCTTTTCCTGCCCCTTATCAAGAAAGAACTCCAGGCAGCCAACGCCGGAGGCGACCAGAGCGAGGCCAACGAAATCAACCGATCGTTTCGAGGTGGAGCGTTGCTGGACGTGCGGTGGATCTTCCACCATGCGCTGTGTCAGCCATAGCGAAAGGATCCCGATAGGCACGTTGATAAAGAAGATCCAATGCCAGTTGAAGTTGTCCGTGATCCAGCCGCCCAGGGTAGGTCCGATCGCGGGTGCACAGACGACGGCCATTCCGTAAACAGCAAAAGCCTGGCCTCGCTTTTCGACGGGGAAGGTATCAGCAAGGATCGCCTGCTCACTTGGCGCCAAACCGCCGCCGCCTGCTCCTTGCACGATGCGAGCCAGAATCAGCAACGGTAGGCTCGGTGCAAAGCCACAGAGAACGGAGCTCAGCGTAAACAACGCGACGCAGGTCATGTAGAAGCGCTTGCGGCCGAAGCGGTCGGAGATCCAGCCAGAGATTGGAAGAACGACTGCGCTTGAAACCAGATAGCTCGTCAGCACCCAAGTGGCCTCTTCCTGGCTCGCGCCTAACGATCCGGCAATGTGCGGGAGCGCCACATTCGCAATGGACGTATCGAGCACCTCCATGAAGGTGGCGAGGGTGACGGTAAGCGCAATGGCCCAGGGATTATGCTTTGGTTTCCACTCGGCTTCGTGCGTTTCGTGGCTCGTGGAAGGGTTCTGTGCCATGAGTGCTATTAGTCTAGAGCGATATGACGGCGCGTACCACAACGGCGAGTATCACTTTAGTGGACATCCAGGCTGCTCGAGAGCGGGTGCGTGATGCAATCTACTTCTCACCCTGCCCTCACTCACAGATGCTCTCGGCTCTGACAGGGCGCGAAATCTTTCTGAAGCTCGAGAACCTGCAGATGACGGGTTCGTTCAAGGAGCGAGGAGCGCTGAACCGCATTGCCCTGCTCACACCGGACCAGGCCCAGCACGGCGTGATTGCGGCCAGTGCCGGAAACCATGCGCAGGGAGTCGCACATCACGCGACCAAGCGAGGGATCCGCAGCCTGATCGTCATGCCGCAGCAGACACCTCTGGTCAAGGTGACGGCGACGCGCAACTTTGGCGCGGAGGTGGTTCTCCACGGAGCGAACTATGATGAGGCCTTTGCCGAAGCCATGCGTCTGCGCGAGCTTCGCGGGATGAACTTCATCCATGCCTTCGATGATGCCGCCGTCATGGCCGGGCAGGGAACGATCGGTCTTGAGCTGCTGGAGCAGGTACCTGACCTCGACGCGGTCGTCGTGCCTATTGGAGGTGGCGGCCTGATCGGTGGCATTGCCTGCGCGATCAAGGAGCTGCGGCCCGAGATCAAGGTCATTGGCGTCCAGACCGCAAGGCTCCCTTCCATGGCGGCGGCGGTCGCACATCACGGTCCAGTGACGCTTGAACCCGCGACGACCATTGCCGACGGTATCGCGGTTCGGCGGGCCGGCGAGGTCACCTTTCCTGTTGTCGACCGCTACGTGGATGAGATTGTCACGGTCGATGAAGATGAGATTGCATCCGCCATTCTGGTGCTGCTGGAGCGCGAGAAGACGCTCGCCGAAGGAGCCGGCGCCGCCGCTCTAGCCGCCCTGCTACAGCGCCGAACAACATTGATCCCAGAGGGCGCCCGCACTGCCGTGCTCGTATGCGGTGGAAACATCGATGTCACTCTGCTCAGCCGCATCATCGAGCGGGGCCTGGTGCAGGATGGCCGTTTAATCCGCCTGCGGATCCATCTGCTGGATAAGCCGGGAGCCCTGGCGGAACTCACCCGACTCATTGCGAGCCATCGTGCGAACATCGTCGATACGCTGCACAATCGGGCGTACTACGGCGTTAACCTGGGTGATACCGTCATCGACATCACGATGGAGACGCGTGGCCGCGAGCAGGTTGTCGAGCTCCTGACGGCTCTCAGTGCTGACGGATATAAACACAGTCGCGTTCTCTAGCAACGACCTCACTGCTCTTCGCGGCCGATGCCAATCACGAAATAGTTGGCTGGCGCGGTGCCGATGTTCTTCAGCCCGTGTCGTTCGTTCGAGGCGACATACGCAACACCGCCTGGACGCAAGATGTGACTCTGCCCTCCGTACTGAAAGTCGAGAGTTCCTTCGCGAACCAGCATCAGCTCTTCATGGCGATGCTGATGCGGCGGATGCGGCATCTGCCCAGGCATCAGCGTCGTTTCATGCACCTCCAGGTGCTCGCCGGTAGGCACGACACCCGAGAGAACCGGCCTAGCGATGCCGCTCGCATTCGGATGTGCGGGCAAGCTGTCAAACGGAAAGGCGGTGCAGTGACTCAGGCTGGCATCCGTTCCCGAAGAGGCAGGGACGCTCTGACTTTGCGCCTCTCTGCGGGGCAGCAGCATTAGGACGGAAAGGGCGGAGAGAGCCTGGCACAGGCTTCGACGCGTTGGGTCGCTCATGGATGGGGATACTACACCTGATCTTGCGATTGCGGCCACTGACTCCTCAGCCTGGAGATGACAACAACGCTCGCGTCTCGACCGGAGACGATGCGAGAAGGGGAGACCCGGTCGACCGGATCACTGGTCATGACTGAAGTTCGTCTGCCGCCGCTCTGCATGACGCTCAAGGGCGAGAGCGATCAAGCGGTCGATCAGCTCTCTATAGGGAACGCCGCTTGCCTGCCAGAGCTTTGGGTACATGCTGATGGAGGTGAAGCCGGGCATCGTATTAATCTCGTTGAGAAAAATGCGCGGTTTGCCGGCATCTTTCGGCGATGGTCCCGGTTCCATCAGGAAATCCACACGGGCCAGGCCTGCACAGTCGCAGGTACGAAAGGCTTCAAGCGCCATGGCGCGGATCTGCTTTGCCTCACTCCGGGACAGCTTTGCCGGAATGATAGGAACGCTCGCATCGGAGTGGTATTTGGCGTTGTAGTCGTAGAATTCAGATCCTGGCACGATCTCACCCACGACCGAGGCCTCCGGGACATCGTTGCCGAGCACGGCTACTTCCAGCTCGCGAGGCTTGACGCCGGCGCCACCCACGCCTTGTTCGATCACCAGCCTTCGATCAAAGCTCGCAGCATGATCCAGCGCCGGGGCGAGCCCGCGGCGATCGTGCACCTTGCTGATGCCAACCGACGAGCCCAGATTTGCAGGCTTGACGAACATTGGATAGTTCAGCTGGCTTTCGATCTGTTTCATCACGCGTTTCGGATTCTCCTTCCAATCGGAGCGAAGCAGCGCGACATACGGCGTCTGCGGCAGACCTGCGGCGGCAAACAGCTGCTTCATCGCGGCCTTGTCCATGCCAGCCGCGGAGCCAAGCACGCCGGAGCCGACGTACGCGATATCTGCCAGTTCGAGAAGGCCCTGAATCGTCCCGTCTTCACCGAAGGTGCCATGCAAAACCGGAAAGACCACATCGAGCGCCAGTGCCGAGGACCCAGTCTCTGAAAGCGCGAATGGGTTCAGGTTCTCCCTGGAAAGCGCCGGCATCTCCGAATGCTTTTCCCGATGCAGGATCTCGGCCTTTGATCCTCGTTTCGGAACGACGGCCAACTCTGCCCGGCGGCCGCTTTGGAGCAGGTTCTGCGCGGCGGAGGCAGTGATCCATCGGCCCTGTTTTGTAATGCCAATCGGCACTGCCTCGAACTTCTTCGAGTCGATGGCGCTCAGGATGGAAGCGGCGGAGAGCAACGAGACCTCGTGCTCTCCCGAACGGCCACCAAAGAGGACCCCTACGCGCAGTTTTTTTTGCTTCTTCATGACCTTCTCAGTGTCGACGATCCCGCTCCACATACAAGCCGGGAATCACAGCGAGACTCCCCGGGGAACCAGCGACGTTATTGCGTGCGATCCCCTGAAGCGTGCGGGCCCGTACTAGACGTTGAACTTGAAGAACAGAATGTCTCCATCCTTCACGACGTACTCTTTGCCTTCCGACCGCAGCAGGCCCTTTTCCTTTACGGCCTGTTCGCTGCCGAACGTAAAGAGATCGTCTGAGGCGTAACAATCTGCTTTGATGAAACCCTTCTCGAAGTCTGAGTGGATGACACCCGCTGCGCCAGGAGCTTTGGTGCCGCGACGAATTGTCCAGGCACGAACCTCCTGAACACCGGCCGTGAAATATGTGATCAGATCGAGCAACCGGTAGGCGGAGTGAATGAGACGATTCAGACCAGGCTCTTCAAGACCCATGTCCTTCAGGAACTCATCTCGCTCCGAGGGCTCAAGCTGAGCGATCTCACTCTCGAGTGCGCCACAGATCCGAACCACCTGGCTGCCCTCTTCCGCAGCGCGCTTCTCTACATCCGCAGTGTAGTCGTTGCCCGTCAGCAGCCCCGCTTCGTCGACGTTTGCCACATACAGCTGAGGCTTTGCCGTGATCAGGAAGAGCTCGCGGGAGAGGACCCGTTCCTCGTCGGTCAGGTCCGCCGTCCGTGCCGGCCTGCCTGCATTGAGAACAGCCAGCAGCTTGCCGAGCATTGCATGTTCCGCCTTCACCTTGCTGTCGCTTGAGGCCTTGGCCGCGCGCTCGACCTTGGTGAAACGCTTCTCGACCGTGTCCAGATCTGCGAGCAGAAGCTCTGTATTGATGATGTCGATGTCATGGAGAGGATTGACGCCACCTGCGACGTGAATGACCTCCGGATCGTCGAAGCAGCGAACGACATGGCACACAGCATCGGTTGCACGGATATGGCCTAGGAACTGATTGCCCAGGCCCTCGCCCTTGCTGGCGCCTTCAACCAGGCCAGCAATGTCGATGAACTCCATCGAGGTAGGGACAAGGCTCTTGGGCTTGATCAGCGCAGCGATCTCCGACAGCCGCTCGTCGGGCACAGTGACCACGCCTGTATTCGGGTCGATCGTGCAAAAAGGGTAGTTGGCCGCCTGTGCCTTGGCAGAGGTGAGCGCGTTAAAGATGGTGGACTTTCCCACGTTGGGAAGACCGACGATTCCGCAGTTCAAAGGCATGATGGGGTCCTGGTTCTATTGAAACATGTCTGCCCCATCGAAGGGTCTGCTCCCCCTGCTCTGAAGGAGGACGCGCAACCGTCGACGTGACAGATGTAGCATTGCATCCATGCTGAACCGGCGATCTTTCGGATGTCTCGCAAGCCTCGGGGCGATGGGTCTCTACCTGGAGGGTCCGCGAGCGCAGGCGCAGACCTCTGCCGATGCAAAACACAGGACGACCACCGAGCAGATCTCGGTCATGCTCTGGACTCTGAACGCAGGACGAAGCTTCGAGCAGCGACTCGAGGTTGTCGCGAAGGCGGGGTATCACCACGTCGAACTCGTTGATGAGTTCCTGCACTGGTCCGAAGAAGAGTTCACACGGAATCTCAAGCTGATGCAATCCCTCGGACTGACAGTGGACGCGATCGCAGGTATCAAAACCGGCTTCGCCGACCCCGGCCATGGAGACACCTTTCTCACCGAGCTGCGAGCGCTCCTACCTGTGGCCCAACGCTTCGGCTCTCCGCAGATCATCCTGCTGTCGGGCAATCGCATTGCGGGAGTACCGCCTGATCAGCAACACCAGACGGCTCTTGACACGCTCCATCGGGCGGCCGATCTGCTGCAGCAACAGAACCTCACCGGCGTCATCGAGCCCATTGATCGATTGGAGAATGCAGCGATCTACCTCGACGGCGTGACGGAGGCATTCACCCTCACGCGAGCGATTGCGAGCTCACATCTAAAGGTCCTTTATGACCTCTACCACGAACAAAGGAGCCAGGGAAACCTGATCGAGAAGCTCGAGAAGAACATTGATCTGGTCGGCCTGATCCATGTGGCGGATGTACCCGGTCGCCATCAACCCGGCACGGGAGAGATGAACTTCGCGAACCTCTATGGAACTCTGGGACGCCTTCACTACACGGGCATCGTCGCAATGGAGTTCTATCCGACCGGAGATGCAGTCAACACGTTGCAGCGCGCTCGCCTGGAAGCCGATCAGGCACTCCAGGGAAGCGCAGCACGATAACGCAGTCTCTACGGGTAGATCCGATTCAAGGTGCGCGCGAAAGGAATGGTTTCTCGCACGTGATCCAGCCCACAAATCCATGCGACAACGCGCTCAATGCCCATACCGAAGCCTGCATGCGGCACTGACCCATAGCGTCGCAGATCGAGGTACCACTGGAACGCATCGAGCGGCAGCTTATGCTCCTCAATCCTCGACTTCAACAGATCGTAGGAGTCCACACGCTGCGAGCCGCCAATGATCTCACCATACCCTTCCGGCGCGAGAACATCTACGCAGAGCGCCTTTGTCGGATCTTCCGGGTCAGGCTGCATGTAAAACGCCTTGATTGCCGCTGGATAGCGATGGACCATCACGGGCCGGTCAAACTGCGAAGAGAGGTAAGTCTCGTCGGGTGAGCCGAAGTCATCGCCAGCCTTGTGCTGCGTCTCAATCAGACCTTTGGCAAACGCGTCCTCGAGCATGGCATGCGCTTCGTCGTAGGAGATCCGAGGGAACGGCGCCTTGATGGTCTCGAGCTTGGTCGCATCGCGTCCAATCACGGTCAGATCTGCGCGATGCGTCTCGAGCACACGGGAGACGATGTGGCTCAGGAACTTCTCGGCAAGTTCAAGCAGGTCATCAAGGTTCGCGTAAGCCATCTCGGGCTCGACCATCCAGAACTCTGTGAGATGGCGACGTGTCTTTGACTTCTCCGCACGGAACGTGGGCCCGAAGGAGTACACCTTGCCAAGCGCTAGAGCAGTTGCTTCGATGTAGAGCTGTCCTGACTGCGTCAGATATGCCTTGTCATCGTCAAAGTAGTCCATCTCGAACAGCTCTGATGTGCCTTCGCACGCGTTCGGCGTCAGAATGGGCGGGTCAGTGCGAATGAAGCCATTCGTGTCGAAGTACTCGGCGGCGGCGCGCATGATGGTAGCGCGCACACGCAGGATGGCGGACTGCCGGGGCGTCCGCACCCAGAGATGGCGATGCTCCATGAGGAAGTCGACGCCATGTTCCTTGAGGCTGATCGGAAAAGGTTCATCCGCGCTGACAGCGGAGATCACCTCGATCGTCTTGACATCGAGTTCATAGCCTGAGGGCGCGCGAGAGTCAGCCCGGACCTGGCCCGTGACGGTCAGCGAGCTCTCAAGCTGCAGCTCCTTGAGCGTTGTGAAGACCTGCTCTGAGACAGCTGCCTTCGGCACAATCCCCTGGATCGTCCCTGTGCCATCGCGGAACGTAGGGAACAGAAGCTTGCCGGAGGAGCGCAGGTTGTAGAGCCAGCCCCGTAGCGTAACCGTCTGGCCGTCATGTTGTGCGAGGGATGCGATCGTAGCGAGCGGAGCGGAAGCAGTATCGGGAGTGTCCATGGATAGGACTCCAGTTTATATGGCACGCTGTCCTGGCCGCCGAAGCGACTGAGAACGCGAGCGGCCTTTGTACGTCGGTCACTGCAGCGGTTGGTCGTTGCCGAGCTGCTCAGCCGCGAGTTCGGCGTCGCGACGGAAGCCATTGAAGAAGTCGGTCCCCTGCTTCGTCACAGATTCCGCAGTCTCGCCCAGTTCGTGCGTGATCTCGAGGATGCCGGACACCTCCGCCGGAAGCGCCGCAATGTGCCGCTGTACATTGCGCCAATCGATACCCGAAGCCGCGCTGCCCGGCCACAGATGCTCGTCACGATGGCCACCATTGTCGTGCAGGTGCAGTTCGACGATGCGCGATCGCAGCAGCTCAAAGGCCGCATCGATCCCAGCACCGGGATTCTGATAGTCCGTCAGATGTGCGTGCCCGACATCGAGAGTCACGCCTACGGAGTCGAAATGTCCCACGCGCAGGATCTCCAATAAGCGCTCCGGAGCGGTAATTTCATTCTGCAGTGTCTCCAGCAGAAGTTGCACGCCCAGCGGTCCGGCAAACGCTTTGAGATGTTCGATCGCCGTAAGGGAGTTCTCAAGCGCGCGTGGGCTCCAGCTGTCTCCCTTCATCCCCAAATGCAGCGTGATCGAGCGGAAGGGAATCTGTTCGGCCGACTCCAGCACCCGCTTGATCTCATCCATCGCCGCGATGCGATGCGACTTGTCCGCGTCAATCAGATCGAGCGTGGGCGCGACGTGCCGACTCCATTGCGAGTCGGGATACAACGGCTGATGCAGCGAGGGACGGACGTCCGTATCGCGAAACCAGTTTGCCAGCTCGCGAATGCTGCTTCGGTCCGTGTAGTCAAAGTGATGGCGCGCGGCAAAGACCTCGACCGCTGTGGCGCCCGAGCGCTGCATCGCGTCCAGGAGTCCGGGGTGAAGACGTTGCTGCAGAAATACATAGGTAGAAAAGCCTGGCCGCATCCTCCCCAAAGTACATCAACCGGCGCCGTAGGACGAGCGGAGAGCCGGGTATCGGCCCTCGCGCTGGCGTAGCATGGCGTACGTCAGAACTGAGGAGGCTCAGGTGTACCGTATTTTGGTCTTTTCCGTTTCCGTGCTCATCAGCACGATCGGCGTAGCGCAGGGTGACAGCGTCACCATGAAGCCGGCAGCTCAGGCCCCCTCCGTAGAGCAGAAGATGATGAAAATGCAGGCGCAGCTGGACGATTGGGCCGGCTTGAGTCGTTACCGCGCCGATAACGCTGCGCTTGGATCCTCGGCACCCGGCGAAGCGCGCGTCGTCTTTTTGGGCGACTCCATCACGGACGCTTGGGGGCGGCTTCCGGATACCGGCTCGTTCTTCCCCGGCAAGCCCTATCTCAATCGCGGCATCAGTGGCCAGACGACGCCACAGATGCTCGTTCGCTTTGAGCAGGATGTGGTGCGGCTTCGGCCTGTCGCGGTGGTTATCCTCGCCGGCACGAACGATCTTGCCGGTAACACCGGACCAGAAACGCCTGAGATGATCCAAGACAACCTTCGGGCGATGACCACGATCGCAAAGGCAAACGGCATCCGCGTGGTGCTCGCGTCCATTCTCCCGGCCTTTGATTACCCCTGGAGACCGGGACGGGCGCCGGCAGGAAAGATAAAGGATTTGAATGCGTGGTTGCAGCAGTTCGCAAAAGAGCAAAACGTCACGTATCTCGACTACTACAGCTCACTTGTCGACGAGCGGGGAGGGATGCGAGGCGGGACGTCAAAGGATGGGGTCCACCCGAACTCCATCGGTTATGGCGTCATGGCGCCGCTTGCAGCCAGGGCAATCGAAGCCGCGCTTACCTCCGCCCAGCCCTGACGGCTAAGAACCGCGTTACGAGGGTGTCTCACACGCCGGGCCTCCCATGGGGGATAATGAAGCAGTTATGAGGCGCCCGCCCGGTGGATGTTTGGGGTGTGCGGCCCCTCTTGAGTCACTCGCCGGACTGGCATCTGTTGCCCTTGGCCAAAACTACCCAGGACTGGATGAACATGGAACTCTGGAACGACTACGAAGGAAAGCTGCTCGACGGCCAGTTTCGGCTGGAGCGATTAATCGGACCCAAAGGAAGAAGCGCCTTTTTCGCAACCAGCGATAAAACAGGCAAGCCGGCGATTGTTCGCGTCATTGAGTCGTTGAACGATGAGGATGAGATCCTGGCGCGATGGACCGCCGTCCGACAGATGAACGAGCCGAATCTGGTCGAGATTCTGGCCTGCAATAAGACCGTGCTTGATGGCGTTCACCTGGTGTACGCGGTCCTTGAGGCGACCGACGCGGAGCTCGCGGACTTGTTGCGCGAGCGCGCACTTTCGCCGGATGAGACCCGGCAGATGGCGACCAGTGTTGTGACGGCGCTCGAAGCACTGCATGCGCAAGGCTTTATTCATGAGCATGTTGAGGCAGAAAGCGTGCTGGCAAAAGGCGAAGAGGTCAAGCTGCGCGGAGACTGCGTGCGGGAGGCGCCCGAAGGCACGGAGGGCGAGACGCTCAGGCGCCGAGATACCCATGATCTGGCCATGCTGGTGGGATATGCGCTGACACAACGGCGTGACGTCGGCCAGACCAAGCTGCCGCGTCCGTTTGATGATTTTGTGCGGAACGGAATGGCGGGGACATGGGGCCTGAAGGAGATGGGGGCGGTCGTCCGGCCGGTTGCCGTGGTCTCCGCTCCGGCCGCTGTGCCGACGAGCACTGCTGTCGCCAAGTCTTTGCAAGGAAAGGGTCTTGAGAAGGGTTTAGAAACGGGACCGCTGGCAATGGGCGCCCCCTCTCAGAGCGCGGTCGGACCCAAGGCGGTGCCGTCCCGGCCGCCCAATGTGGCTCCGTTGCGACCTGCGGTCCAAAGCGCAGGGGCGGCTTCCGCGCAGGCTGTGGCGGCATCGCTGGCCGCGGCTCCGCAGATGCCGACGCGGCGGCCGGTGGCGGATGACCGGGTGGTTCTGGAGCCTGAGGAGGACAATAAATCGCGCACGGTTTTCTGGGCTGCGCTGGCGGTTGTGGCGATTCTGCTGATCAGCCTGATCTGGCACTTCACGCATGTAAGTGACTCATCTGCCAAGACTTCGTCGCCGGTAGCCAATGTCGCGCCGGCTCCTGAAAGCGCTTCGATTCCGGTCGCTCCGGTGGTGCCGACGAAGCCTTCGGCGGCGACGGGAACGGGGCGCACGGCAGGCCGGGTGGCCGTGACGCATGGAGCGGGTCCGGCGGGCAGCCAATGGCGCCTGGTGGCGTATACCTTCAACCGCGAGGAAGCGGCGCAGAAGAAGGCGGAGGCGATCGCGCAGGTGCATCCCGCGTTGAAACCAGAGGTGTTTACGCCGTCAGGTCGGCCGCCATACCTGGTGGCGCTGGGGGGATGGATGACGGTGGAGCAGGCCTCCGCGCTGAAGGCGAAGGCGCGGGCAGAGGGTCTGCCGCACGACATCTACACGCAAAACTACCGCGGACACTAAGGGCGAATCTGGTCGTTTTTCGCCGAGGTTGAGCGGCGTTTCGTCGAGGTTACGGGGTGTTTTGCGCTGTTTCCGTCGAGGTTGTTCTTTGCGGGCGGGAACAGGAAAGGGCGACGCAGTTTGCGTCGCCCTTTTTTCTGGTTTCTCTGGCGTAGTTACTGGACGTCGCCGGCTTCGAGGTGGGACTCGAGGAAGTAGAGCTGCTCTTCAGCGTCGACCACGAGCTGCTTGAAGAAGTCCGAGGTGGGCTCGTCGCCGATCTCGT
>CAXTCB010000046.1:0-22688 GCA_964242875.1 uncultured Acidobacteriaceae bacterium
CTCGCCGGCCATGTCGCTCTTGAAGACGACGGAGTCTTTGACCTGGCGGAGGAGGGTGCCGCTGAGCTGGTCGCCGTTGGTGAAGAGGACGACGTCTTCCTGCGGGGTCTGTGACGGCTGGGAGACGGCGAGGCAGGGAGCGAGGAGCGAGAGCAGGACGGCGAGCCAACAGCGAAGAACGCGGGGGTGCAAGGGAACCTCCAGAGAAAGGACGAGCGCGGGCGGGCCGATGCTGCTGGATGAGGGCGGGTGCGGCATGCGGCCGATGCGGCGTGTTAGTTGATGTCGGATCCGGTGAGCTTTTTGACGATGTTGGTGGTAGAGAAGCCTTCGACGGTAGGGATGATTTCGACGCGGCCGCCGGCGGCCTGGACAAGCTCGTGGCCGACGACGGTCGAGATGGTGTAGTCGCCGCCTTTGACGAGGACGTCGGGGCGAAGGGTGCGGATGAGGTCGAGGGGGGTGTCTTCGTCGAAGAGGACGACGGCGTCGACCGAGGCGAGGGCGGCCATGACGCGGGCGCGCTCGCGCTCGCCGACGATGGGGCGGGAGGGGCCTTTGAGGCGGCAGACGGAGGTGTCGGCGTTGAGGCCGAGGATGAGCTTGGAGCCGAAGCGATGGCAGTCTTCGAGCAGGGTGATGTGGCCGACGTGGAGCAGATCGAAGCAGCCGTTGGTGAAGACGATGGTTTCGCCGGTGGCTCGCCACTCGGCGACGCGGGCCCGGGCAACCTCGGGGGTGAGGATCTTTTCAGCGGAGACAACGCCGGAGCTGGGGGTGAGCAGGGCGACAAGCTCCGCGGCGGAGACGGGGACGGTGCCAACTTTGCCGACGACGATGCCGGCGGCGAGATTGGCGAGCTCGACGGCGGTGCTGACGGGAATACCGGCGGCCAGGCTGGCGGCGAGGGTAGCAATGACGGTGTCGCCGGCGCCAGAGACATCAAAGACCTCGCGAGCGCGGGCGGGATGTTCCTCGATGGTGGAGGCAGTGTGGGCTGAAGCGATGGAGTGTGGTGCGGTGGGTGCGCGGAGTATCGCGATTCCCTTCTCGGAGCGAGTGACGGTGAGGAACTGGAGCTCGTGCTCGATGACGAGCGCCTGGCCGGCAGCGAGGAGCGCGGGGGTATCTGTGGCAGGGATGCGCGTAGCGAGGGAGAGCTCGGCGAGGTTGGGGCAGACGGTGGTCGCGCCGGAGTATTTTGAGAAGTCGTGAGTCTTAGGATCGACGAGGACGGGAATGCCTCGATCCCGTGCGGCGCGTGTGACGGCGTGGCAGAGCTCCGCGGTGAGGGCGCCTTTGGCGTAGTCCGAGAGGACGACGGCGTGGACCTTGGCGGTGAGCTCGACGGCACGCTCGATGAGACGGTCGAGCTCGACGGCAGGGATGGGGTCGGAGGATTCGATGTCGAGGCGGAGAAGCTGCTGACGGCGGCCGATGATGCGGGTCTTGGACGCGGTGGGAAGCGAGGAGGACACCATGCCGAGAGTGTCGACGTGGGCGGGTTCAAGCAGGCTGGCGAGCTGTTTGCCCTCGGCGTCGTCACCCCAGAGGCCGGCGAGGAAGGTCTGGCAGCCGAGGCCGGCGAGGTTGAGAGCGACGTTGGCGGCTCCGCCGGCACGATCGTAGCGCAGGGCGTGGCGAAGGACGGGAACGGGGGCCTCTGGCGAGATGCGGTCGACCTCACCCTGAATGTAGCGGTCGAGCATGACGTCGCCGATGACAAGGACGCGGCGGTCGCGGAAGCCGCCCTCAAGGAGGGCGAGGACGTGATGGAGATCGGGCAGCATGAGGCTTCATCCTCTCACTTTCCGCGCTGGGAATCGAGGCAGGGCGTGACGTTAGCACCTCTTTGGGAAGGAGTCGGGAGGGCGGCTGAGGCAATGCAACAGGACGTTGAAGATCCTGTCTGGAACCATAGGTTGTATGGACGCTGGGCACCCGGGTCTGCCACAATAAGCGAGCAATCCACTCTCGCGCGACGCGTGCGTGCGGGGCGCGAAACGAAGTTCTCCCCTGGAGCGTTCATGAGCACAGTACAAATTGGAAGCAAGCAGGTTGGCGATGGTCAGCCATGTTATGTCATCGCCGAGGTCGGCATTAACCACAATGGTGACATCGATCTTGCGAAGCGATTGATCTCCGTTGCGGCTGCGGCCGGGTGCGATGCCGTCAAGTTTCAGAAGCGGACTGTCGAGATCGTCTACACAGAGAAGGAGCTTTCGACGCCACGGGCGAATCCGTTTGGCGAGACGAATGGCGATCTGAAGCGTGGGTTGGAGTTCGACAAAGAGGATTACGAAGAGATCGCGAGCTTCTGCAAGTCGCTCAAGCTCCCCTGGCTGGTCTCACCATGGGATGAGCAGTCGGTCGACTTCATGGAGCAGTTCGACACGCCGGTGTACAAGATCGCGTCGGCTTCCCTGACGGACGATGCCCTGCTGAAGCATGTGCGGTCGACCGGAAAGCCGATCTTTGCCTCGACGGGTATGAGCACGTATGAGGAGATCGACCACGCCGTCGAGGTGCTGGGCAAGAAGGATCTGATCCTGATGCACACGACGTCGACCTATCCGGCGAAGTACGAGCAGTTGAACCTGCGGGCGATTCCGGAGATGCATGCGCGGTACGGTGTGCCGATCGGCTACTCGGGCCATGAGACGGGCATTCCGACGACAGTGGCCGCCGCGGTTCTGGGCGCATGCGCGGTGGAGCGGCACATCACGATGGACCGGGCGATGTGGGGCTCGGATCAATCGGCTTCGCTCGAGCCGAACGGCATCAGCCGGCTGGTGCGGGATATTCGCCTGGTCGAGCAGTCGCTGGGTGATGGCGTGAAGCGCGTTTACGAAGAAGAGGTTCCAGTGATGAAGAAGCTGCGTCGTGTGGGAGCGGCTGTCTAACGCATGGAAAATCATTCTGTACGGATCGATGGCCTGGAGACACTCCAGGCCATCGCCTTTGATGTTGATGGCGTGCTGACCGACGGCAAGCTGACGTGGGGACCGAATGGCGAAGAGTCAAAGACGTTCGCGTTCGCGGACATCATGGGTGTCTCGCTGGCGCGGCGGCTGGGGATCAAGCTTGCGCTGATCTCGGGTGAAGACTCGCCGCATGTGAGTCGTTATGCCGAGAAGCTGAAGATGCATCACGTGGTGAAAGGCTGTCGTGACAAGGCGACAGCACTGCGGGAGTTTGCCGAGGCGTTCTCAATTCCACTCGAGCGAACGTGTTTCTTCGGTGATGATGTCAACGATTTATTTGCGATGGAGATCGCGGGCCTTTGCGCCTGCCCGAAGAATGCGGCGACCGAGGTCACTGCGTACGTGAGTGACCGCGGGTTCGTGGCAACCCAGCATGGCGGTCATGGAGCTGTGCGCGAGTTTGTGGATGCCATTCTGAAGGCGCGCGGTCTGCGCGGACGCGACGTGTTTCTGCTGCGGCCGCCCGAGTAAGTTTGCCTCTGCTGCGACCGTGCCTGCGTGGATGCGCGATGGCGTGGATCGTTCGATTCCCCTCCCCAACGAAGTAGCATAGGACGCGACATGAAACTTTCTGATTACGTGCTGAAGTTTGTTGCTGATCTTGGCATCAAGGACCTGTTTCTGGTGACGGGCGGTGGTGCCATGCACCTGAACGCCTCGCTGGGCGCCGAGACGCGCATTCGGCCTATCTGTAACTCGCATGAGCAGGCGTCGGCGATCTGCGCCGAAGGCTACGCCAAGGCGACGAACGGCCTGGGTGTGTGCATGGTGACGACGGGTCCTGGCGGCACAAACGCGGTGACGGGCGTGGCGGGAGCGTGGCTGGACTCGACGCCGACGCTCTACATCTCCGGGCAGGTGAAGCGGCCGGATCGCATGTTTGACGCACAGACGGGTAAGCCGCTGGGGATGCGGCAACTGGGCGTGCAGGAGGTGGACATCTGCTCGATCGTGCGGCCGATTACGAAGTATGCCGAGACGATCCTCGAACCGAAGGACATTCGCTACCACCTGGAGAAGGCGGTGTACCTGGCGATGCATGGCCGGCCAGGGCCGGTGTGGATCGATATTCCGCTCGACGTGCAGGCGTCGCCCATTGAGGAGAGTGAGCTGCGCGGGTTTGATCCGAAGGACCCGGCGGAGACGGCTTCGCTCGGCAACATCACGGGGACGGCGGACGTACCGGCGGATGTGGCGCAGATGATCGAGGCCTTCAACCGGTGCGAGCGGCCTCTGTTGTTCGCGGGCAACGGGATCCGGCTGGCGCGGGCGGAGAAGGAGTTTGAAGAGCTGCGCCAGTACCTGGGTGTGCCGACGGTGGCGACCTGGTGCGCGGCAGATCTGGTGCCGTCGGACGATGCGACGTATGTCGGGCGACCGGGATCCGTGGCGGCGCGCGGCGCAAACTTTGCGCTGCAGAACTCGGATTTTCTGCTGGCAATCGGGGTGCGGCTGGACTTTGCCATCACGGGCTATGCGCCGCAGAACCTGGCGCGCGAGGCGCACAAGGTCGCGGTCGATATCGACCCGGCAGAGTTACAGAAGCTGGCTCCCTACCTGCAGCAACCGATCTGCGCGGACGCGAAGGTGTTCCTGACCGAACTGCTGAAGCACAAGGACAAGCTGAAGCCGCGCAACTTCAAGCCGTGGCTGGATCGCTGCGCGGACTGGAAGACGCGCTACCCGGTGGTGACGGACGAGCATCGCAAGCCTGAGGGGCTGGTGTCGATCTTCAACCTGGCCGAGGTGCTGGGCACCGAAGTGAAGCCTGAAGACCGGCTGGTGGTGGGCAACTCCGGATCAGGCATTGAGATTTATCTGCTGGCGTGCCCGACGCTGCACTCGCAACGGCTATACCACACGGCTGGGCTGGGATCGATGGGATACGCGATTCCGATGGCGATTGCGGTAGCGATTGCGAATCCCGGCCGCGAGGTGATCGCGGTGGATGGCGACGGCGGCTTCCAGTTCAACATTCAGGAGCTCGAGACGATTCACCGGCTGCAGCTGCCGATCAAGTTTTTTGTGCTGAATAACGATGGCTACTCGTCGATCCGGGCGTCGCAGGCGGCGTACTTCGGCAAGGCTTCAATCGGCGCAGATGAGCGGACTGGCCTCACGATTCCGAACCTGAGCAAGGTGGGTGCGAGCTATGGGCTGGCGACGCACGTGATCAAGGATCAGACGGATCTGCGGACGGAGGTCCGAACTGTTCTCGGCATTGCTGGACCGGTGCTGTGCGATGTGAACGTGCTGCCGGACGAGGTGCGTGCACCGCGGCTGCAGTCATACCAGAAGCCGGATGGATCGTTTGTGTCGAAGCCGCTGGAGGATCTGTTTCCCTTCCTCGAGCGCGAGGAGTTCCTGGCAAATATGATTGTGGCGCCGCTACCGGAGTAGACGATTGCGGGCCAGGATCGGCGTCGGCCGACTCGGCTCGCGCGGATCGTCAAAGTACTGAAGAGCTGCTTTGCTGATGGTTTGCCGGGGTCCATCTGCGATACTAGGCGTGCATGTCGACCGAACTCCCTGTTTCCGAGATCGAGGTTCATCCCAGGCATCCGCCTGTGGTGCCGATTGCGCAGAACCCTGATATTCCAACGCGGCGTCTGGCGCGGCTGGTGCAGAAGTTTCCGAAGCGCCAGTTTGTGCGCTACGTGTCGGTGGGCGTGTGGAATACGGTGTTTGGGTACTGCTCGTTTGCGTTGAGCCTGTTCCTGTTTTCGCACCTGCTGCCGCAGAAGTTTCTCTATCTCGCCGTGGTGGTGGCGTCGCTGGTGTGCACGCCCTTGAATATCACGATGGCGTACTTCTGCTACAAGTTTGTCGTGTTTCGGACCAAGGGCAACTACCTGATGGAGTGGCTCCGGTGCTTTGCGGTGTATGGCTTAGGGATGCTGCCCGGGCTGTTGATCTTATCGGCGCTGACGCGGCTTTTGCAGACGCTGCTGCACACGCATCGGGCGCCGCTGGTGGGAATGCTTCACCAGGCACAGAGCGCGGTTGCCGGGCATGGGATGCTGGTGTCGATTCTTGGACACGCGTCAAACTCGAAGGCAGCGGCGGGATACATCGCCGGGGCCCTGGTGATGGGGTTCACGACGGTCTCGGGGTTTGTGGGGCATCGCAAGTTCTCGTTCAAGCCGGCAAAGTCCGCGGCGAGCTGACACGCTGCAGTTCCCTGCTGGATACTGGCAGGCTACGGCGCTTTCCTGAGGGATCGGCTAGACTCATTCAGAGTTTGAGACTTCGCACCACTAAGAGGCCCTGTTGAAGACCATCAGCATCGTGACTCCGTGCTACAACGAGCAGGATAATGTCCTGAACCTCTACACGCAGGTTCGGGATGTGATGGCCGGGATCGGCAAGTACCAGTACGAGCACATCTTCATCGATAACAGCTCGCGCGACGCGACGGTGACGATCCTGAAGCAGATTGCGGCGCAGGATCCGAACGTGAAGATCATCGTGAATTCGCGGAACTTCGGACATATCCGGTCACCGATCCACGCGCTCTTCCAGGCGAAGGGTGATGCGGTGCTGGGGATTGTGGCCGACCTGCAGGATCCTCCGCCGATGATCGCGGATCTGATTCGCGAGTGGGAGAACGGCGCGTATTGCGTGCTTGGCATCAAGCGGACGAGCGAAGAGGCCTCGCTGATGTTCTGGGCGCGCAAGCAGTATTACCGCCTGGCAGAACGGCTGAGCTCGATTGAGACCATACAGAACTACACAGGCTTCGGTCTGTATGACCGCAAGGTGGTGGATCTGGTGCGGTCGTTCGATGACCCGTATCCCTATTTTCGCGGGATGATTGCGGAGATCGGTCTGCCGACGGTGAAGCTGCTCTACGACCAGCCGTCGCGAAAGTTCGGCATTACGAAGAATAACTGGTACACGCTGTACGACATAGGCATGCTGGGCATTATCAATCACTCGAAGGTGCCGCTGCGGCTGGCGACCTTCGCCGGGTTTGCGGGGGCGGCGCTGAGCTTTCTGATTGCATTCTTCTATCTCCTGCTGAAGCTGGTGTTCTGGTCGACCTTCTCGGTAGGGGTGGCGCCGATGCTGATCGGTATCTTCTTCATTGCGTCGATTCAGCTGGTGTTTCTGGGCGTCATGGGGGAGTACGTTGGGGCGATCTACACGCAGGTGCAGAAGCGTCCGTATGCGGTGGAGCTCGAACGGATCAACTTTGACCATGGCTTTGGCTACCCGAAGACGGGACCGGTCGAGCTGCCGATTCAGACTGTCACCATTCCGCCGCCATCGGATCTGCCGGCCGCGGCACGAATTTAGAGGGAGATGCAGGGATGGAAGGTGTCATGAAGGAGTTAGTCAAACGGCAGTTATCGCAGTCGATCGAGACCATGCAGAAGGTGCTTGCTGACGAGAAGATCCACACGGCGGTGGTGAAAGCCGGCGAGATTACCGCGGCGGCGATGAAGGATGGCCGCAAGCTGATGGTATGCGGCAATGGCGGGTCGGCGGCAGACGCGCAGCACCTGGTGGCGGAGTTTGTCTCCCGGCTGACGGTGGATCGGCCGGCGCTGCGGGCGGTGGCACTGACGACGGACACGTCGATCTTGACGGCGATTGGGAACGACTACGACTACAACAATGTGTTTGAGCGGCAGGTGGAGGCGCTGGGGATCAAGGGGGATGTGCTGCTGGCGATTTCGACCTCAGGCAACTCAAAGAACTGCGTGAAGGCGTTGAAGCTGGCGACCGAGATGGGCATCCACACCATTGCTTACACCGGCAATGACGGCGGCGCGATGAAGCAGCATGCGGAGATCAATGTCGTGATTCCGTCGAGTACGACGATGAACATTCAGGAATCGCACCTGGCGCTGGAGCACATCTTCTGCATGGTTGTGGAACGCTACTACTTTGGGCCAGAGTTCGGATCGAAACCTCAGCAGCTGGCGGAATAATCGACGCGAACGAAGTATGCGCTTTGATAGGACTTCAATCTGTAAGCTGCGGCCAACCGCAGGACGGCAGGTCTGCTCCAACAGATTGAGGACAACATGGCAAACCAAAATGAGTATGTGAAGACAGTGATTCAGGTACTGCATGACGGACAACGGGGATTTGCCGATATCGGTGAACACCTGAAAGATCCGCAGTTGAAGAGCTATTTCATGCAGGAGTCGCAGACACGAGGAAGCTTCGCCAAGGAGCTTGAAGCGGAGTATGGGACGGTCAACGCGGAGGCCAATGATATTGGCGGAACCGCGGCTGGCACAGTGCATCGCTATTGGACGGACCTCAAGGCAAACCTCGGCGGTGGTGACCACACGCTCATGGAGAGCTCAGAGCAGGGTGAAGATGCGGCGAAAAAGGCCTATGCGGCGGCTTTGGGTGACAATTCGGTGAGCGGCGCCTTGCGCAGCATTCTCTCTAAACAGCAAGCGCACATTCAGGCTTCGCACGATAAGGTGAAGGCCTTTCGCGATCAATACACGACGTAGAGCTATTAGGTACGATGTTTCTAAAAGGCCGCTCTTGAGGAGCGGCCTTTCCTGTGCCCAACGGGGCATCGTGCACTCCGGTTCCGATGCAAGGGTCGCGGAGCGGGTACCTGTCCGACTGGCAGAGACAATAAGGCAAACGAGGCGCTGCAGACGGCGATCTACGATAAAAATGTAAGAATTACCTCGACTATGCCGAACCGACCACTGCCCTTGCCCGACCTTGAAGAGATCCTGCAGCAAACACGCGATCTGATGACGGAGCTGCGCGGAGCCCGCGTGTTCCTGACTGGTGGCACCGGGTTCTTCGGGCACTGGCTGCTGGAGTCGCTGCTGCATGCGAATCGCGAGATGAGTCTGGGCGTGCGGATTACCGCACTGACGCGAGACGTGAGCCGCTTTCAGCGGAGCTCGCCCCATATCGCGGATGACCCTGCCGTAAGCCTGTTTGAAGGAGACATTCGAACCTTTACGTTTCCTGCCGGGGCGCACACGCACGTGATCCACGCGGCGACGGACTCTGGCGGACAGCAGACAGAGCGGCCGGCGTATGACCTGGCCGAGGCGATCCTGGATGGAACGCGGCGCACGCTTGCGTTTGCGCTGGCGACCGGCGCCCGACGATTTCTGTATACGTCGACCGGCGCGGTCTATGGCAGGAGCTCCGCGGTCGAGACGCACCTTCCGGAGACCAGCACGGCGGCGCCGGATCCGTTGCTGCTGCAGTCGTCGTACGACGAAGCAAAACGCATGAGTGAACACCTGTGCGTGGCGTACACGCACCAGACGCCGCTCGAGGCCGTGATTGCACGTCCCTTTGCGTTTGTTGGGCCCCACCTGCCGCTCGATCAGCACTTCGCCATCGGCAACTTCGTGGGAGCGGCGATCGCCGACAGACCGATCGAGATCAAGGGTGACGGAACACCGATGCGCTCGTGGATGTACATGGCGGACCTTGCGGTTTGGATGTGGACGCTGCTGCTGCGGGGGGAGCGGAACCGCGCGTACAACGTAGGGTCCGAGGCAGCGTACTCGATCCAGGAAGCGGCACAGCTTACGGCGGCGACGCTGCGTCCGGGCCTGGCGGTCGAGGTCGGGAAGATGCCAACGATAGGTGCGGCGATGAACTCGTATGTGCCTTCGACGGAGCGGGCGCGCGATGAACTGGGCTTGCGCGAGACCGTCACTCTGCCGGATGCACTCCGACGCACTGCTGCATGGCACGGCTATCTGGCGGAATCGTCCACGTAGCGAGCAATCGTATTAAACGAAGATGCGCGGACCTGACGCCCGCGCATCGATGCTTTGATCGAGCCTGCCTTAGACGACCTTGAGGCCAGATTTCGCCTGCTCGATGAAGTCGTGAATGGTTTTCACGGTGTAGTCGAGCATCTCGTGGGTGAGTCCCGGATAGACGCCGATCCAGAAGACGTGACTCATGACGTAATCGGTGTTGGTCAGCTCGCCGACGACGCGGTACTCCCAACCTTCGTAGGCAGGCTGACGAAGCAGGTTGCCGGCGAAGAGCAAGCGCGTGCCGATCTTGGCGGTGTCGAGGTGGCGCGTGAGTTGATCGCGCGTGAAGGGTGCGCCTTCCTTGACGCCGAGTGTGAACCCGAACCAACTTGGATCAGCATTCTCCCCGGCGACAGGCAGCTGAAGGTACTGTTCGAGATCGGCAAGACGCTCGCGAAGGTAGAGAAAGTTCGCCTTGCGTTTCTCGATGAACTCAGGGAGTTTGGCGATCTGCGAGACGCCGAGCGCTGCCTGCATGTCAGTCGCTTTGAGGTTGTAGCCAACGTGCGAGTAGGTGTACTTGTGATCGTAGCCGCAGGGCAGCGTACCGAGTTGCCAGTCGAAGCGCTTGCCGCAGGTGTTGTCGACACCGGGCTCGCACCAGCAGTCACGGCCCCAATCGCGGAAGCTGTCAATCAGCACCTGGAGAGCGGGCTTGTTGGTGAGGACGGCGCCGCCCTCGCCCATGGTGATGTGGTGCGCTGGGTAGAAGCTGACCGTGGCGATGTCGCCGAAGGTGCCGACCTTCTGGCCGTTATAGGTGGCGCCGAGGGCGTCGCAGCAGTCTTCAACGAGCCACAGGTTGTATTTCTTGCAGAACTCCGAGACCGCGCCGAGATTGAAGACGTTACCGAGCGTATGGGCGATCATAATCGCCTTGGTCTTTTCGCTACGCGCTTCCTCGAGCTTGGTGACATCGATCTCGTAGGTGGGCAGGATCACGTCGACAAAGACAGGGACAAGCTTGTTCTGGAAGATAGGATTGACGGTGGTCGGGAAGCCGGCGGCTACGGTGATCACTTCGTCCCCGGGCCTGAGCTGACGATCGCCGAGCTTGGGCGAGGTCAGGGCACTGAGAGCGACCAAGTTTGCGCTTGAACCCGAGTTGACGAGTGAGGCGGAGCGCAGGCCAAAGAAGCGTGCCAGCTTGCGTTCAAAGTCCTTTGCCCAGCGACCGGTGGTGAACCAGCCATCGAGCGCCGATTCGACGACGGCGCTGATGTCATCGGCGCGGATGACCTTGCCCGAGACAGGGACGGCGGAGGTGCCGGGTTGGAAGGTTCGTTCCGGAAACGCCTCGGCGTGGTACTGCGCTGTTAGGTCGAGGATCTGCTGCTTCAGCTGCTCTGCCCGCTCGCTCATATCCCCTCAAGGATACACGGCTTAGCTGGGCGGACCGGGTATGAAGTTGGGTGCGATGGGGTGGCAGCTTTGGGGCATCAACAGCAACAGAGGGCACGGGTATGATGAGATGGATTCAGCAGCAAACTTTCGCGTACAGGATCAGGAATGAAAGCAGTGATTCTCGCCGGCGGACTCGGCACACGCATCAGCGAAGAAACGTCTCTGCGGCCCAAGCCGATGGTTGAAATTGGTGGCCGGCCCATCCTCTGGCACATTCTGAAGCTTTACTCGCAGCATGGGATCAATGATTTCATCATCTGCTGCGGGTACAAGGGGTACGTGATCAAGGAGTTCTTCGCGAACTACTTTCTGCACACGTCGGACGTTACGTTTGATATGACGACGAACCAGATGCAGGTGCACAACTCGATTGCTGAACCATGGCGGGTGACCCTGGTCGACACGGGTGATTCAACGGGAACCGGCGGCCGTCTGCACAAGGTCGCGAAGTATCTCGATCCCGGCGAATCCTTCTGCATGACCTATGGCGATGGTGTCGCTGATGTCGACATCACGAAGTCGATCGCGTTCCACAAGGCACACGGCAAGCTGGTGACGCTTACAAGCGTGCAGCCGGTGGCCCGCTTCGGCGCCCTCGGCTTGAAGGACACGCAGATCTACTCCTTCCAGGAGAAGCCGACGGATGAAGGTGGATGGATCAACGGAGGTTTCTTTGTGCTGGAGCCGAAGGCGATTGAAGCGGTGACGGACGACTCGCAGATGTTTGAGCGCGAGCCGATTGAGACGCTGGTCTCTGAGGGCCAGGTGCACGCATTTTTTCATCATGGCTTCTGGCAGGCCATGGATACGCTGCGCGACAAGCAGCACCTGGAAGAGCTGTGGAACAAGGGCAAGGCGCCCTGGAAGACCTGGTAAATGGCAGAGACTATGCAGAGTGCAGCTCAGGGATCAGCAGTGCGTCCGACCGCTTCGATCTGGCGCGGGAAGAGGGTCTTTCTTACCGGACACACCGGATTCAAGGGTGGCTGGCTTGCTCTCTGGCTGACGCAGCTGGGCGCGGAGGTTCGCGGCTTCGCGCTGGACCCGTCGACGACACCAAACCTGCTGACGGCGGCGAAGCTGCCCAGCGTCCTCGACGATGTACGCGGTGACATTCGCGACGCGAAGGCACTTGAGAGCGCGATGCACGGCTTCAAGCCGGAGGTGGTGTTTCATCTCGCAGCGCAGCCGCTGGTTCGCTACTCCTACGATGACCCGATCGGCACGTATGAGACGAACGTGATCGGCACGGCGCGTGTGCTGGATGCGGTACGGCGCTGCCCGACGGTGCGTGCGGTGGTCTCTATCACGACGGACAAATGCTACGAGAACAAGGAGTGGCTCTGGGGCTATCGCGAGACGGACCCGCTGGGCGGCTATGATCCGTATTCGTCATCGAAGGCGTGCGCGGAGATTGTCTCGGCGGCGTTTCGCCAGTCGTACTTTCATCCCGACAAGCTGAACCAGCCGGACGGACACACCACCGGCATTGCAACGGGTCGCGCCGGCAACGTGATCGGCGGCGGCGATTGGTCGCTTGATCGCCTGCTGCCGGATCTGGTGCGCGGGTTTGAAGCCGGTGAGCCGGTACGCATTCGCCGGCCGCATTCGATCCGGCCGTGGCAGCATGTGCTCGAACCGGTTGCTGGTTACCTGCTGCTGGCCGAGAAGCTGCTTTCGAGCGACGCCGCGCGGTATGCCACGGCGTTCAACTTTGGACCGCACGATGACGACGCACAGCCGGTGCAATGGATCGTGGAGCGGATGACCGAGTTCTGGGGCGGGGGTGCCTCGTGGGTGCTCGATCCGGACCCTTCCGTGCATGAGGCTGGCTATCTGAAGCTCGATGCGTCTCGCGCGCGTGCAGAGCTGGGATGGAAGCCGCAGTTGCGGCTGGAGACTGCGCTGGAGTGGCTGGTGGCCTGGTACAAGGCCGCAAGTACCAGCGAGAATATGCAGGCGTTCACTTTGAAGCAGATCGCGGACTACGAGGCTTTGATCCAGCTTCCATGAACGATCCCCTGAAGCCTCTGCTCCGTGAAAAAGAAACGGGCGCCTCGGCAGGGCTGCAGGTCCGCGAAGCTCTTCACCCCACAGACATCGACCACGTTCGCATGTTGCTGCGGGAGTACACCGACTATCTTGCGACGTTCATCCGGGCTGACCAGCTCTCGTTTGAGTACCGGATCGCCGAGCTCGCGGCACTGCCGGGAGACAGCATTGCCCCACTCGGTGCACTGCTGCTTGCCACGATGGAGGGTCAGCCGGCCGGTTGCATTGCCTTCGGCCCGATGAACCTGGGCTGCGGAGAAAGAGTCGCGGAGCTGCGACGCATGTGGGTACGGCCGGCGTATCGCGGCCACGGTATTGGTCGAGAGCTGGTGTCGGCAGCCATCGCGCGCGCTCGGGCGGCGGGCCACTCCGCACTTTACCTGGAGAACGATCCGAAGACCATGACTGCCGCAGCGCATCTGTACCAGAGCTTCGGCTTCATGCGGACGGCGCCGCAGCATAACGATCACACGCTGGCGTACGCCACGTTCTTTCGCCTGGATCTGGTCTCCGGGCCGGCTTCAACCGAGACACCATCGCCTGCTTGAGCAGTCGCATCGTAGCTACAGGTTCTTTCTCTATGCGCAGCGGCTGCACTCGATCGTTCACCCGGAGTTTGATCTTCTTCTCTGCGGTCCTTTGTTTTCTGCCTTGCATGTCTGGTGCACAGCAGAGTGCCGCTCCGGCTGAGGTTCCGTCTTCCGGTGACTTCTTCAGCCGCCTCGGCAATGCGTATCGAGCGGACTGGCATCCGGACCCGAACGCGCCGGCCAGCGACGCACCGGCCAGGCGCGGTCTGCCCTCGCCCTTGACCTCTCCCCCTTTCCCTGCCGCGGACTGGTCTTATGGCGGCTCTCCGGTTATCGGCGAGCCGGACACGAATACGTATCCGTTGATGACCGCGGTGAATGGAGCGAAGTCGCGCACCAAGATCTATGGCTGGTTTGAGCCTTCCGTGAACGGCAGCACCTCGCGCGACTCCAACTCTCCGGAGCTGAACGATGTTTACTCCAATCGATTTGAGCTCTCCCAGTTCGTGGTCTACGTGGAGCGCCTGCCGGATACCGTGCAGCGCGATCATGTGGACTGGGGCTTCCACCTGACGTCGTTGTTCGGGACCGATTACCGCTTCACCACCGGGAAGGGATACCTCTCGCAGCAGTACATCGATCACCAGAACCTGTACGGCTTCGATCCGTCGCTGGAGTACGTTGATCTGTATCTGCCGCACGTGGCGCAAGGCATGAACCTGCGGCTGGGCCGGTACATCTCGATCCCTGGTATCGAGGCGCAGCTGGCGCCGAATAATTACACCTTCTCGCACTCCTTGCTGTATGCGATTGATCCCTTCACGGACACGGGTCTTCTGGCGACCGTCAAGCTTTCCGACCAATGGCTGGTACAGGGCGGGATCTCGGCCGGGCACGATATCGCTCCCTGGGCAAGTGGCGCAAAGCCGTCAGGAACTGTGTGTCTGGATTACACCACGAAGGCGGTGAACGATAACTTCTATCTCTGCGCGAACGGCATCAACAGCGGTGTCTACGCGTATGACAACCTGCAGCAGTACGACGGCACCTGGTATCACAAGTTTTCGAAGTCGATCCATATGGCGACCGAGGCCTGGTACATGTACATGCGCGATGTGCCGGCGACTGGCGGGCCGATCAAGCCGGAGGCGAACACGAATGGGGCGGCATGCCTGCCTGGCCAGCTGCGATGCACAGCACCCGAGTACGCGGCGGTGAACTTTCTTCAGGATCAGCTGTCACCGCACGACGCATTAAGCCTGCGCAACGATTTCCTGAACGACAAGAAGGGTCAGCGAACGGGTTATCAGACGCGCTACTCCGAGGTGACGCTCTCGTGGACGCATTGGGTTGGATCGACGGTGCAGCTGCGGCCGGAGATACGCTTCGATCACGCGTGGGATCGCCGCAGCTACGACAACGGGCGAGACCGCAATCAGTTCACCGTAGCGAGTGATCTGATCGTTCACTTCTAAGCTGCGCCTCGCGTCTAGGGTTCTGTCAGAAGCCGGCGGACATCGGCCCGCAACGAGGCCTCCTGAAGCTCTCCCACGTATACCCTGGCTGCGCGGCCGTGGCGATCGAAGAGCAATGTGGTTGGGATGCCTTCGAGCCCCGATTCGATCTGCGACAGCGCGGCTGGAAACGCCAGCGGATACGCGATGTGGAAGGATCTCTGGAAGCGGCCTACCTGCTCCTGCTTGTCGCGCCCTGTATCCAGCGAGACGCCGATGACGCGAAAACCTCTCTGATGCAGATCGGCCTCTACGCGAACCAGCATGGGCGTCTCTGACTGGCATGGACCGCACCATGTCGCCCAGAGGTTGACCGCGACGACGTGATCTCGATCGTCATGTAATTGCCATGTTGCACCATCGATCAGAGTGAAGGCGAGTTCACGAGGCGAGCCCCGTCTGTCGGGTGGAAGGACGCCGGAGTCACTGCCGCAGCGCTGGAGGAGTGTGGTTCCAGCGGCGCCGGCCACAAGAAGCATCAGCACGAAGGATCGCCGTCCACTGGCCGGGCGTGCAAGGTTCATGACGCTCTCTCAATCATGTTTGCCTGAAGCAGGTGAACTTGCAGCAAGGCAGCGGAATCGGGTTCGTTCTGCATCCATGTACAAGAACTCTACAATCTCATCCTGATAGGAAGACACACGCGCATGGACCGAACACTTTTGCCTGGCAGGCCGTATCCGCTTGGAGCCACGGCAACGACAAAGGGAACAAATTTCGCTCTCTACTCCGAGAACGCGACCGGAGTTTCTGTCTGCTTTTTTGATGAGGCTGGTAAGGAGATTGACTGTGTTGTTCTGCGTGAGCGGACCGCTTTCGTGTGGCACGGGCTCATACGAAACATCACAGCTGGCCAGCGGTATGGGTACCGCGTGGACGGACCATGGGAGCCCGAGCGTGGGCTTCGCTTCAACGCCAAGAAGCTGCTGGTCGACCCCTACGCCAAAGCGATCTCGGGCGACGTCGACTACAAGGCGCCGATCTTTGCGTATGACGTCCAGGGCGGAGACGATCTGAAGCGTGACGATCAGGACTCGGCAGCCGGTGTGCCGAAGTCGATTGTGATCAACAATAAATTTGATTGGGAGAATGACTGCTCTCCGGAGACACCGCTAGCCGACTCCGTGATCTATGAAGTCAATGTTCGTGGCTACTCGATTCAGAATCCGGACGTACCGGAAAATGTTCGCGGAACCTATGCCGGGCTGGCATCGCCGGCAAGCATCGACTACCTGAAAAAGCTGGGGGTAACGGCTGTAGAGCTTCTGCCGGTTCACCACTTCATCGATGAAGGCCATCTGGTCGATCGTGGCCTGCGGGACTACTGGGGCTACAACACGCTCGGCTACTTCGCACCTATGGCTCGCTACAGTTCCTGCGGCGACGATGGCTGCCAGGTCCAGGAGTTCAAGGAGATGGTGAAGGCCTTACATAAGGCCGGCATCGAGGTCATCCTGGACGTGGTGTACAACCACACCTGCGAAGGCAATGAGAAGGGTCCATCGCTCTCGTGGAAGGGCGTGGACAACACGACCTACTACCGGCTGATGGACGGCGACGAACGTCATTACATGGACTACACCGGCACCGGAAACACCCTGAACATGATGCAGCCGCAGGTCCTGAAGATGGTGATGGACTCGTTGCGCTACTGGGTGACCGAGATGCACATCGACGGCTTCCGCTTTGATCTTGCGTCCACGCTCGCCCGCGAGCTGCATGACGTTTCGAAGCTCTCAAGCTTCTTCGACACGATCAATCAGGATCCGACCCTGGCCGATGTGAAGCTGATCGCCGAGCCGTGGGACGTCGGTGAAGGTGGGTACCAGGTTGGCAACTTCCCTGTGGTCTGGGCGGAGTGGAACGGAAAATATCGTGACACCGTTCGCCGCTTCTGGAAGGGTGACAAGGGAACGCTCTCTGATTTTGCCTATCGTCTCACCGGCTCGTCTGATCTCTACCAGACCGATGGCCGGAAACCCTATGCCTCTATCAACTTCATCACGGCGCATGATGGCTTCACCTTGTGTGATCTGGTGAGCTACAACGAGAAGCATAACGAGGCTAACGGCGACGACAATAATGACGGCGCGAATGATAACGACAGCTGGAACATGGGCGCTGAAGGCCCCTCTGACGATCAGGCGATCAACGAGATGCGTGAGCGACAGACGCGCAACTTCCTTACGACGCTGATCCTATCGCAGGGAGTTCCCATGCTGTGCGGCGGGGATGAAGTTGCGCGTTCGCAACGCGGCAACAACAATGGCTACTGCCAGGATGATGTGTTGACCTGGTATGACTGGAAGCTCGATGAGCCGCGGAAACGCCTGCTGGAGTTCACGTCCAAGCTGATCCAGCTGCGCAAACAGCATCCCAATCTACACCGCAGGAAGTTCTTCCAAGACCGAACGATCAAGGGCTCTGTCATTCGCGACATCGTCTGGTACAACACCGACGCCAACGAGCTGAGTGATGAGCAATGGGGCGCGGAGTGGAATCGTACGCTTGGGGTGCTGCTGAACGGCACGACGTTGCAGGTCTCCGATGAAGATGGAAAGCCCGTAACGGATGACAGCTTCCTGATCCTGGTCAATGCCTACCACGAAGGCGTGGAGTTCACCTTGCCGGAGCCACCGCACGGAAACCCTTGGATTCAGCTGATCGATACGCAGCATATCGATGACCCGTTCAAGGAAGTTCCCTTCTCGGACAAAGTGATCCTTGGCGGCCGGTCGATACGGGTGTTTCGAGATGGCCCAGGACCGCAGGCATCAGACACGAAACAAGCCAGCTAAGAAATCGTGGCAGAGTGAAGAGTGACGGGGCAAGCGAGTCATGCTGCTTGCCCCTCTACACTTTGTTTACGTCCTTACCTCGGTGTCTGCCCCTGGTACGACTTGATCAGCTCCTCGTAGAGCACCACCGTCTGGTCGGCGATCGCTTCCCAGCTGAACATGGCTTCGACCCTTGCTCGACCCGCATTTCCGAACTGCCTGCAGAGCGCCGGGTCCGCCATCAGCTGCGACAAGCGCGTCGCAAGATCTTTCGCAAAGCTCTCTCCGTCGATGGGAAATCCTGTAACCGGATCGGGAGCAAATGGCACCAGGTAACCCGTCTCGCCCTCCACTACCACCTCGAGGATGCCGCCCGTCGCGCTGGCGACAACCGGCGCGCGACACGCCATGGCTTCAAGATTGATGATGCCGAACGGCTCATACACTGACGGGCAGCAGAAGACCTGGCAATGGCTGTAAAGCTCGATCGCCTCTTCCTTGGTGACCATCTTTTCGATCCAGACGATATCACCGCCGGCGGCGCGGGCGGCGTCTACCTTGGCCCGCATCTCGGCCGCAATCTCCGGTGTATCCGGGGCTCCCGCGCAGAGCACCACCTGCGTTCCTCCGGGCAGGTACGGAATGGCATCGACCAGGTGGGTCACGCCTTTCTGCCGGGTAATCCGCCCAACAAAGAGAATGTATGGCCGGCTGTCGTCGACGCCGTACTTCGAAAGGGCTGCGCGGCTGTCAGCCTTCTGGTACTGCTGCAGGTCGATGCCGTTGTAGATCACGTGGATCTTCGCCTCATCGACATCCGGGTAGGCCTTCAGGATGTCCGTTTTGGTTCCCTGTGACACAGCGATGACAGCATCGGCATCAAGGATCGCGGTACGCTCCATCCACGAGCTCATGGCGTAGCCGGAGCCCAGCTGCTCAGCCTTCCATGCCCGAAGCGGCTCCAGGCTGTGCGTGGTCAGCACAAACGGTACGCCGTACAGCTTTTTTGCCAGAAATCCGGCCATGGCGGCGTACCAGGTGTGCGTGTGCACCACGTCGATGCGGGTAAGCTCCTTCATCTGCAGCAGGTTCAGGGCAAGTGCGTCGACGGCCGTCTTGAACTTCTCGGTAGTGCCCTCGGTAATAGCCGGCGGGGGCTCTTCGCCAAGGACGTGGAGGTTACCAGCGTCACTGCGCTGATCGCCCCAGCAGTGCACCTCGACCTCGATCCGCTTCGCCAGCTCCCGGCTCAGATATTCCACGTGCACCCCGGCACCGCCATATACTGCCGGCGGATACTCCCGCGTCATCAAGCCCACTCGCATGCCTGCCTCATCCTGAACGCGGTCCGATTGCCCCGCGACGCTCCAGATTCTAGCCATCGGTGCCAAGCAGGGCAAACCGGCAGCTAACCGATGCCTTCCCCCCGCACGTCATACACTGATACCGCGGCACAGATCGCACAGTCAGGGGTCTCCCATATGCCTTATGCAGCCGAGTTTCAAGAGGTTCTCGAACGACATGCCCGAGAGATCGAGGATCTGCGAACGATCGCGAGACTTCATGGTCTGCCTGTCGGCACTCCTGAGCATCTGCTGGTGCTTCCGCTTCGGCTTTCGCAGGACTCCCGTCTACGCTCGGATGTGACCGAACTGGTGCGATCGCTGCAGACGCAGGATCCCGACCTCGGTCTGCCGGATGCGTTGACGATTGTGCTTGCTGCGGTAGCTGGATCGCCAAAGCTCGGTCGCCGCCATGACCTTGACGAAGCTGTCGATCTGACCGGAGGATTTCTTGCCTCGCTCGGCGGCTGGCCGGGCTCCGCGGTTGAGCCGACCATCGACATCGACAACCCTCCCGATCACGACCCGCGGCTCGATCTGGCGGCTTCGGCCTACACCGAGACGCTCGAAGCAGATCTCACGCAAACGGCGCCGGAGCAGGAAGAGGTGACGGTTCCGGAGCTTGGGGGGCTCGACGCGACCGCAGACAATCCGAACGGATCTGTAACCCTCGCCGAGATCACACACGCCCTGGCCCGGCTGGAGCGCGGAAACCTAGAGCTCAGGTTGCATCTGGACTCCATCGATCAACGTATCTGCCGCATGGAACCGCTGCTGGAAGCTGTACCCCACACTGACCCGCAGCCACCGGATCCTCCGCAACGCAGTCCGCTTCCTGCAGCGCCTCCAGCGGATACGAGAGATCTCGTCCATCGCGGATCCTCTCCGTTGGACCCGTCCCCCCTGCGCGACCGGCAGGAGGAAGTCAAGGCGCTGCGACGCATCTCGCTCATGTCTAATTTTCCGGATCCGGTCCCGCTGTCCGCAAAGCCTGCCACGACTGCTCAGCTTCCGCCGCCCGCAGTCGCCGCATCCGCGGCGGGGCTGCCAGGATCGATGGCTGACCCGGTCTCCCATCCGCGTATGCAACAGCCCCGGCGTGATCGCTTCGCGGCCGCCCGGGAGATCCCCGGCAACTCTGCCGAGACCGACCCGCTCTACCTGAACCTGGATGAAGTGCCGCCCCCAACAGAATTGCCGGCAGTGCCCCTCAGCCCGACACCCGCTGCGGTTGCGCGACCCGCTTCCGCCTCCACAGAGGGAACACCGGATGCGCGCGTCTCCTCGCCGGAGCCAGCAGCAGCCGCACCGGCGGTGCCGGAGGCAGCCCCAGCGGAGAACTCACAAAAGGCCGGCTCGCGGGCACGGCTCGTGAAGGATGCTCCCGTCATCGCACCTCGACCGTCTACCGCTGCTGCTGCGCCATGGATCGTAACGCCACCGGCCGTCGCAATGATGGAGGACCTTCCGCCAGCACGCAGCCGCACAACGAAGTGGGTCGCTGGCGGCGTAGCTGCCGCTGTCGTCGGGGCGGCTGGCTTCCTTTACGTCAACGGTCTTCCGGCGCCCATCAACGAGTGGATGAGCGGGAGCAGCACCGCCGTCTCCTCAACTTCGAGTGGTGAGTCTCCCGCGGACGCGACACAGAGCGCAGACCCCAGGAACGCCGTGTCCGGTTCCGCAAGCATCCCCCATGCGTCGTCAGCACAGCGTGGTGCCACGGCCAACGGCGCCTCGCCACGCGTTCTGGGTGCGCGGGAGAGCTTCAACCCAAGCGCGAGCGTGGAGAAGACGAACGGGCCCACCTTTGTGCCGGGCGGCATCATGGATGGCTACCTGATCTCCGCCCCGCGTCCTGCCTATCCAGAGATGGCGAAGCTGGTGGGCTCGCAGGGCAAGGTCACCTTCGAGGCCATGGTCTCAAAGGCTGGTCAGGTGGAGGCGGTGAAAGTCCTGGGCGGACCGCAGGTGCTGCGCTCGGCCGCAACCGACGCCGTCAAGCAATGGCAATATCGTCCGTTTCAGATCAAGGGGCGGCCGGTTGAGGTAAGAACCATCATCCGTGTCGACGTTGCCTCTCACGCAGGAACTGCGTCTACCGAATAGACGGGCTGCAGCGGCCCGTCCACCAGCACGACGTCGAGCACGCGCGGTCCGTGCACGCCCTTGACGCGCGTCATCTCGATGTCGGCGGTCGCACTCGGGCCCGAAATGAAGGTCGTGGCCAGAGCCGCGGTCGTCCGCAACCGCGCCATCGCCTCCGGCACAGTCTCGACAACAAGGTCCGTGCTGACAAGGCACAGGTGATAGTCCGGGATCAGTGTGGCTGCCCGGCGGCCCTGCCCCGCCACAGTCTGCAGCACCAGCGTGCCGGTCAGAGCGATGGCGACCGTCGCCAGTGTCATCACGCCGTCGAAACCGTCCAGCCCCGCATAGTCGAAGCTCGAATCCAGCGTGAAGTTGCCGCCCGTCAGCAGCTCCGCCGGCATGCCCACCGGCACGATCATACGTGGCGAACCGTGGGCCAGCAGCCGTTGGGTAATGGCTGCACCTACCTCGTCCCGCGACACCCGTTCCACGTGCGCGTCATAGTCGCGCAGTCTGTCTGCAAGCAACTCCAGGATCTCCTCGCGACTTCGTTGCGGCTGTTGGACGTAGCTTCGTGGCAGGGCGGCCCACTCGCTTGCAACTTCCTCCGTGGTCGAGGCAACCGCTCCTCCGATTGCCGATCGGATGCGACCGAGCACCTCGGCGCGGGCATCAGTTGCCATCGTCCGTCCCCTTCCCGCTTTGGTCCCCTCTTCGCTCCCACCACTCGCGAAAGCTCTCGGCCGGCATGCCCTTCAGGTCGCGAACACTGGTCCATCCGCCGAGCAGGCCCGGCAGCCAGCCGATCCATCGCTCGCCCGCACCGTCGGTTCGTTCGAGCGGCCGCTCTGCGATGCGTCCCAGCCGCTGCGCCGCACGGAAGCGGCGTTCACTGCGGAAGATTGCGCCTGCCGCCCGCATCGCCATCGCCTCCGGATGTGCCAGCAAGCCCAGGCCGGAAGACTCGCGCACGACGATCTTGTTCCGCAGGTGCACCAGCACCTCAGGGATGTTGATCTTGACCGGACAAACCTCGTAGCAGGCGCCGCACAGACTGGAGGCGTAGGGCAGGCTCTGCGCGTGCTCCATCGATTGCAGTTGCGGTGTAAGAATGGCGCCGATCGGCCCGGCATACACGCTGCCATACGCATGGCCGCCCGTCTGCCGGTACACCGGACACGCATTCTGGCACGCGCCGCAGCGGATGCAATTCAACGTCTCGC
>CAXTCB010000047.1:0-21863 GCA_964242875.1 uncultured Acidobacteriaceae bacterium
TGTCTTTCTGCTCAAGCGCGGGCGGAATGGCCGCGGCCTGCACGGGTGTGGGAATCACGAACTTCGCCGCAGCCAGGCGCTGCTTAAGCGAGTCGGAGATCGCGAAATCAGTGAATTGAACGCCTTCCGCAAGGGGAAGGTTGGAGGGAATAGAGCTGGGTGTCTCAGAGAGGCCTGTCGCGGCCTGAGGTTCAAGTGTTGCGCTAGTCAAGATGTGTCCTTAGAGGAGGGTGAAACGAGGGCATGGTGCAGGGGTGCCGTGGCACCTGATGACTGAAGTTCCGTTCAGCATTGCTTGGAGGTACAAAGCGCTGCTGCTGCGTGGCGAGGCGGTCTCCGATGAGACTGCCATCTAAGCCAGAGCAACCAGCCGGACCTGCGCAGACTGTGCGAAGGGGTTCGGGTGGAAGAACAACCGCAGTCTCTGGCCAGACTTGCTTCGCTGCGAAACCGGGGATCCTGCATCAATCCGGCCAGTCCTCTTCAGTGCAGCGGCGCGTCGTTTGCCTGCGATTGCTGTTTGCCCACATACAGCCGGGCTACTAAGAGCAGTCTACCATGCGGGGAATCGCCGGCCGCGGTACACTACCGGTATTCATGACGGTCTTCAACCAAATCGCGTTGCTGCACCCCATGCCCACCTGTTGTCGCTGTCGCTAGAACCATCTGCGCCGTCGCCCGTCGTTCCCACTCACAGCTTCTTCGTCGCTGGTCTTTATCACGAACGCGACGTTCCTGTGTAACCACCCGTCATCCGACCTTCCTTGAGGATCGTTCCATGTCTGAAAAGCCACGCCTCTCGCTCGACCTCTGGGCCGTCGTGCTTGCGCTCGGCATTGCTGTCGCCGTCCGCTTCGGCCTTATCCGCTCCGTTCCCTGGTAAACCCCATCCGCGCGTCTGCTGCTCAGGTCGCGGACGCGATGTCCCTCAAAGAAAGCAGGACCATGGTTACGCAGCGAGGCAGCACCCCCACCGAGACCCTGGCGGCAACCGCAGCCAGCCGTCTCGACCCACAGACCTCTCTCTTCGATCTTGTGCCAGGCGTGGTTCTGCTCGCCGCGGTAGGTCTGGCCGGAAAGTTCGTGGAGCAGAGCATCAGCCGCTATGGCAAGGCGCACCACCTTATCCTGCCAAACATTGAGTATGTTCTGTGGGCCATCCTCTTCGGCGTTGTGATTGCAAACACGGTCGGTCTGCCACGCATCTTCCGCGCCGGTGTGGCCACGTATGAGTTCTGGCTGAAGGCCGGCATCATCCTGCTTGGCGCGCGCTTCGTGCTGGGAGATGTGGCAAAGCTCGGCGGCCGCTCGCTGGTGCTCGTCTTCGTCGAGCTTGCCCTGTCGCTCGCGTTTATGACGTGGCTGGGCAAACGCTTCGGTCTGGGCGACAAGCTGACGACTCTGCTTGCCGTCGGTAGCTCGGTCTGCGGTGTGTCTGCCATCATCGCGATGCAGGGAACGATCGAGGCTGACGAGCGCGAGTCCTCAACCGCCATTGCCGCCATCCTCGCGCTCGGCGCGCTGTCGTTGATCGCTTTCCCGCTGGTAGGTCACAGCCTGCATATGTCAGACCAGGCGTACGGCCTGTGGGCCGGGCTGGCGGTAGACAATACCGCGGAGGCGACCGCCGCCGGCGCGCTTTACTCTGACGTCGCTGGAAAGTTCGCGGTGATCGCGAAGACCTGCCGCAATGCCATGATCGGCTTTGTGGTTCTCGGCTACGCCATCCATTGGGCACGCAAGGGTGTCGCGAATGCGGCGACTTCAGCGCAGCTTCAGAACAAGGGCGCGTTCCTATGGGCGAAGTTCCCCAAATTCGTGCTCGGCTTCCTTCTGATCTCTCTGCTGGCGACGCTGGGAACGTCCCACAACCCCACCGTTGCGGCTCTGGGCTTCAGCAAACCGCAGCTGCTGGTGCTCGGCAACCTGAGCCGATGGGCCTTTCTGCTGACGTTTGCCGGAGTCGGCCTGCGTACCAACCTGCGCGATCTCGGCAAGCAGGGCGCGCGACCTTTTCTCGTGAGTGCTCTGGGTGAGATCGCCATCGCGATCATCACCCTTGGGCTGGTTCTGGGAACCGACCGAATCTTCCATCTCTAGGGAGCTGCGCCGGCCTTCGCTTACAAGAGAAGGCCGGCGCAGCTCAGGCACCTAGTCGTCTGTAACCATGTCAAGCACAATCTCGTCGAGAGGCTCACCCAGAGGACGATCGCGCTGCAGCATAATCAGGCGATCCGTGAACTCTTCGACGATCTCCGGCCGGATGCGCCGCATGGCGACCACCATCGAAGCCAGCAGGGCGCGAACCGCCGGGCTCTGCGGCTGCTGCAGGGCCAGGAACAGCGTTCCTTCGAGGATGTCGCGTTCGCCCGCGATCGCCGGCGGCTCATCACCCGTTGGAATGGCCGACCGAACTGCCAGCAGCTGCTCCAGCCGGATCATGTAGTTCGCCAGAGCCGGACCCTCGGGAAGCAGATAGAGCGCTGACGGTGTCTCTGCGCCCAGACCGTTCTGGGCAAGCAGCGCTGTCAGGTCGCGCGCAAGCGAGAGCACGGCGACCTCAGGCTGTCCGGCCGGGCACTGCGCCTGCACGCGGCCGATCGACGAGGAGTCTGACGCCCGCAGCACCGTCGCCTGAAGGATCCACTCCGGTGAGGTGGCATTGAGATGAGCCTTGATGACGAAGTCCGGCGTTAGCTCTGCCTCGAAGGCTGATTCAAGCGCCTCACTATCGGTCCACTCTCCACCACGCAACACAAAACCTGCACCGCCCTGCGTCACGCGCGGCAGCAGCGTACGAACCCGCGCCGCCGTGTGGAACTCAAGCTGTTCTGCGAGAAAGAGCGGAAGCGCCCGGCTCAGCCGGCCTAGGGCATCGGCCATCTGCATGCCTTGCGGCCCCTCGGGCGGCGTGAACTCAGCAGTCCCGCCCAGGATCGTCACCACAGGGGCATTCTCCGGCTTGTCCCCGAAGACCTCCGTCAATGGACCGCCGGAGCGCTTCCACACCGGACCGATCATCTCGAGCATGCCAATCTCGAGTGGTACCTGCGGATCGCGCGGTGTGCCGGCCTGCTGCGCCCGCGCAATCGTGTTCTCCCAGAAGCCAAGCGTCTCGCGCCAGTCCGGCCGCTTCTGTGCGAACAGGCGATTCACGATCGCCGCCGCCGGCTCCATCTCGCCAAGATCCACGTGTGCCTTGATCAGGTTGTTCCCCACCATCAGGCCATGCACCTCCGGCTGAAACAGGGGCTCGGTCATGTCGATCAGTTCGCGCAGATGCCCGCCCATACCAAGATCTCCACTCATGGGGTACAGAAACTCAGTCGGCACATGTCCCTCAAAGCTGGACAGTCCCTCCTGGTAAAGCGTGAGCGCTCGCGGCAGGTCGTTCTCCGTGATCGCGACCTTGGCCATCCACAACCGGACGCGCCAGCTATGCGGCAGCGCGGCGACACGCGTCAGCGCACGTTGCCGAGCCTCTTCTCCGCCGCGCTCGAACTCGGTGGCAAGATACCAGCCGACGCCATTCTCGATATTCGGGTCCAGCTCGATCGCACGCCACAGCGTCTCTTCGGCACGTTGCGGCTCATTGCGCGCGGCGTACACCTTGGCCAGGTTCGTGAGCACAGCGCCTTCTTCGCCAAAGCGCGCAAGGTAGTCGTTCAGAACCTTCTCCGACTCTTCGATACGGCCAAGCTGCAGCAGAACGATGGCGTAGATGCATGCTCCTCGGACCGGATTGGTGTCGATGGCATGCAGCCTCGCCGCCGCCAGTTCAATCTCGGCAAAGAGGCCGTCGTTCATGGCATTCAGCAGAATGGCATAGAGCTCATCGGGGGCTTCCCAGTTCGCCTGCAGACTGGCAGGCAGAATCTCCTCACGCCATTGCTGGCGCGTGAGAAAGACCTCCTGACCATACTGGTCAAAGACGCGGATGAAGTTCGGATCGGTCCGCATCTGCTCAATGGTCATCTGCGCTGGCTGCACCTCCGGCGCCTGGTCGCGCGGCGCATCCTTCACAAGAAAGGGACCGGATCCTGTCGCAAGACTCTCTTCGGGTTCAGGCGAGGCTGGTGGCGCAAGCGGAGCCTCAACCGGGCTCGGCATCGCCGTGCCGACCGGCGGAGCCGCAACCGGGGCCACTTCAAGCACTGGCAGCGGCTCGCGCGATGGCGGCTCCGGCACGACCGGTGTCACATCGGTCGGCCCATCTTCGCTGCGAACCTCAGACGCCGCCGCGTCCTTCTTGCCGAAAAGCTTATCGATAAAACCCATGATTCTCCTTCGTGTCGGTGCGGGGTGTGACGCGCGCACGCAAGTACAGCTTGTTTATCAATGATGAGCGGGTTGCTGGCGCTCGATCGCCGCCGCGACCCGCAGCATGGTGGCTTCATCAAAGTGACGACCCATAATCTGAACGCCTATCGGCAGACCCGTAGCCGTCTCTCCGCACGGCACACTGATCGCTGGAAGTCCCGCGAGGCTCGCGGCCACCGAGTAGATGTCTGCGAGATACATCGAGACCGGATCGTCCGTCTTTTCGCCCAGCTTGAACGGAGGCGTCGGCGTCATCGGCCCAACTAGCACATCCACCTCGCTGAACGCGGCCAGGAAATCACGCGTGAGCAGCGTGCGAACCTGTTGTGCCTTGCGATAGTAGGCGTCGTAGTAGCCGGAGCTGAGCGCGTACGTTCCCAGCAGAATACGACGCTTCACCTCGGCGCCGAAGCCTTCCTCCCGCGTCTCACGAAACATGCCGCTCAGGGTGGTTACGTCCTCTGCGCGCATGCCAAAGCGAACGCCATCGAAGCGCGAAAGATTCGAGGAGGCCTCCGCGGTGGCCAGGACATAGTAGGTCGGAACCGCGTACCGCGTGTGCGGCAGGGCGACTGGCTTCACGAGGCATCCGGCCTCACGCAGGCCGTCGATTGTTCGCTCCACAGCAGACCGAATCTCCGGATCGAGTCCATCGCCAAAGTACTCCGCGGGAACGCCCACGCGAAGGCCGGCTACCGGCTCGCTCAGTCCGGCGCTGTAGTTGGGTATCGGCCGATGGGAGCTCGTCGCGTCGCACGGATCGGCTCCGGCCAGAATCTCAAGCAGAATCGCCGCATCGTCGACCGTCTTGGTCAGCGGACCCACGCGATCAAGCGACGAGGCGAACGCGATCAGGCCATAGCGGCTCACGCGGCCATACGTCGGCAGCACGCCGACAATGCCGCAGAACGCCGCCGGCTGTCGCACTGAGCCGCCGGTATCGGTCCCCAGGCTCGCGACGCAGAGATCGGCTGCCACGGCAGCAGCCGATCCTCCGCTCGAGCCACCCGGAACGCGATCGAGTGCCCGCGGATTCCGCACCGGACCGTACGCCGAGTTCTCGTTCGAGGAGCCCATCGCAAACTCGTCGCAGTTCAGCTTACCCAGCAGCACGGCACCTGCGGCCTCAAGCTTGCGAACAGCCGTTGCATCATACGGCGGCCGATAGCCTGCCAGGATCTTCGATCCCGCGGTGGCCGGCGCGCCCCGCATGGCGAGCACATCCTTGATGGCCACCGGCACACCCGCAAGCGGTCCCAGCGTCTCGCCTGCAGCCACCATCGCGTCAACCCGCGCCGCCTGTTCGAGCGCGCGATCCCGGCTCAGCGCCAGGTAGCTATTGATTCCCTGTCCGGTCGGCCCATCAACGGCGGCAATGCGCTCGAAGTACCGCTCCGCCAGGTTAACGGCCGAAACCCTTCCCTCGGCCACGGCTGCCCGTGCTCCGGCAATCGTCAGGCCTTCCACCCTTAAAACGTCCAACCCACCCTCCATCTCTCCGGCATCTAGCGCTCAATGACCTTGGGAACCTTGAAGAAACGTCCATCCGTCTCAGGCGCTACCGCCATCACGGCCTCACGATCAATCGAAGGCCTCACAGCGTCCGCGCGCAGCTCCCCGCCGGCATCGTCAGGAGCCAGCGCAAGCAGCTCGCCGACCTGGGCCATCGCCGGCACCCCGGTCGTATCCAGCTCATTCATCTGCGCGATATGCGCCAGAATGGCATTCAGGTCGCGTTCGATGCCTGGCTCTTCCTCGGCGGACAACTCAAGGTTGGCCAGCTCCGCCACGTGCCGCACCACGTCCCGTGTGACCGTTCTGGAGGGGCTGTCAGCTGCGTTCATAATTGCTCCGAACTCCCTTTGCGGGCCGGCTCCTCGTCGTGCCCGGTCGCTTTCTCTGCTCAGCGGCCCGCGGTGATCCGCTCATCTGAAAGTGTATCTCGCGCAGCTCGACCGACGCGATACGGCGCAGCTCCGCCGTCAGTTGCCCGCGCATCGCCAGCATCTGCTGCATCCAGGTGCTATCACTGACCTCGATGGTCACGCGGCCGTCCGCGTATTCCATCACCATGCCGTGCTCTGCCATCGATCGCCCACATGCCACCGGCCATGCCGCGGCCAGCTTGTCGGCCGGTGTCAGCGCGCTCAGGCTCTTGCCCAGAGACGATCGCAGCAACTCGCGCATGCCCTGCATGGTGTGCCTCCAACCTTCTATTGTGCGGTATTCGCGGCGGTTATGGCGCTGGCGGACGCCATCACCGCTTCAGCGCCGGGCAGCACCTTCCGGACATGCGCCCGCACTCGGTCCAGAAAGATCTCCGTCCGGAAGCTCTCCGCCCAATGGCGCGCCGCATCGGGCGAGAAACTCTGCTCCGCGGCTTCGAATCGCAGGATCGCTTGCGCCAGAGACGCTGCTGTCTGCTGCTCGAAGTAAAGCCCCGTGGGCTGCGGTCCCGAGGCGCGCACCGTCTCGAGCGATCCGCCCGCACCGTAGGCGATCACCGGCCGGCCACACGCCTGCGCCTCCAGCGGCACCATGCCGAAGTCCTCATCCGCGGCAAACAGCAACGCCCGGCAACGGGCAAATTCATCCCACAGGTCGTCCGTCGCGGCCTCGCCCACAAACGTCGTCTCCGGTCCGGCAAGCCGCCGCAGGCGCGCCATCTCCGGGCCTGCGCCGACGATTCGCAGCGACCGGCCGAGCTGCTGACACGCCGCGATCATCAACTCCGTGCGCTTATACGGAACCAGCCGCCCGGCCGCAAGGTAATGGTTCTCCGGCGATCGTCGCCGGGCGCGGGAAAGATCGATCGGCGGTGGAATCACGGTGCTTTCACGGCCATAGCAACGGGCAATGCGGTCCGCAACGTACTGTGAGTTGGCGATAAAGTCCGTCACTCGCCCGGCTGCGGCCATATCCCATCGCCGCACCCTGGCAGCGGTTGCGGTGAACAAAGCCCGCGTCACTCCACCCATTCCGGCCCGGTAGGCGTCATACCCGTCATACAGATAACGCATCGGCGAGTGGCAGTAGCAGATCTGCATCGCTCCCGGTTCCAGGCGCACGCCCTTCACCGGACCGCTGTCGGAGGAGATCACCAGGTCGTAGCCCCGCAGGTCCAGGCTCTCCGTTGCGGCCGGGTAGAGCGGCAGCATATGCCGGTGAAACCGGCGCGCCCAGGGGATGCGTTGCAGGAACGACGTGTGGAGAGTGCGGCCAGCGAGGCCGGCGGGGATCGCCTGCGGCTCGGCGACGAGGGTAAACAGGTCGGCGGTCGGAAACAGGGCGCCTAGACACTCGGCCACGCGCTCGCCGCCGCCACGCGTTACAAACCAATGATGAAGGAGGGCTACCCGCACTTCGCCAGCCTACCGCGTTCCTGCCTGCGGCGGCTTAGTAGGCCCCGTCCTGGTTGACGACCGAGAGGAATGTTCGCAGCAGGATCACGAAATCCCGCCGCATCGACCATTTCTCGACATAATCACAGTCCAGCTGCACCCGCTGCGGGTACGTCAGCTGGCTCCGGCCGGAGACCTGCCACAGCCCGGTCAGCCCCGGCTTTACGCGCCGGTAGAAGCGGAAGCCGTCACCATACTTCTCCACCTCCGCCGCCACGATCGGCCGCGGTCCCACCAGCGTCATCTTGCCGGCGATCACATTCCACAGCTGCGGCAGCTCATCCAGGCTGTACCGCCGAAGGAAGCGGCCTATCCCCGTTACCCGCGGATCAAAGCGCAGCTTGTGCGTCCGGCTCCACTCCGCCCGCGCCTCGGGATGACGCGTCAAATAGTCCTCCAGAACCTCGGCCGAGTTCTCGCACATCGTGCGGAACTTCCACATGGAGAAGAACGCGCCATTCCGGCCGATCCGGCGGTGCGAGTAGAAGATAGGCCCCGGTGTCGTCATCAGAACCACCATTGAAAGCAGGCCGAGAATCGGCAGCGTCACCGGCAGCGAAAGGAGGATGAGGAGGATGTCAACGAGCCGTTTCGAGCGATAAAGCAACAGCTGCGACGGCAGGTGCTCGACAGAGGTAGATCTCCGTTCGGGTCCCGCTTCCACTTCGACGGCGGGGTAGGAGAATGGCCCTTGAAGCGCAACGGCACGCGATGCCGGAAACTGCTCCTCATGCTGCATGCGGATCCTGTCTGTGCACGAGTTCGGCTAACCCTCAGGTGGTGATCGACTGCCTGCGGTTTCGCAGAAAGCCCGGCAGCCCCGCTGCCTGCACTTCCTGCTCCGGCATCAGCTCAATCCGGGATTTCTCCAAGATCAAACTGCTTCGAGCGTGGCGCGTTTCGTTTCGAGCGGATCTGTGGGGATGTCCGATGATCTTGCGTACCTAGCCAGGGTTGTCGTGCGTGACCCGGAATGGGGAGTGCCAGTCTGACAGAAGTTCCGCTACAGTCTACCCTGCACCGCTCGCTGCCCTCGAGTGAAATGTGACGCTTTCGAGGGAGGTCGCTTTTCTCTAACGGGTGGCATTTCCCTTAGAATGACTTGGATGCAGATCCTCGACACGCCTCTCGCCGACGTGAAACGTCTCCGCCCGCAGCGCTTCGGTGACGATCGCGGGTGGTTTGCCGAGGTCTTCAATACCGAGCGGTTTGCCGCCGCCGGTCTGCCGGCCACCTTCGCCCAGGATAACCAATCCCGCTCCCGCAGAGGTGTTCTCCGCGGTCTGCACTATCAGCTCGGCCGTCCGCAGGGCAAGCTGGTTCGCGTCCTCTCCGGCCATATCTGGGATGTCGCCGTCGATCTGCGTCGCAGCTCTCCCGACTTCGGCAAATGGGCGGCCTTCGACCTCAAACCCTTCACCGACACGGGCGACCTTGATCTTCTGTGGATCCCGGAGGGCTTCGCTCACGGTTTCCTGGTCGTCTCCGAAACGGCCGAGGTTCTCTACAAGACGACAGACCTCTACCACCCAGCCGGGGAGCGCTCCATCCTGTGGAGCGATGGGACCCTGAACATCTCTTGGCCGCTCCATCTGCTCGAGGGCGAGTCGCCCAGCGTTAGCGGAAAAGATTCGTTGGGCGTCGCCTTCACGGCGGCGGAACTGCCCTAAGCTCCCGGTCTACCAGGCTTTGGCATCATCGATAAGCCATTGCTCAAGCTCGCCGAGCGACCGGATCGACCGGTACGTGCCTGCGCAGGGCCGATCCTCCGTGCCTTCAAGCAGAAATGCCTGCCGCAGCCCGGCCGCATTCGCCGCGCCAACGTCGCTGCACCGGTCGCCTACCATCACTGAGTGCTGCAGCGAGATTTCCAGGTCAGCCGCCGCCCGTCGCAGCATCCCCGGCGAGGGCTTGCGGTCCTCATGCTCTCGCCGATACTCCCCGATCCCCTGCTCCGGATGGTACGGACAGTGGTACACCGCGTCGAGACGAACGCCTTCCCGTCCAAGCGCCTCCCGCATCCACGTCATCAAGGCCTCAAACTCCACCTCTCCGTAGAAGCCGCGGGCAATCCCGGACTGGTTGGTGACGACAACGAGCCTGTAGCCGAGCCGCTGCGCGGTCCCGCAGAGGGAAGTGATCCCCGGAACAAAGCGCACATCCGCCGGCTGGATCAGGTAGCCAACCTCCTCGTTGATCACGCCATCCCGGTCAAGAAAAAGCGCGCGCTCAGGCATAGGGCGACCTCGTTCCAGGCTGTTCAGGCTCAAAGCGTACCGGCTGGATTGTGCTCGTGGGCACCTCGATGCGCGGCGCGGGCAATACTCCATTCTGCCGCGCCTCCAGCATGGACCGCACCGCACTGAGCACCATCTCCGGCATCACCTGCTGCACGCACGCATTGGCGTGACAGGGAGCGTAGTTCTTGCCGTCGTAACAGGGCCGGCAGGCAAAGCCCTCGCCGCCCCATAGAGCCACCACCCCTGGTCGTCGTGGCAGAAAGAAGTGCGGGCTCGTCGGACCAAAGATGGCCACGACCGACGCTCCGGTAATCCCCGCCAGGTGCAGCGGTCCGGTATCCGGCGTCACCACAACGTCACTCGCATCGAACAGCCCCATCGTCTCGACCAGCGTCAACTGGCCGATGCAGTCGAGCACCGGTATGCCGGCGAACGCCGCAGCCGCCCAGCGATCGTCCGGTCCGCCACTCAGCACAACCTCGCAACCCTGCTCTAAGAGCTCGCGGGCGACGGCCGCAAAGCTTGCAACCGGCCATCGCCGCAGCGCGTCCTCCCGTACCAGATTGCGCGCGCCACCCGGCACCAGCACCACCCGCGGCCTTCCCTCTTGACGCGCAATCGGCGAGATCGGCATGACCGGCGGCCGCACCGGGGCGGCTGCCTCCGGCCGCACATCATCTTCAAGCCCAAGCAGCAGCCGGACGTACTCATCCGAGTGGTGCCGCCCCGGCAGGATGCGACGACTTCGATCGTCCGACGATAACCAAAGCCTTTGCCTGGCCCGAGCCGTACGCGTGAGCAATCGATAGCGCTTGTCGTAGTAAAGCGTGGCAATCAGGTCGTAGCGCCGGCCGGCAAGTCGCCTCCAAAGCCCGAAGAGCGCCTGAAGACGCGTCGGCAGGCCACCGCGCAGTAACGCCGCCTCCTCCGTGACGATCGGCGTGATCCACGGATAGAGTCCGAGCAGCGGCGCAATCTGCCCCCCGCAGAGCCAGTCGATCGCATACCCCTCGGCCCGCAACGCCTGAGCCGCCGGCAGCAGCATCAGTGCATCGCCGATCGCCCCCAGCTTGACCAGAAGAACGCGCCTCATCGCCGCCTACTTCTCATCCAGGAACACGGACTGGTTTCGCAGCACCGAGATGAAGGCGAGGTAGCGCATCAGCAACTCATACCGGTTCGGGCCAAGCACCCGCAGCGCCAGCTTCAATCCACGATGCACTGCTTCTACACGGCGATCGCGTGGATTGAACTCCTTCCACGTTGATTTCGACGGCGCGTCTTTCCCGGCAACCAGCCGCAGCCGCCGCGCAAATCCGGCAAACGCACCGCCTGTAAGAAACGGATCCTGCCCCTGCCAGCGCGCCTGGTGCTTGGCGTAGATCCGCCGCGCCAGCCGTGTCACGGCCGTTCCGTCGGTCAGCCGGTCAAACCCATAGGGCACCCGCTGCAGCCGCTCATCTTCAAACTGTCGCAGCCGTTCACGGTAGTCCGCAAAGAGCTCCTTCAGGTCCGGACGATCCCCCAGGGTGAATCGGTTGGTATTTCGCGAAAGCCCCGTCTCGTCGCTTCGGTCAATGCCGCTGAAGTGAAAGAACCGCAGCGGGACGGCAGGGCCATTCGGGTTTTCGACCAGCATCCCCGACCCGGTCGCAAGCAGCAATCGCTCGTGAAGGTTCCAATACGCCATATTGCAACCCGCGTCGCGCAGAATCGCCACACCCTCGAACAATCCCGGCGCCAGATTCATCCATTTCTGGTCGACAAATAAACCGGTTCGGCCTTCGCTGAAGCCCAGCGCCAGGCAGCGCTCGTTCCACCACGCCAGCATGCGGTCCGCCGCGGCACATCGCCGGAACGCCACAAAGCCGAGATTGTAGGTTCCGTTATAAAGGTGATCCTGTTCACTCGGCTGGTAATCATCGTCCAGCGGCGAGGTAAGGTGCGGCGTCAGCACGACCGTTGCCCCGCCTGCAAGCGACGCGAAGACCGGTTCGAGCGGGCTGTAGACGCAGATGTCAGGATCCAGGTATATGAGCTGCTCCAGCCCATGCGTGCGAAACAGATGCTGCAAAAACGCCGGCTTCACGTTCGTGTTCAGCTCAAGGATGTCGAACTTCATCGCCTCGCCGCGCAGGTCAGCAAGCCCGATCTCGGTCAGCGCAACCGGCTCGAAGATCTCTCCCGCAAACAGGCTCACATCTGCCAGATCCGCAACCAGCAACACAAAAAAACGCTGCCCAGGATGGTGCTCCAGGTACGACCGAGCCAGGACTCGCGCGAACGCCAGATAGTTCGGCGAAATGATCGTACAGGCGGCGATCAAACCCTCAGCTCCACAGGACCCATAACGATCAGAATACTCGAGCCGCCCCGCGTCTTTCGATAGCGAGCTCTCGTGATCCGTTACGGCAAGGCTCCGGTAGCCCCCGGCCAACCCGTCCTTAGAAGATCCGATCCTCCAGCAGGCGCAACAGGTACTGCCCGTAGCTGCTCTTCTGGATGCGCATGGCCAGCGCGCGCAGCTCGTCCGCCGAGATGTACCCCAGACGAAACGCAATCTCCTCCGGACACGCGACCTTCAGACCCTGCCGCTGCTCGATCGTGTGGATGAACGTCGATGCTTCGAGCAGCGAATCGTGCGTGCCGGTGTCGAGCCACGCCATACCCCGGCCCAGCACCTGCGTTCGCAGCTGACCGCGCTCCATGTACCACCGGTTCACGTCCGTGATCTCAAGCTCACCGCGCGGCGAGGGCTTCAGCTGCTCCGCAACCGAGACTACCTGCGCGTCGTAGAAGTAGATGCCCGTGACCGCATACCGGCTCTTCGGCTTCAGCGGCTTCTCTTCAAGGCCGATCGCCTTTCCTGCCGCGTCGAACTCCACCACGCCATACCGCTCCGGATCGAGCACAGGGTAGGCAAACACCGTCGCTCCGTCCGTCTCGATCGCCGCGTCCCGCAACGTCTTCTGAAAGTCGTGCCCGTAGAAGATGTTGTCGCCCAGTACCAGGCAGCAGCCCTCGCCGGCTAAAAACTCCCTGCCGATCAGGAACGCCTGCGCCAGCCCATCTGGACTTGGCTGGACCGCATATTGCAGCCTAAGCCCCCACTTCGCACCATCGCCCAGCAGCTGCTCGAACCGCGGCGTATCCTCCGGCGTTGAGATGATCAGGATCTCCCGGATCCCCGCCAGCATCAGCGCAGACAGCGGGTAATAGATCATCGGCTTGTCATAGATCGGCAGCAGCTGCTTGCTGATCGCCTGCGTCACCGGGTGCAGCCGCGTGCCTGAGCCGCCAGCCAGAATGATCCCCTTCACCGTGCCGCCTCCACCTTCGCCTCTGCGTCAGCCAGGCCGCGATCGCCCCCGCGACTGCCGTAGTTCGTCGCCTCCCACTCGCGGTAGGCTCCGCTCGTGACCCGCTCCACCCACTCCGTGTTGTTCAGGTACCACTGCACCGTCTTCCGCAGCCCGGTCTCAAAGCTCTCGGCGGGCTTCCATCCCAGCTCGCGCTCGATCTTGCGCGCATCGATGGCATATCGCCGGTCATGGCCCGGACGGTCCTGCACGTAGCTCAGCAATTGCTTGTGCGGCCGGAAGGCCGACTCCGGCACCAGCTCATCGAGCAGCCCGCAGATCGCCAGCACCACCTCCAGGTTGCTGCGCTGGTTGTCTCCGCCTATGTTGTACGTCTCGCCCACCCGGCCCTCCGCCAGCACGGCCCGGATGGCACTGGCATGGTCCCCCACATACAGCCAGTCGCGAACCTGCTGGCCATCACCATAGATCGGCAGCGCCTTGCCCCTCAGCGCGTACGTCAGCACCAGCGGAATCAGCTTCTCCGGAAACTGGTGCGGACCGTAATTATTTGAGCAGTTCGTAATCAGCGCCGGCAGCCCATACGTATGCGCCCACGCCCGCACCAGGTGATCGCTCGCCGCCTTGCTGGCCGCATAGGGCGATCGCGGCGAGTACGGCGTGCCCTCATGAAATGCCGGATCGTTCGGCTCGAGCGACCCGAAGACCTCGTCGGTGGAGACGTGCAGAAAGCGAAACCGCTTGCGTTGCTCTCCATCCATCTGCTGAAAGTAGCCGCGCGCCGCCTGCAGCAGCGTGAACGTGCCGTTGATGTTCGTTCGCAGAAACTCTTCCGGGCCGAGAATTGACCGGTCCACATGGCTCTCAGCGGCAAAGTGCACGATCGCCCGCGGCCGAAACTCGCGCAGCAATCGCTCCACCAGCGCCGCGTCACAGATATCCCCATGCACAAACGTGTACCTCGGCGAGGCCTGCACCGGGGCCAGCGTCTCCGGATTGCCGGCATAGGTCAGCTTGTCCAGGTTCACGACCGCATCCACATCCGTGCCGGGACGCAGCCAGTCCAGAATGAAGTTCGATCCGATAAAGCCGGCGCCGCCGGTCACGAGAATGCTGGTTGCAGAGTTCAAAGCCTAGCCTCCTGCCTATCCTACGAGGGCCCCTTGGCGCTCACCCTACAACCATGGCGTGATTTGCAGGAAATGCCGCGCTCCCTCACTTCAGCACGTTGATCGCAGCGACCCCGATCCCGAACTGCCCGATGATAGTGGAGATGTCCACCAGATCGCGCAGAATCGCCCGCTTGTTGATCATCGGCGGCACCACAATCGTGTCCCCGGGGTAGATCAGCGCATGGTCAAACTTGCCATACTGGCTGCTCAGCACCGATCCATCCGCCCGCAGCACGAACGATCGTCTCCGGTCCGCCTCGCGATCCGGCCCGCCGGCCAGCTTCAAATACGTCGCGGTCCGGCGTCCCGGCTCAAACACAAAGGCGTTCGCGCTGTAGACCTGCCCTTCTACGTACACGTTCGACGGAATCTTCGGCACGATAAACCGATCACCGTCCTCCAGTGCCATCTCCGGCAGGCTGTTCGCGCCCTCGCTGTCGGGCTTCAGCTGCAGCACAATGCGCCCGACCGGCTCGAGCTGCCGCAATCGATTCACCGCGGCGCGGGCACCGGTCGCCGCACTCTCGGCGGCCGCGGCATCGCGATCACTGAGTGCCCGCGAGCTGTTGCCCGAAGTCACCGTCGAGACCTGTGCATCCAGCTGATCCGCATAGTCATTCAGCCGCTGCCGCTCCACGCGCTTGGTTGATTGCCGCGTAAACTCCGACGCATACAGGTAGGCATCCGAGGTAAAGCCGCCGGCCCGCATCACCAGCTGCCGCAGCGTCTCCCCCGGCTTCACGCTATACACACCCGCCCCGACGAACTCGCCTTCCAACCGCACAAATCGCGTCTGCTGCACCGTCGGCACCCGGATATCTGCCGTCGAGAAGATCGTCACCACGTCGTTGGCCAGCAGCTCCGGATTCTGTGCGGCATCGCCCTCGAGCACCGCTTTGCCGAGATTGAACGGAATCAATTGCGTCTTGAGATCTGTCGGGTTCTGCCGCTCAATCACCGCATAGCTCCAATCGATATCCGGGGCGCTCAGCAAGACATCCGTTCGCGGGGTGAAGAGCGAGTCGCCCGCTGAGAGTGCCGCCGCAACCGAGTTGCCGCCGCCACTGGCAGAGGTGTTCGCGCGTACGTTCTGGGAAGATCCCCCTGTCGCCCCCGTCCCCGCCGCAGGGCTGGACGAGATCTGCAGCGATCCCTCGCCCCCCGCAGGCCGTGGTTGCGTCGCATCAGGGGGCGCCAGTTCTGGCAGCGCCAGCTGGCTTCGCTTTGCCCAGTAGTCGCGCGTAATCAGCATCGCTCGATCGGGAATCAGATCCGTCACACGCATGCCCGGGTGCCACATATACCGCCCGGGATTCGCGACATTCCCGCGCAGCGTCACCGCGTTCTTGAACCTGTCTATGATCGATGTGATCGTGACGATGTCCCCGTTCTGCAGCGCGGTCTCGCCCAGCTGCGACTGGTCGACCTGCACAATGCTTCGCAGGTCATGCCGGTCAATCCGCTCCACTCGAACCTGAGCGCCCGCAGCCACGTTCGACTCCCCGCCGGCGAGCTGCAGCAACTGCTGCACCTGCGTCTCTCCCCTCAACTCATACACGGCGGAGTTATTCACACTTCCGAGCAGCGCCACCTGCGGCCCGGAGGAAGGAATAAAGATCACATCTCCGGGCAGCAGCCGAACATCCTTGCTCTTGTCGCCCTTCAGCAGCAGATCGTACAGGTCGAAGTGAACGATCGTCTCCGCGCCTCGCCGCACCTGGATGTCCCGTAACGATCCCTGCGCCGATGGTCCGCCTGAGGCAAATAACGCATTCAACAGCGTACTGAGAGAGCTGATGGTGTAACTTCCAGGCCGCCTCGCCTGGCCCACGACAAACACCTGGATCGATCGGAGCTGCCCGAGGTTCACATTCAGGTCAAAGTTCCGATACACACGCCCCAGCTGCCCCCGCAGAAAGTTGCTGAGATCCGCATACGGCACCCCGGCCACCTGCACGGAGCCGAGTTGCGGGATCGAGATCTGGCCGTTCCTGTCCACCAGGTACGATCCCTGCTGGTTCACCTGGCCATAGATCTGCAAACGAATCTGATCCCCGGGGCCAATCACATAGTCCGGCGTAACCGGTATATTGTCCACCGGCGCAAAGGTCGACGGCACCCCCGCAAACAGATCGGCGCCAAAGATCGGCACCTGTTGCCCTGTGGTCGCCTGAACTAACCGCTGGAACTCAGTCGGCTTCTCCGGAGCCGCTGTGCCGGTCTGCGATCGCGGGCTCGTCTGCGACTCTCCGCGAACAGCGCCCGGCGCCGTCGGATCCGCGCTGCCGTCGATCTCATTCGGCCGCGAAGCGCTTCGCTCCGGGGCTGTCGCCTGACTCTGCTGCGGCGTGAGCGCGGGTGAGCCTCCCTGGGTCGTACTCGACGCGCCCTGCTGCGGAGCCAGTGGCGAAAACAGGTTGGGAATCTGCGCCGCGGCACATGAGGCTCCGGCCAGCATCACCAGCGCTGCGGCAGCCACACGCAGAAAAGCCGGTTGCCCGTCAGAGTCTCCACAGGGTCGGGCTGGCTCTTCGGCGCCCGTTCCCATGCCATGCTGCGCCTTCGCCATCAGCAACCACTTCCTCGCATCGTTCTTGCGTCCTGCAATCCGTCTCATCATCTCCTGCATACAAAAGCGCGTACGGCCACTCGCTGCTGCTCGCCTCGCCTCAAGTCTAGCGAAGTTTGCCCTGGTGGCGCGGAAACAAGGCAACTGCCGGTGACTAGGTATGGTCAAACAGCGCTGAGGCTTTCTGCCTCGGGAGTATCTCACCATGGCCCCATCCGAAGAGCACAAGCAGACCCCGACCCAGCCCGTCGCGCCGACACCGCAGGAGGCGAAGGCTGAGCCCTCGGGCTACACCGGCGGCAACCCTTCAACCGCCGGCCCCGGCCAGACCGCCGTCCGCTCAAACACCCCCGAGAATCGCCTCGGCCATCTCAACCCCTCAGCCCCCGAGGACTCAAACGCAACCCCTGGCAGCCTCACAGACAAGTAGCCTCCCGCCCGGCGGTTGTGATGGGAGCAGCATCATCTCTGTCGCGGGATAAACCGCAGCACATCCGCACGCAGGAGCCCCAATGCCCGCAGAAACCGCCCCTCGTAATCAATCCATCTCTGCACGCAATCAGCTCAGCGGCTCGGTTGAGGAGGTTGCCCTCGGTACCATCACCGCCAAAGTGACCGTCCGTATCGCCGGAGGATCCCTGATCGAGAGCGTTATCACGCGGCAAAGCGTGGAAGAGATGGGTATCAAGGTTGGAGACACTGTAACCGCCGTCATCAAGTCGACGGAAGTCATGATCATGACTCAGTAACTCGCTCCCCGGTACAATCATCCCATCAGCCGAATCACCTTCGCTCTTCTGAGGCGTGTCGGTCGTAGCGGCTGAATGGGCCTATAGCTCAATTGGTTAGAGCAGCGGACTCATAATCCGTTGGTTCCAGGTTCAAGTCCTGGTGGGCCCACCGCGCAACTGCCCTTATTGCACCTCACCGACATAGGATCCATAAGGTTGCAGCGTCAGCTCCGTCACTGAGTTCACCTGTTGCAGACCCGGGTCCGTGGCGAGCAACGTCTTCACGGCGCTCCCCTTGATCCCGCTCGTCGCAAGATCCAGATGAATTGTCTGCGGTGTCGCACTCATATTCAGCGAAACCACCACCGCCTTTGCGCCCGCTGGCGCCGTCCTCACATAAGAGAGAACATCCGGGTTCGCCGTGTCGATCATCACCACGCCGCCGTCGTGCAGCGCAGGCATCTCCCGTCGCATACGAATCAGGGTCTTGTGCCAGTTCAGCAAAGACCGCGGATCCGCCTCCTCTGTCCTGACGTTAAGGGTCTTGTAGTTCGCCGGAATCGGCAGCCACGTCGAGGCATTTGTGCTGAAGCCTGCCTGCGCGTTACTCGCATCCCATTGCATCGGTGTTCGCTCCCCATCGCGGCCCTTCTCCTTTGGCCAGCCCGTCACGCCGATAGGATCCTTCACATCCTCTACCCGCGTCGGAGGCGTCGTCGGCATCCCCAGCTCCTCCCCGTAGTACATCAGCGCCGTCGCGCGGGACGTGAGCAGCAGGGCCGCAATCAATCGGTCGATCTCCGCATCGTGCGTGCCGTCGCCGTAGCGATCATGGCTGCGCACATTGTCGTGGTTATCAAATACCAGCAACGGCTGTGATCCATGTACCTGCGTCTCCACCTCCGTCAGGTATCGTCGCAGCTTTGCTGCATCCAGCTTCGCCCGGTCTCCCTGAAAGCCAACCAGCAGATCCATCGGCAGCTGCAGCTCGTCTTTGTCCGCGCTGCCATACCATCTATCCAGCTCCATCGTGTTCGGCAGATACGTCTCACCGATCAGCACACGATTGTCCGGATACTTGCTCACCATCGTCCGCATGCGCCGGATCACACCATGCACCTCCACCAGGTTAGAGGTGTAAATCTCCTTGAGGTTCACATCGCCTTGCGCGTTCATGCCGCCCGCCTCCGGCTCATCCCGTAACTGCGGATCCTCGAACAGCGTCGGAATCGCATCCAGCCGAAACCCTGCCACGCCGCGGTTCAGCCAGAACTGCATCGACCCGAACATCGCCTTCTCCACCGCGGGATTGCGCCAGTTCAGGTCAGGCTGCTCCTTGTAAAACTTGTGGTAGTAGAACTGTTGTGTCGCCGGGGTCCACTGCCACGCCGATCCGCCAAAGTTTGACTCCCAGTTGTTGATCGGCACCTTTCCATCGTGCTCAAATCGCTTCTCAAAGCTGGTCGCGTTCGCGTCCGTCGCTGGCTTGCCATCGTTCCACACATACCAGTCGTGCTTTGGATTGGTGCGCGACGTGGCTGATTCCTGAAACCATTTGTGCTTGTCCGACGTGTGGTTCAGCACCATATCGAGGCAAATACGGATATTCCGCCTCTTCGCCTCGGCGATCAGGCGGTCCATATCCGCCAGCGTTCCATACTTCGGGTCAACATTCTCGTAGTCAGAGATGTCATAGCCAAAGTCGACCTGTGGCGACGGATACATCGGCGCAATCCAGACCGCATCAATCCCCAGATCCTTCAGGTAATCGAGCCGCTGTGTAATGCCATTCAGGTCGCCGATCCCGTCGCCGTTCGAGTCCTGGAACGATCGCGGGTAGATCTCGTACACCACCGCATGCTTCCACCACGTGGCGTCGCTCGACGGCTTCTCCGCTGCCTTCAAATCACTCGGTTGTACGGCTCCGCTCTGCGCAACTCCGCTGGTCGAGAGAACCACACCCACGCCTATCAGCGAAACAGCCTGTAAGAATCTCATCAGCATCCTTCATCCCCAAACAGCAACTGCGGTCACAAAAGCGCTCATCCACACAGGTCCACGGAGTCGCAATCACGTCCGACGTCTCAGCGCACGCTGACCAGCTTCAACCAGTGAAAGAACAAAAAGAGGGAGGCCTTGTGGCCTCCCTCCTCCTTTACCTCTCGACAGCTTAGAACTGAACCCGGCCAGAGAACTGCAGCTGCCGCGGGTTGCTCGCTCCGTTCGGATACGCTCCGTTGGTGATCTGCCCGCCCTGGTCGATGTTGCCGTTCGGTGTGCCAAAGTTGATGTGGTTGAAGGCATTGAAGCCGTCCGCCCGCAACTGCAGCGTAGTCTTCTCGCGAATCGTGAAGTTCTTCTGCACCGAGATATCCCCGTTGAAGAACCGCGGTCCGAACACCGTGTTCCGTCCCACATTGCCGATCTGGTCAAGACCCGGCCTCGTAAAGATCCCGCCCGCATCGATGTTGACAGGATTGTAGAACGTCAGGTTATTCCCTGGGCTGCCAGTGATCTGCGAGTGGAAGGCATGGGTATCGCCGTTCACACGGTTCGGAGCATCCGACGGAACCTGCTTCGTATAGTCGGAGTACCCGAGCGTGAAGGGCAGGCCACTCGAATAAGTAATCACCGGACTGACCTGGATTCCTCCGACAATCTGTTGGATGAATCCAGGCGCATTTGCGAGTAAGACATGGTTCTTTCCAAACGGCAGCTCAAGCAGCCCATAGACAATCACCTGTTGCTGACGCAGGGCGCTCTCCCGTCCAGCAACAATGTGCTTGTCCCATGAAGAGAAGCTGGTCGAGTCGCTGAGTGCCTGCTGCCAGGCATAGTTCGCATTCAAGCTGATGCCATGCGAAAGCTGCTTGGTCAACGTCACCTGCAGAGCGTTGTAATGCGTATCCAGGTTGTCACTGAAGTCCTGGATGTCATTCGTCCATCCGCAGCCGCCGTTACCCGGCAGCGTCTGGTTTGCCGCGGCCGCAGCCGCAAGATAGTTCGAATCAGCGCACGCAGCCAGCTTACCGCCGTAGTAGCGCCGCAGCAGGTTCTGTTGATTTACCTCGCCGTTTGGTCCGACGCCATTGACATAGGGGCTTTGGCCATTCGGCAGATCCGGAAGGTTCGGATTCCAGAAAAGAGCCTGTCCGTTGTAGCTGTCAGCTCCTCCCAGTGCAATGGCCGCTTCGTTCGGGTTCGTCGTATTTCCTGAGTTGTCCCCGAAGGTATGCGTTCCCTTGTTTCCGACATACGCGATCGTCATCGACAGGGTGGGATTGAGAGACTGTTGGACTGCTAGATTCCATGCATCGAGCGTCGGCAGACGTAGCGTTGTCGGACGAGCGCGCGACGAGACCGCGTACCCGGGATTTGGCAGCAAACCATTTGTCGGAACAGTGACCTGCGTTGGCGCAGCCGGTCCGTTCGTCAACACGAAGGCATTGTCCGTGCCACTTGCCGTGATCGCCTGGTTTTGCAGAATGGGTAAGTTCTGTGTGGCGGCATGGCCGAAGATCGATCCGAACACACCGATGTCGAAACTCCGTCCGTAGCCGGCGCGAATTACCGTTTGCGGCGTCGCCTGGTACGCCACACCGATGCGAGGGTTCCAGGTGTTCTCAGGAAGCTTGTAGTTCATATTCGAACCAATGCCGCCGTACCCGGCAACCTGCAGATAGCCCGTCTCCGGATTGAGCAGCGCGCCATTGCCCTTCCCATTGACCTTCTCCGGGAAGTAGAACTCGTAACGCACACCGAGATTCAGGGTCAGCTTCGGAGTTGCACGCCACGTGTCCTGAACGTAGAAGAAGGTCCGCTTCTGAAACTCCTTCGCATTGTTTGATGTGCTGACATAACGATTGAACTGCGAAACCTGGCCAGTCACCAACGAGGCAAACCCTAGGCCCGAACCTCCCACATTTGTGTCCGACGCCGTAGGTCCGGTGCCGAAATCGAGGATGCCAGTGCGATCGTTGTCGCTCGGGACGCGCAGGTTGCGGGCATACCGCAGATCAGCACCGAACTTTACGCTGTGATTGCCAATCGTCTTTGTCCAGTTGTTCGCGATCTGATACTGATCTTCCCTCTCGATCAGTGGGCAGTTGC
>CAXTCB010000048.1:0-21659 GCA_964242875.1 uncultured Acidobacteriaceae bacterium
ACGAGTCTTCAGGCGCTCGAGGCGCTCGCTGGCAAGTTGGGGGAGAGTTTCCGGGCTGGTCATCAACATGTCCGCTATTATTGCACTGGATCACCGCTGTTATACGAGGTTCTGCTGACACGAAGGTCGCAGAGAGGGTCACCTCCTAAAGTTGGTCGCCGGTGGGACGAAGCGCAGCATCGGCCAGCGCAAGAGGATGAACGGAAGTTGCATTGCAAGAAGACGACGCGGCCTGCGAAAACAGAGTAGATACACAAACAACGCTGCTCATACGGGCAGGTGACAGGTAATCGTCATGGCTGAGAAGCCCGATGACCGGAGAATCCGGATGGAGGAAATGTGGCACGGTATCTTGTTACAGGCATAGCAGGTTTCATAGGCTCATCTATCGCGCACGCACTGGTTGAGCAAGGACATGAGGTGCGCGGCGTTGACAATCTGTCAACGGGCCGCATGGAAAACCTTGTCGACATTCGCCATCGTGTTTCTTTCGAGCTTGCGGATATTCAAGATGTCGCTGCAATGCAACAAGCTTGCGAGGGTATGGACTACGTCATACATCAAGCGGCGCTGGCGTCTGTTCCTCGATCGGTGAAGGATCCGCTGACATCGCACGAATCAAATATTAATGGAACATTGAATGTGCTTCTCGCGGCGCGTGACGCAAACGTGAAGCGAGTCGTTTATGCGGCTTCCTCCTCTGCCTACGGCGATCAACCGACACAGCCGAAGCATGAGGAGATGAGCCCGGCACCGCTTTCGCCCTACGCGGTTCAAAAGCTTACCTGTGAGTACTACATTCAGGCATTTTGTAAGGTATATGGGATGGAAGCAGTCTGCCTCCGATACTTCAACATCTTTGGCCCACGTCAGGCTGCCGACTCCCCTTACTCCGGCGTGATCGCTCATTTCATCTACAAGATGATGGCAGGCGAGACCCCTACCATCAATGGAGATGGATCTGTTAGTAGAGACTTCACGTTTATCGCAAACGCTGTCAATGCGAACCTTCTCGCATGTGTCGCGCCTTGTGAGTTCGCCAACGGTCGCGTCTTCAACGTCGGCACGGGGCAGAGCCATACGCTCAATGATCTCTATACAACCTTGGCGGAGATCCTAGGTTTCTCTGCAAAGCCAATTTATGGAACGCCCCGAACGGGCGATGTGCAGCATTCTCTCGCTAGTATCGATCGAGCCCGCGAGGAGTTGGGTTACGCGCCGCAAACGGACTTTCGTGCGGGTCTTGAGAAGACAGTGGCGTGGTATGTGGCTGAACGAGAGCGATCGGGATCCTTCGCGATTCGCTAGCGGCTGCTCTGAGGAAAGACCTGAACAGAAAGCCCTGGCGACCGGAAGGTCCCCAGGGCTTTCTATTGGACACCTAAAGCATTTAGGTATGGAGCTACTGAGCGCCGCGACGGCGAAGGATGGTTTTTACTGTCTCAAACATGATGAGCAGATCCAGGCCGAGGGACATGTGCTTGATGTAGTAAAGATCGTACTCGAGTTTCTCGCGAGCTTCGGCGAGGGTAGCGCCATAACCGTACCTTACCTGAGCCCACCCAGTCAGCCCGGGGCGAATCATGTGGCGAAGGTCAAAGTATGGAATCTGCTCAGACAACCAAGGGACAAATTCAGGGCGCTCGGGTCGGGGCCCGACGAAGCCCATATCGCCACGGAGCACGTTCCATAGCTGAGGAACCTCATCGATGCGAGTTTTTCGCATGAAGCCGCCAATGCGCGTAACGCGAGGATCATTCTTGCTCGCCCACTTGGCGCCGGAAGCCTCAGCGTCAATCCGCATCGTTCTGAACTTGACTACCTCGAAATTTCGGCCAGCCAAGCCCACACGGGTCTGCTTGAAGAAGATCGGTCCTTGGGAAGAGAGCCGAACAGCCAGCATGACGAATGGAAGGAACGGCGCGAAGAGCAGCAGGCCGGTTGCTGCCGCTAGTGTCGATACCAGGCGTCGCATGATTTGTTGCGACGGCTTTACACGAAATCCTTCGCTGTAGATGAAGTTCGACGGACGGAGGCCATCAAGCGGCATCTTCCCTGAAAGTCTTTCGAGGAGGTCGCAAGCATCTTCTACGACGACACCGTCGAATCGCAATTTCAGCAACTCTCGGACAGGGAGCGCACCGCGCCGATCCTGCATCGCAACAATTACCCGATTGATCTTGAGTCCGGAGATCCGCGACTCTTCGATTGCGGCTGCAAAATGGTCGCGGGTGATCGGACCTTCAGGTGTGTTCGGTTCCCAACCAACAATGTGCATTCCTATATCTCTGCGGGTCGCGATGATCTCCACGATGGCCTGCGCTCGTTCTCCGCCTCCTAATACGTACACGTGCTCACGAAAGATAGGACGCGCGATGATCCATTCATAGGTCATCCGCCAGGCAACGAGTGCCGCTGTCAGAAAGGCCAAGCCAAGTAGGATAACTGAGTGGGCGATATCCGCTTCAGGAAAAATCCAGGTCACGGCGGAGAGCAGAAACGAAAGGAAACCTAGAACCAGAAGCAGGCGAAAGTAGATCTCCCATCGCTCGGAGATGCGTGATGGTTCATAGAGATCGAAATAGTAGGAGAACAGTAGAGTGACTACCGTCAACGTTAGGATCTTAAGCGCGCCGTACTCGTAATTCAGAGCGATGTAGGTGTCGGGTCCCAATACAAACGCCGTTGCAAGCAGAAATGATCCGCTAACAATCAGTGCCTCAGTCACCAGGAGAACAATGGTGCGAGTGGGATAGTAGACATTGAACAACCTGATCATCGTGTTGCTCTACTCAATCTCTTTTGTGCCTGAAATCGCAGAGTATCCGTAGTACTCTCCACGATGTGTCGGAGCGGCAGCACCATTTAAAACAAAACCGAGCAGGTGAGCGTTCTTTAGTTCGGCCAAGGTTCGCTGGGCGTTTTCATACTCCGTGACACCGCTGCGAGCTACAAGAAGGACGCCGTCGCAGAAACGCGACAGGTTTACGGCATCTGACACGGGAAGCACAGGAGAAGAATCAACGATGATCCAATCAAAGAGAGGTGAGACCGTGTGAATCAGCTCTTCGAAGCGGTTGTTGTTTGAGAGGTCCGCAGCTTTGTCTCCTCCATTCCCTCCAGAGATCACAGACAGCGGTGGAAGGCTCACTCCAGTTCCGTTTGTCACCCCTTTCGACAGAGTTGGATCGCATCGCTGGATCACTTGTGAGAGTGAGGCACGGCTTGAGAGATAATCGGCGAGACCGGGATCCGGGTCACATCCAAGCACCTGGTGAACCGTATAGCGACGCATGTCGCCATCAATCAGAAGGACACGAGCGTTCTTGTTACGAGCCAGGGAAACGGACAGATTAGTGGAGACGAAACTTTTCCCTTCCTGCGGCAATCCGCTCGTGATGAGAATGGTCTTTAGCGGCCGTTTGTCGCGAAGCTCATAGATTCGAGATCGTAAGCTGCGAAATTGCTCAACCGCTGGCCCCCGCTCAAGCAGAGCTGGTAGTCGATTGAAAGATGGGGTCCAGGTTCGCTGAGGAATCGCATCGAGATCTACACCGACAACCCGAGTTGGTAGGTCGCCATGACCCTGTGAAACCGCGTTCGGAATGGGTGAATAAACGTGCTCAAGCGGGGAAGCCTGATCAAAGGCGCTAATGGGCGAGGTGGGTTCAACGAGCCCGGCCGACGAATTTGAGCCCAAGGTGTCTGAGAAGGTCGCAGTAGCTGAACCTCGTCGGTCAAGATCTAAATCGAGCCCACGATCTGAAGGACTAAGATAAGTCTCCTCCGTCGCCCCGCCGCGCTCTGCCTCAGCTTTTTGCAATGCTTCATAGATACGGCTCATCGGTCTCGCCTTCCGGTGCTCTCAGAACCTAGCGCCGTCGTGAAATTAGGGTTATCGTTTGGCACGGTTCGGGGAGCGATGGAGTTACTACCCATAGCAGCAGAAGAGATGAGAAAGGGCTGAGTCTCCAGTTCAAGTTCGACGGCCACGGCTTCGATCATCTCTGGTCTAACGTGCTGTGCCTGTTCAACGTAGGCAGAGATGAGGGAATGTTCGCAAAGCAAATTGATGATCCTTGGAATTCCTCGACTGTATCGGTGCACAAGGTCGATGGCTTCAGGATCAAAGATGGCGTACGCAGCGCCTGCAATCCGAAGACGCTCTGCGATATACGCCTGAGTCTGCTGTGCTGTGAGCGCCTGTGTTCTGCACCAAAGAGCCACACGTTGCCGGAGCTGGCGGACACTGGGATGTCGTAGCTTTTCTTCGAGCTCGGGCTGCCCCGAGAGAACAATCTGCAGCAACTTCTCCGACGATGTCTCAAGATTGGTAAGAAGGCGGATCTCTTCAAGCAGATCCCAGGAAAGATTCTGCGCTTCGTCTACAACAACCACGCAGGTTTCCTCCATCCGATACCGCTCGATCAACCACCGATTTAATTGCAGCAACATGCCTGATTTCGTCCGTGCTGCAGGGACAATGCCAAAATCGGTCAGCACAAACTCGAGGAAGTCGAGCACCTCAAGGCGAGGGTTGAAGACGAAGGATGTTGAGACCCTGCGGTTATGAAAGGATCCGAGCGCCCTACGCAGGAGCGTGGTTTTACCAGTTCCTACCTCCCCGGTAAGAACTGTAAATCCTTTTCTCGCGGAGATACCATACTCAAGGCAGGCGAGAGCCTCGCGGGTGTGAGGCATCATGTAAAGAAATCGCGGATCCGGACTTGTTCCGAAGGGGCTAACTTTCAATTTGAAGAAGTTGTTATACATGGTCGTTAGCTCCCGGCATTCATAAGAGGGCTGTCGATCTTGGGACCACCTGAGTTACGCCGGCGAAGGAAACTCTTCTTCGGCTTCTCCGACCTGAAGTCATTGGAGCTTACTTCGTCTATGAGCGAGATGGAGGCAAGGGTAGGTAGTTTTGTAAACGCCCATATATCGCGCTCGGTTCGAAGTGCAGTATTGCGGTACTCGAGCAGGGCAATGATGCCTAAGCCCAGAGCCAGACCGAATATGAGGCCGCCAGCCGCGAATACAGGACGCTTGGGCGATGTCGGCGCGTCCGGCAAATTCGCCGCATCCATGACGCGGAATTGTTCACCCTGTTGGCGATGCTCGAGATCCGATGCCATCCGACTTTCATTCATTTTCTTCAACAAATCGTCATAGAACGCCTGGGCTTGTTGATAGTCCCGGGTCAAGTTTTTGTATTGTTCCTGCACTAACGGACTTGCGGAGATCCGTTCCTGATAAAGATTTACCTGCCCCTGCGTACCCGCCTGGTCATGCTTGCGCTGATTGATCGCCATGTCCAATGCTCTGATTTGAAGGCGCAGCCTTTGCGTCTCCGGAGAATCAATGTGCGAAGTGGAGGTCGTACTGCTTACCGCGGCCGGCGCTTGCGCCATCTGGTGTTTCAGATCTTTGATCTTCCGTCTGATCGACACGACGTCGGGATAATCATCTGTATAGCGTGCCGTCAGATCTGCTTCCTGCGAAAGAAGAGATTGCAACTCTGTTTGCTGTGCTTGAGGGGCCAAACGCTGTGTTTCAGGCGTAGCCGTCTCGCGCTGTTGTTGAGCAAGCATCGCTTCCATCAGCGTCTTATCCTGCTGCATTCGCTCGATTTGCTGAGTGGATGCACTCAACTGTGTGTTCAAGCTATTCAGCATGTTGAGGTTTCCCTCTTCTTGTCCCGGAAGCTTGCCGACATACTGTTGCTGAAACTTGGCTAATTTTGCGTCTTGATCATCCAGACTGCGTTTTGCCTGGTCAAGCTGTTGTTTGAGGAAGTCCGTCGTTCCCTGCGTCTGATCTGCTCGAGCACGGAGATTCTCGCTCACGAACATCGACGTGATCTCCTCACACACCGCCTGCGCCGTGCGCGCGTCGTTGGCCTTAAAGGAAATGAAAAACCCCGGAAGGCCATGTGCCATCTCGGACTGAATCGGCTTGATGTCGATGTTCTTTCGCATCAAGTCCAGACGGTCATCCATGTTCATGTGATCGCCTGCAAATAAGTTGAATCGTTCAAGAATAGGCTGCAGGCGAGATCGGCTAAGGATCTGCTCTTTCATTGACGCTAGTCGAGCACTTATGTCTTCGGCGATCACCGGCTTAACCAGCGTATCCGGCACCTTCTGCTGCTCGACCAGAACGAGCGTCTGTGAGGTGTATTGAGGCGATACAAGGTAGCTAGCGGCGAAAGCGAGGACGGGCAAAAGGATAGCCGGGATAGCGATAATCCACCAACGCTTTTTGAGGATAGCGAGGTAGTCTTCCGGGGATAGAGCGCGATGACCAAGCATAAAAGTCCTTTAGAATTGCCCCAAGTTTGTCGACTTGGGAAACCACGAAGCACCGATCGTGAACGACTGAATCAAGCCACTGATAGCGCCAGGAATGCTCTGAACATTGCCGTACGTTTGATTGAACGCTGTGTAGCTCGCAAATGCGGAGAACGAATTCGTCAGCCGACGTGTCACTTGGGCACCAGCAAACGTTGAATCGAAGTTGCCATACGTGCCTACACCTGGTAGCACCAGCACATTATTGTTGAGGGTCGAACCCAGACCAGACGTGTGAGCGTATCCCAGGTTTGCGGACAATGCCCAATTATGTCCGTAGGCTCTGGAAGCTGAAGCGGTAACGGCGTCCGAGAACGCACCCGGAAGAACTCCTGATCCTCCATTTGCGCCTCGATTGTAGGAGAGGTCAAATGTTCCGAACCGCCGAACGTAGGCAAGATTAACGCTGGCGTACACGCCAAGTCGCGATGGAATCCCTAAATCAGAAGCTGAGTTCACCCACTGCGGGCCGACGCTGACCGATGCTCCGAAAGCTCGTGTAAATTGATGCTGCACTTGCGCGCTTATCGCGCGCGTCGTAAATGACGCATCCGTCCTACTTTGCGAGCCCAATGTGTAATTACCGAGTGTGAAGATCGAATAGTTGGCGTTGACTCCTACGGATGTTCTCGCATCAATTTCGTGGTTAAGCCCCAGATCGGCGGAGATCTGCCGTGTATTCAGAGAGTTGTTGTCAAAATAATGCAGAATGCCATAGCTGAGATCAGCCGTAATCCCTGTCCGAGCTGTGATTTTTCTCGATGCGTTGCCCACAGCTGTATTGCTAACGCGATCCGAGTTATAGGTCAGGATATTCTGCGCCGGTGTCTCGACTCCGCTGACTGGCGTGAATCCAATGTCTCCCGTGCCTGGGACACCCGACAGGCCCAAGGTTGGAGATTGTGGCAGATAGCTAACGACATCCGCGACCCCGAAAGTCCAGTTCTTGGTGACGTATCCCTGGCTGATCGCAAGGCTCTGAAATGTGTTCGTACCGTACCCGCGCTGATTTGAGAAGAGGACCCCACCCGTGTAAATGGTGCTGAAGGGGGCCTTCAGGCTCTTAGTGGCGTAGATGAGCGATCCAGAGAGAGTTGTCTGTGCGGAAACACCCTGATTTTGCGCGTATCCGGTTTGAAAGGACTCCGAAGCGGTTGCGCCGTAACGAAAAGTTCCGTTCACGACTCCAAGATTGATGCCAGATGTTGCCACCGGAGCAGACGCAGTCGCCGTTGCCTGTCCGTAAGCCTGTACGGTCGCGACGGCGACAAAGAGCAATGCGAAAGAACTCTGATTCATTAACGTCCTCATGGGACGACAATCGTGTCACCTGGTTGAAGGATGACGTCCTGCCGGTTATCGCCCTTAAGGGCCTGCTTGTAGTTGAAGGGAATCTTTTGCTGCCTGGCCCCAAGTCCGCGCAGTATATAGATACGCTTCAGATTTGCGTAAGGACTTGGACCTCCCGCGGAGGAGATGGCTTGGAGTGGCGTCATGCCCGGGCTCATAGCGACGGGTCCCACGTGACCGACCTCTCCTACCATAAAGATCCTCTGACTGTTCACCGCAGTGACTGCGACAGTGACGCTTGGGTCCTGGATAAACTTCTTCAATTGCTGCGCGATATCGCCACTCAGCTGAGTAGGAGTTCTTCCGGCAGCTCTCAAGTCGCCGATCAGAACGAGCGAGATCATGCCATCTGGACGCACCGGCAGAACACCTGAAAGGGATGGCTCTCTCCAGACGGTAATCTGAAGATTATCGTCTGCTCCGATGACGTAACGCGCATTGTCAACGCCGCTTGCAGATCCCGTGTTAGGCGCTGAAACAGGCAGTGGAACATTAGGCGCAACAGACGATGGAGAGGAGGGAGGATTCGCCGGCGCGTTGGCTGGAGCGTCCTTCACTTGACCAGGCGGAACGCTCTGGCTCGTGGATGGCGTCTGTCCAACTGGTATCATTACTTTCGGCTGGGCACGACCTTGCAGGCATACCAAAGCCAAGAAGGCAATCGAGGCGATTCGCCTCGTCCCAGGCGCGCCCAACCTAAGGGTCGTTGCGTTGTTGAACAGGGGGGGTAAGGTCGGGGGAGTCGTAGGTTGGTGCGCTTTCATTCAGGTTCCTCATCCAAGCGTTTGCAAGAACATTGCCAAACGTCAGCCCGGTGGCTCGAATGGCTGGCTGCACTCCCCGCCCATCTCAGAAGCAGCAGATGCTCAGTATAGGGCAGAGATTCTGCCGGACCGACTCCACCCTTTACAACTTTCGTTTGCAAAGTGCGTACATTTTGGGAAATTAAGTTCCATTCCCTCGGAGTATACTTCCCCAACAATGGGCTTTACGGCGGAAAGCTGGTGCTTTACCGTCCTCGCATCTGGCAAGGAAAGTGCTCTCGTCAGGTGTAGGTCGATGCGGAAGAGGTTTGTAAAGCGATGACGCCGGACGTGCAGGTAGCAACCTATCCTGTTGCAACGAATGATGAACAGGCTGCTGGTACCGTGGCTGCTTCCGGTCCAGACTCAGCGATGCCATCGCGAGAGCCTCAATCAGCGCTTCGATTGGCAGATTTCTTGAGACAACAGAGATCCGTGCTCGGCGGATCGGTTATTGGCATCCTGCTCTGCTTGATGTACTGGAAGATCGCAGTGAAGCTTGTGACCGACTGGTACGAGATTCCGGATTATTCTCATGGATTCCTCGTCCCGTTCTTCGCCCTCTTCCTGCTTTGGGATAAGCGACCAAAGCTTCGAGGGATGGCTGTGAAGCCATCCTGGTCGGGTCTTCCGCTTTTAGCGCTAGGCGTCCTGACGCTCTTTTTCGGCGTTTATGGAGCGGAACTCTTCCTTTCCCGGATCTCCTTCGTTCTTATTATTGCCGGTTTAATCTGGATGTTCTGTGGCCAGGCGATCCTTCGCGAGATGCTGTTTCCGCTCGGCGTTCTGATGTTAGCAATCCCGTTTCCCGAGATCGTTTTCAATCAGATAACCTTTCCATTGCAGCTTCTGGCATCTCGGGCGGCAAGCACTCTCCTCCCCGTGTTGGGGGTTCCTGTCTTTCGAGAAGGAAACGTAATTCAGCTCCCCATCATGAAGCTTGAGGTAGCAGAGGCGTGCAGCGGCATTCGCTCTTTGATGAGCCTCTTTACACTGTCCGTCTTCTACGGGTATTTCCTTGAGCGCACTTCTACTCGGCGGTGGATCATGGCGCTCGCGAGTATTCCAATCGCGGTTTGCGCGAACGCGCTTCGCATTGTTGGAACAGGGTTGTGCGTTCAATATTGGGATCCTTCCAAGGCAGAGGGATTTTTCCATGAATTCTCGGGTTGGGTCATGTTTGTTATCTCGTTGACTTGCCTCTATTTCCTTCACAAACTACTTCGCTTGGTTTGGCCGGTGAGAGTAACAGCATGAACGGTATACGATTCTGGATTGTGCTTGGGATCTTGGCCGTTGCCACGGGAATCCTCTATGCCCGCCCGGATGTCGATAAGGTTCCGAGGAGCGAACCTGTCAAGAACATGCCTGAGCAGATGGGCACTTGGGCGGGAAAGGATCTGCCAATCGATCAGGCTGTTCTCGACATTCTCGGGAAGGGCGACTTTCTGAATCGGATCTATACCAGCGACCGCGCAGAAACGCCCGTAGTTGGTCTGTTTATCGGGTACTTTCCAACCCAGCGAACAGGCCAGACAATCCATTCACCTCAGCATTGCCTTCCTGGGGCGGGATGGACCTTTGAATCCTCCAAATATACGGATGTGACAGCAAAGGACGGGCAGAACTTCCGAGTGGGGGAGTACGTCATCACGAACGGGGAACAGAAGCAGTTCGTTCTTTATTGGTACCAAGCGCATGGTCGAAGTGTCGCAAATGAGTATGCGTCGAAGTTCTACCTAATCGCTGATGCAATGCGCATGAATCGTACGGATGGAGCTTTGGTGCGAGTGATCACTCCGATTGCGTTAAACGAGAGCATCGAAGCTGCTCGGCAGCGCGCCGTCGGATTCACCAGTCTTATGGCACCGGAGCTCCATCGATTCATACCGGACTGAGATCGAGCAAAATCGCTCCAATGGGCACACACGCAGTGGGTCAGACGCATAAAAGCGCACGAGAGGAAAGCATCATGACGAAGCACAGGATCAGATTCGGGCGGAGAGCGGTCTCCGGGGCGCTTGCCCTCGTAGTCTTGACGACCGCCGGCTGCCATCGGGACCCGAACAAGCAAAAGCAAAAGTACCTGGAAAGCGGTAAGCGTTATGCGGCAGATGGCAAGTACAAAGAAGCCGCTATTCAGTTTTCGAACGCCTTGAAAGTCGACCGAAACTTCGCTGAAGCCCACTACCAGCTTGGTGACACCTATCTCAAGATGGGTTCTATTATGCCGGGGTATTCCGAACTGATGCGAGCCGTCGCCCTGCAGCCCGGCAATGAGAAGGCCAGGATTGATCTTGGCAACCTCCTGCTGGCCGGAAAGCAATTTGACAGAGCCGCGGAACAGGCAAAGGATGTACTGGCCAGCAACTCGCAAAGCGCTGACGCTCATGCGCTTCTCTCGAGCGTAGCGGCAGGAAAGCGAGATCGAACTGAGGCCATTGCTCAAATTCAGCAGGCGCTTGCTATCGATCCAAATCGCGCGCAATTTCATGCCGCTCTTGGTCTTCTACAAAGTGGCGATCCGGGCTTGGCTTCCTCTTCGGAAGAGCAGTTGCGCAAAGCCGTTTCACTTGACAACAAGAATGCCTTGGCGCATCTTGCTCTGGCAGCGCAATTGGATAAAAAAGGTGATAAGTCGGCCGAGCTAGAGCAGTACAAAGCCGCTGTCGCCGGAGATCCAAAGAGTTTGATGGCTCGCGCTGCGCTGGCTGAGTTTTACCAGCGTCAGAACGATGCGCCAGATGTGGAAGCGACCCTGCGGCAGGCCGCCGAGGATCTTTCGGACTCTCCGGGCGGTGCCGAGATGCTCCAAAACTTCTACCTTCGAACGAATCAACTCGATAAGGGTGTCCAAGCCTACGGAGACCTCGTAGCCAAGCACCCGAAGAGCGTAGAGCTTCGTCTCGTTTACGCACGCTTCCTCCTTGCAACGAAGAACGGGGAGAAAGCACGATCCTTGGTTGCTTCTTTGGAAAAGAGTGATTCCTCTAATCCGGATGTTGGTGTGTTGAATGGCATCATGTTGCTCAACGACGGAAAAGTGAATGACGCTGTGGATGCTTTGCAGAAGTCAGCAAAGAATAATCCCGAGAACGTCAATCTGAAGCTATGGCTCGGTCGCGCCGCTCTCCGAAGGGGTGATTATCCTCTCGCTCAGCAGAGTTTCAGCGACGCCGCTAAACTGAACCCGGCAAACGCCGAGGCACGGGATGGTCTTGCACAAGTGGCGCTTTCGAAGAAGGACCCTTCTCTCCTTCGGGATGTAGGTGAGAGCGCGATCAAAGCTAATCCGACCAGCGCCATAGGGTACTTGTGGCGGGGTATGGCTGAGTCGGGAACACAGCCTGACCAGGCCGAATCCGACCTCCGGGAAGCGATGAAGCTTGATCCAAAGAACTGGGCCGCAGCGTTGGAGCTTGGCGGTCTCAAGCTTTCACAGAAAAAGATCAACGAAGCCAGGCCATTACTTGAACAGGCACTTACCGCAAATCCGAATTCGGATCGAGCTGTAGGCTTGTTAGTTTCTGCCGACTTGATGGACAAGCAGCCACAACGGGCTCTAGCGAGATTGCAGGCCCAAGTCGCGAAGTCGCCTGAAAATGGGCAAATGTATGAGGAACTTTCTGAGATCCAGATGCAGACAGGTGACCGCGATGGCGCACTCGCGTCTGCACAAAAGGCGGTTCAACTTAGCCCTGGCAACGGCGGCGCGGTGATGGCTTACTCGCGCGCAGCCATCGCTCATGGTGAGAGTCAGAAGGCGATCGATGCGTGGCAGAATTATCTGAAAGTCCGTCCCTCGGATGCTCAAGCATTTGCGGTGCTTGGCTCTCTCCAGCAAAGCAAAGGAGACAAGGATTCTGCCATGGCAGCGTACAAGAAGGCTCTGACGATTCAGCCTGAGCAGCCTATCGCGGCGAATAATCTGGCGTACCTGATGGTCGAGGACGGACAAAATACTGATGTCGCCCTCAATTACGCACAGATGGCCAGAAGAGCACTTCCGAACGCTCCGAGCACGGCAGACACTTTGGCGTGGGTTTATTACGCAAAGGGAACGTACTCCTCAGCCCGGGATCTGCTTGAAGAAGCGGCCAAAGCCGCCCCCGAAGACGCGTCCATTCAGTATCACCTCGGAATGACCTACCAAAAGCTATCTGACCAGACGAACGCGACAGTGCACCTGAAGAAAGCGATAAGCCTCTCACCCGATTCGTCGGTGGCGAAGGATGCTCAGAAGGCTCTTGGCCAGAGCAGCTAGCCTGTCTTTGATCGCCTAAAGAAGATCGAAGTCAGGCTTTCCGCTTGCGAAGGTAGAGCCCTGCCGTTGTCTCTGAAATGCGCCAGGTAACATAAGGTCCTTTGGAGTTCTTTAGACCGTCACTGCTCAGGGAGACTACGAACCATCCAACGGAACGTAGCGTCGGTGGAGCGCAAGGAACTCATCCCAAGAGGCGCCCGGTATCTAAGCTCCGAGGCTCGCCGTCATTTGCGAACAGGCAAGCCACCTGGATTACGCCGTTTGTGAAGCTTAGAGAAGGCTGATTCGGGCCACGTCGCAGAGAAGGCCAACTCAGGAGGGGTGATGTTGCAGAGGCAGGCACTTGTGCGCCGTCACTGGATCCTCACGACTTCTGCCGCTATGTCAGGCGTGATGGACCAGACATCGCGAGTGCGGCGGGGGTCTGACGCGCAGGAAGCAAGGAACGCAGATGATTTCAGTATTGATTCTGACGAGGAATGAGGCAACAGATTTGCCGGGGTGTTTGGCGTCCGTGGCATGGTCGGACGACGTACACGTATTCGACTCGCACAGCACGGATGCGACGCGGGAGCTCGCGCGGGCGGGTGGAGCCTCCGTATACGAGCGAGTGTTCGACAATTATGCGGCGCATCGGAACGCGGCGCTCACGGGGGTGTCCTTCCGGCATGGGTGGGTGTTGCTGCTGGACGCCGACGAGCGGATTCCGGCGGCACTGGCGCGCGAAATGCAGCAGGTGGTGGGCACCGCGGGCGAGACTGTGTCTGGGTTCAGCATCCGGCGGCGAGACTACCTGTTCGGGACGTGGCTGAAACATGCGCAGATCTCACCGTTCTATATCCGGTTGGTGCGTCCAGAGCGGGCGCGGTATATGCGAGCGGTTAACGAGGTGGTTGAGGTAGAGGGTTTGGTGGAGACACTGGCTGAGGCGATGGACCACTTCCCGTTCTCGAAGGGGATCGGGCACTGGGTGCGGAAGCACGACGTGTACTCAACGATGGAGGCGGAGCTGATCTTCCGGCAGCAGGGGCTGAATGACCCCTCGTGGAGGACGGCGCTCGCAGGGAAGGACTTTCATGAGCGGCGGCTGCATCAGAAGGCGTTGTTCTACAAGCTGCCCGGCCGACCGCTGATCAAGTGGATCTACATGATGTTTGCGCGCGGGGCGGTGCTGGATGGAGCTGCGGGGGTGACGTATGCGTCGCTGCAGTCGATTTATGAGTACCTGATTGTGTTGAAGACGAAGGAGCTGCGGCGGGGCGGGGCGTGAGACGGAGGGCGTAAGACGAGGGTATCGCGCTTAGGGCTCAGGCCTCACGAAGCAGGAGCAGAGATCGAGTGAGCTCGGGAAGCAGAGAAGCGGGCTCGCGTGAGCCGTGCCTTTCCGATGCTGCTAACTGACTGCGAACCGGCGAACGCAGGATGCCATGGGTGACGAGAGTGAGGGCTGGGCGGCCTTTAGCCACGCAACGATTCGAGGCGGGATGGGTAAGCAGGGCACCATGCAAGTGAGGTGGTGAGTTTACTGCTCGAGCCTTGACGTACCCTATAACGAATGCTACATAGTATGTAGCGCAAAGATAAGTTGCGTCACATACCGCGTTTCCGGAAGTCCGCTTGAACCGATCCGGGCAAGATGGATGCGGGCATGACCAATGGCCTCTACGGCGCAGGATACGTATGCTCGAACTCCGAAACGTCTCGAAGCGCTATCTCGGTATTCCGGCGGTGGATAATGTAAGCTTTTGCGCTCAGCGGGGCGAGGTAACCGGGTATCTGGGCGCAAATGGGTCAGGCAAATCGACCACGATGAAGATGATCACGGGTTTGCTCGAGCTGAGCTCTGGAGAGATCCTTTTCGAGGGCAGGCGCATTCAGGACGACCTGATGGCGTACCGGCAACGGATGGGGTATGTTCCGGAGGAGCCCCACCTCTACACGCACCTGAGCGGTATCGAGTACCTGGTCATGGTCGCGCAGCTTCGAGAGATGCCGCCGAAGCTCTCCGCCGAGCGGATTGACGGACTGCTGCACCTGTTCGGGCTTTATCCGGATCGGGATGTTCCCATCGCGTCCTACTCGAAGGGAATGCGGCAAAAGGTTCTTCTCTCCGCGGCACTGATGCACAGTCCCGAGCTGATCCTGCTGGATGAGCCGTTCTCCGGTTTGGATGTTGGCTCGTCGCTGATGTTGCGCAGCCTGATCTCGGAGCTGGCAGGACGCGGGAAGGTCGTGCTTTTTAGCTCGCACGAGCTGGAGACGGTGGAGCGGATCTCCTCGCATATTGTGATTTTGCATCGCAGCAGGCTGGTTGCTGACGATTCCATTGAACGCCTCCGCAGCCTGATGTCGTTGCCCACGCTCGAGGAGATCTTCTCCCAGCTTGCCGTTGAACAGGATGCCGGCTCGACGGCCCGGCAGATTGCGGATCTGATCCATGCGTGAGCTGAGCGGATTGCTACCGCTACCATTTCGTGTGCTCTATCGCGTATTTCTGCTGCGCGTGATCGATCTTGAGTTGTTGTCAGCCGATAGTGACACCTCGAAGCTTATCGGCCAGTTTGCCGGACTCTTCGCCGCTTTCAGCCTGGTCATCTCTCTGCCGTTTCTGCTCTTTGGGTTGCCGCGCACTCCGCCACCGACCTCCTGGACGATAGAACACTTTCTGATCGCGACCACGATGCTGATAACGGGGCTGTTCTCCGTGCTTACATGGGATTCGATCTTTCCCGACCGGCGGGATGTGCTTGTTTTGGGGCCTTTGCCGGTGCGGGCGAGCACGCTGTTCGTAGCGAAAGGAATGGCGCTGCTGGCGGCAGTCGGGCTCGTGATCGTCTCGCTTAATGTGGTGAGCGGCGTTACCTTCCCGCCGATGTTCTTTCCCGAGGGCAGCGGAGTGCTGGGGCTGCTTCGCGGCCTGATGGCATATTGGCTGACTATCGTCGCGGCCGGAACCTTTCTTTTCTGCTGCGTAGTAGCAATCCATGGCTGCGCGGCTCAACTTCTGCCACGGCAGTTATTCCTGCGCGTGTCCGCGCTCTTACAGGTGGTACTTTCCTGCGTGTTCGTTGCCGTGTACTTCCTGGAGCCACCACTGGAGTCGGTGGAGGCGCTGGCCGCGCCGGAGAACCAGCGATTGCTGGTGTGCCTTCCAGCGTACTGGTTTCTGGGACTGTTTCAGGAACTCAACGGATCGTTGCATCCGACCATGGTTCCGCTGGCAAGACGGGCCTGCATCGCGCTGGCGTGCGCCCTGTCCGGATCCGGGATAGTGGTCTTCCTCTCGTATTTCCGGGTGATGCGCACGGTGATGGAACAGCCCGACATTCTGCCGGGATCGCGCTCTGGCAGCCAACCCCTCAAGCCCGGCGGTTCGTTGCCGACCGCGCTTCTACGGTTCAGCACGCGCGTGCTGCTGCGCAGCCGCCAGCACCGGGTCTTGGTGAGCTTTTATTTCGGAGTGGGTTTGGCGGCGGTGCTGGCGATGGTAAGAACCCCGCTCCGGGAACGCGCGTTGAGGACTGGCTCTCAATCGGGAGCGATCGATCCTGCCTTTCTTGCCGCCAGCGTCTTGATGCTGTGTCTCTGGTTGTTCGGTCTGCGCATCGTGTCCGCGATTCCGCTTTCTCTCCGGGCCAACTGGATCTTCCAGGTGACGCAGACGCGACAGGCGCACGTGTATCTGAACGCAATCCGCCTGTGCTGGCTGGCGCTTGGAGTAGCTCCGGTGTGGCTTGTCTCCACCGCGCTGCTGCTGCAGGTTTCCTCATGGCGCGAAACCGGGAAGCATGCGGTGATCATGGCGCTGCTTGGCGTGCTGCTCGTTGAGATCTCCCTCCAGACGTTTCACAAAATCCCGTTTACCTGTTCCTACCTGCCGGGGAAGGGCAATCTTCACATGCTTTTCTGGGTGTTTCTGGGACTTTTTGTGCCGATGCTGCGAGCCGCATCACGGGTCGAGAGCGAGTGGCTGGTTCATCCGTCCCGCTTTTTCGCCATGGTCCTCGTTCTGAGTGTTCTGCTTGTGGCAACGTGGTATGCCGCGGGGCGACGAAGCGATGCTGAGGATGCGTTGCTCTTCGAAGAAGAGGAGACGGCGGTACTGGTTTCGCTGAAGTTAGGGTGAGGCGTCCGCGGCGGTTGCTGGACAAAGAGAGCCTCACCTGAGGAAAGAACTGGGAGCGGGTCTGTAGGAGAGGTGGATCTTCAGCAGCGTCCTCCAAAGAATTGAGTTGCAATGATCTAGTTAACTAGATCATTATTCTTGCGTGACGAGGAAGACACTTCCAACGCGCCGCTTTGAATTTCTGCTGAACCCAAATAGCGGTGTTCCTGTGTATCGCCAGCTCATGGACCAGGTGCAGGCAGCGACAGCAACCGGGGCGCTGCGTGTGGGTGACCAGCTGCCGACGGTGCGGCAGGTTGCCGTGGATCTGGCGATCAATCCGAATACGGTGCTGCGCGCTTACCGCGAGATGGAGATTCGTGGGCTGCTGGAGACGCAGCAGGGCTCTGGAACCTTTGTCGCGCAACGGGAGTCTGCCGATTCACCAAAGGACCAGAGGCGACAACTGGCGACGCTGGTCGAAGAGTTCATTGCAAGGGCAGGGCTCGCAGGATTTTCTGTTGAGCAATTAATTGAGGCCGTCGAGAAGGCTTCTCTGAAGCCAGAGATAAAGAGGAGGTAGACCGTGAATCCATCCAGGGAGTTCAATGGTGTTGCGCTCGGGGCGTTCGTCGTATTTCTGCTTGGCGGCCTGTTGTTGACAAGGGCTACAGGGATGCCGCTCTGGGCAGGGATCGGGGGCGTGATCGGGCTTGGTCTGCTGTTTTCAATTAAGGTTGTGGACCAGTGGCAGAAGGTGGCGCTGCTGCGTTTCGGCCGATACCAGGGGTTACGCGGGCCGGGACTGTTCTTTGTGATTCCGGTGGTGGAGACGCTGAGCCGGTATGTGGATCAGCGGGTGCGGGTGACAACGGTCAGTGCGGAGTCGACTCTGACGCGCGACACGGTCCCGGTGAACGTGGATGCGATTGTGTTCTGGCTGGTATGGAACGCGGAGAAGTCGATCCTGGAGGTGGAAGACTTTTTACAGGCGATCACGCTGAGCTCGCAGACGGCGTTGCGGGAGTCGATTGGCCGGCACCAGCTGGCACAGATGATTACAGAGCGGGAGACATTGGGGCGAGAGCTGCAGAAGATTCTGGATGAGAAGACGACGCCGTGGGGGATCACGGTGCAGTCAGTGGAGGTGCGCGATGTGCGGATTCCGCAGGCACTCGAGAATGCGATGTCCCAGCAGGCGCAGGCAGAACGGGAGCGGCAGGCGCGGGTGATTCTGGGGGATGCGGAGGTGCAGGTATCGGAGCAGTTTGCGCAGGCATCGCGCGTGTACAACGACAACCAGGGGGCGCTCCATCTGCGTGGCATGAACATGCTGTACGAAGCGATACGGGAGAAAGGCGCGATGGTGATCGTGCCGTCTTCTGCAGTGGAGACGATGGGTCTGGGCGGCATGCTGGCCACGGCAAACATGGGGAAGCAGCAGTAACCGTCAGGGGAGGTTGCCGTGGGCGTTGATTGGGCAGTGAGCGGCAGGATGCTGGTGCTCTTATGTGTAACTCTCTCAGGTCACATGATCTCGCGGAGCAGTTGGGCGCAGACGGGTGTTCTTGCAGCTGGAGATCGCCACCTCTACCTGCAGTGTGCGGGAGAGCGTCACGGAGCGGCGGTGATCCTAGAGGCAGGGTTGTTCCGGGATTCCGCTGATTGGCGCGAGGTTCAACCGATGGTCGCGCGATGGACGCAGGTGTGCAGCTACGATCGAGAAGGGCTGGGAAAGAGCCAGGTCGACGCGGGGGCGGCGCCTGAGACAGAATGCCTCGACGAACAGGTGGAGGACCTAAGAAGGCTGCTGCGGACGGCACATGTGGAGCCGCCGTATGTGCTTGTGGGGCACTCGGCTGGCGGTCTGCTTGTGCGTCGTTTCACACGCGATCACCCCCGTGACGTGAATGGGCTGGTCTTTGTAGACTCGGCGCACGAAGAGCAGATCTGGCGTTTTCAAGCGATTGATCCAAGGTCGGTACAAGGGCCGCCAGCAGACCCGAAGAGGGCGCGATGCGGCGGTGGTCTGCCGACGCCAGGCGAGCGGCTGGTATGGCACACCGACGTGCCCCTGATCGTGCTGGAGCATGGCATTCCGCTCACGTTTGAGGGCCCCTTGTCGACGCACACCACGGAGTTCAACGCAGCAGTGGATGCAATGGCGAAGGATCTGGCAGACCGCTCTCCAAAGGGACACTTGCAGATTGCGCAGCACAGTGGCCATGACATCATGCTGGACGAATCGGAGCTGGTGACGCGGTCGATCCATGAGGTCTGGACGGCAGCACGCAGAGACAAGGGCAACTCCTGTCAGCGTTGACCGGGATACGCGCGTGATCTCAAGGAGCTCGGGGCGGCGTGCGGAGAGCTAGCTATCTTTGCGGTAGAGGAGGTTGCGCATAGACTGCCGGCGAGCTTCGTTAGCTTCGGCAAGCGTACGGCGTTCATCGGCGTCCATGGAGGCCTTTGCGGCGGAACCGGCCTGCGAGGCCTCGTTTCGCTCGGGCTCGCTGCACTCGGGGCAGCGATTCGCAAAGCCGGGTTTGTCGGGCTTGAGCTCAAACTCTTCTGAGCAGACAGCGCAGATTCTAATGGGGAAAGGCATTCAGCTTTTTGATGTGCGGTAAAGCGCCTAAATTGCTTGGAGATTGAGAGTGGTGCGCCCGAGACGATTCGAACGTCTGACCTACAGCTTCGGAGGCTGTTGCTCTATCCAGCTGAGCTACGGGCGCGTCCGAGCTTAAGCCTAGCATGATTAAGTGATTGGATTCGAGCGCGGCATCGTGCCAGAAGAGCAACGAGCGCGGGCTCGAGTTTGACATAGCCTGGGACGGAGAGGAGCATGAAGTGGCCGACTGGTCTGCTTTCTGAGAGATACGCGCAGGCCGCGGGAGACTGCTAGGAGCGAGGGATGAGGATGCGACTTGGATCATTACGGAGTGTGACGGCGACGGTGGCCCTGGCGTGTTGTGGGCTGGGGATGATGCCGGGGGCGAGGGCGCAGGGTATGGGTGCCATGCCGATGACGACGCCGGCGGGTGGCAAGAAGCTGCCGAGTCCGGCAGCAAAGGCGACGACGACGCTGGACGGCAAGGCATTGACGGTGAACTACAACTCCCCGAGCATACGCGGGCGCAAGATTATGGGCGAACTGGTGCCATACGGCAAGGTATGGCGGACGGGAGCGAACCCGGCGACGACGTTCATCACTGCGGCCAATCTGAAGATCGGGAATCTCTCGGTACCGGCGGGGACGTATACGATCTACTCGTTGCCAAGCGAGAAGGATGCGTGGATGTTGATTGTTAATAAGCAGACAGGGCAGTGGGGAACGGTCTACAACCAGGATCAGGATCTGGGGCGCACGGCGATGACGCAGAATGCGCTTGCCTCGCCACAGGAGATGATGACGATCTCGTTTGAGAACACGCATGGGAAGACGACAGAGCTGCACGTAAAGTGGGAGAAGGTGGACGAGTACGTGACGGTGACCGCGCAGTAGGTCTTCCTTATCTGACTTGATCTTAGAGACTCTCTTGATAGAGGTTAGGTCTGGACATCAACGGCTGCTCAATGCCGTACTGACCTCCCTCGGCAGGGAACACAGTCAGGGACGTCGGGTGCCGGTCGCCACGCGATGGTCGATCGTTGCACGTGTAGCAAAGAGTGAATGCCAAACGCGCCAGCTTGGGCGTACTGCAACCAATCTCGACGGTGGCCCTCGACCAAGGAGGGCAGACACGGTCGATCTGTTATGAACGGACGGGTTCGCCGGCAGGAGCCGGGCAAGCTGCCGGTCCGCTCCTTCGTCTTGCGGCGATGCTAGTGCGGTGTGGCGAATTGCCATCCGGGGTGCTAAAGAAGGCGGGATGGCCGGTAGACTGTGAGAGACGGCCATTTCGGCGTTTGAACGTTTCGCAGCTTTAGGCTAGGGGTTGTTTAATGACTTTGCGGTTTGCCGTTATGGCAGCAGTAGTGGCAACAGGGACGATCGATGCAGGCGCACAGGGGGCACTGTATCTAAACCCGATGGTGACGCGGATAAGCAATTCCACGATGGATACGGGTGCGTTCTCTTTTCTAGGCTCCAGCTCCACGTCGCAGGTCTTTGGCGGTCTAGTGATTGGCGGGTACTACGAGGTATTCCAAGCTCCAAAGTTTGTGGTGAGCCTCGATCTGCGGGACGCCATCCAGTCTGGCAACAGCGCGTCGCTGAACAGCTTCTTGTTTGGTGTGCGGGTAGCGGGAAGCCCTGACCGGAGTGCCTTCAAGCCGTATGCTCAGGCCTCTGTCGGCGATGGACGATCACGAGCACCGCATATTTCGATCGTGACCAACCAGTTTCTCTATAACGTCGCCGCTGGCGTGGACCGGACCTTGAACAGGCATGTGGATTGGCGAATGGTTGAGGTAGGGTATGGATCGGTATCGACGATCAGCAGCTCAAGGTTCAGCAGCAGCAGCCCGTCGATCCCGGCATCGCACCTGCTGAATGTCAGTGCGGGTCTGGTATTTCGGATCCCGTAATGGTTCTCAATCTACGAGGCAGCGATGCTGAAGGTTGCAGATCGCCCTTCAACAGACGCTGCGATGTCGAGATCTGAAAGTTGCAAGGCTCTCACCCTTCGAGCACGTTTGCGGAAGAGCGAAAGCCTGCTGCCAAATGGGCGCCCCTACCATTCCTTGGCGGCGGTGTCCGGGGTAAGCGGCGTGGAAGCCACCGGAGCCTTCCAACGGAGTATGGGCTTGCGGGCGGCGCCGGTTTCGTCGAGGCGTTGAAGGCG
>CAXTCB010000049.1:0-21382 GCA_964242875.1 uncultured Acidobacteriaceae bacterium
TGGGCGAGGGTTTGCCTGCAGGCTTGTGCAGTAATGCGATTTTCTTCTTGATTCGAACGGGAGAGGCGTATTCTTAGAGGTGCCCTCGTATGGGTCGTTTGGAGGTGTTTTTCTTTTGGCAGAGGTTCGAGTACAAGAAGGCGAACCCCTTGAGAATGCCCTGCGGCGCTTTAAGCGCAAGGTGCAGACCGAAGACATTATCAAGGAAGTCAAGCGTCACTCTTTTTATCTGAAGCCCGGTGAGAAGAAGCGCGTGAAAGAGGCGTTGGCGCGGAAGCGCAATCGCAAAAAGATCCGCAAGGAGCAGGACTAATCTCCTGTTTTTTTCGCTTTACTGAGTGAGAAGCTGTCCTGGTGCCTGTGCACCAGGACAGCTTGCAACGCAAACCTGCTGTGACTCGACCTACCCTCCCCTGCGAGTCGCAGCGCCAGAGAGACCTTTCCGTCGCTGGTTAGCCCGCATAATCCTGCACGTCTTTCCCACTTCTTCTGCTCTTGTTCTTCGGGCCCTGGTTTTTCTTTTGTTGGGGGGTAGTCCCATGGAGTTTGTGGATCGCATTCTGATGTGCGCGGATTGTGGCGGGCAGTTTATCTTCACTGCCGGCGAGCAGCTGTTTTTCTTCGACAAGCAATTCAAGAATGATCCGAAGCGATGCAAGCCCTGCAAGGGCCGGCGCTCCGGAAGCGTTGCCGCGCCTGGCGGCGGCCCGGCGGCGGCGGGGATCTCGCGAACGGAGACACGGACGATCTGCTCTTCGTGCGAGATTGAGACGACGGTGCCGTTCAAACCGACGCAGGGGCGACCTGTGCTTTGCCGGCAATGTTTCCAGCAGGCGCAACGGGACGGGACGCTGGCTTCTCGAGGAGAGACGGGATCATCGCCCGGGCAGATCCCGATGCAGCTTGTGGCGGCGGGGGAGACGGCGGCCCACTCCCGGCGTGACGGCAGCGAGAGCTAAGGACGGGAGTGCCGAGATCGAGCCGGTGTGTGCGGTGATGTGGTTACTATCTGGCTTTCCGTACCGGTAAGCGGCGCATCGGCGAAGGTTCGGCCGGGAACAAGGACTAGAATCCTCCCGAACGACGATGCTGAGCGCGCAACGCACACTGAAGTTCCGGGCCGATCTGATGGCGTGGTATCGGGAGCATGCCCGGGAGCTGCCGTGGCGTGATATCCGCGATCCGTATCACACGTGGGTCTCCGAGGTGATGCTGCAGCAGACGCGGGTGGCGGCAGTGCTGGAGCACTATGCGGCGTTTCTGAAGCGATTTCCGACGTTGCTGGCGCTGGCTCTTGCCAGCGAATCGGAGGTGCTGGCGGCGTGGTCTGGCCTGGGATACTACCGGCGGGCACGGATGCTGCACCGGGCGGCCAAGTTTATTACCGAAGAGCGCGGGGGGGTTCTGCCCTCGACGGCGGTAGAGCTGCGGACGTTGCCGGGGGTGGGCGAGTACACGTGCGCGGCGATTGCGAGTATTGCGTTTGGCGAGAGCATTGCCGTGGTGGACGGCAATGTGGAACGGGTGCTGCTGCGCGTGATGGGACGAGCGGAGGAGCGAACGGCGGAGGGCAGGGCCACTGTGCGCCGACAGGCGGCGGCGCTGGTCCCGCCGAGGCTGCGGGGGAGGAACGGACAGGAGGCGGTGAACGCGCCGGGAGACCACAACCAGGCGATGATGGAGCTGGGAGCGACGATCTGCCTGCCACGCGCGCCGTTGTGCCTGCACTGCCCGGTGTTTGCGCTGTGCAAAACGCGAGGAGAGCACAAGACAGCGCCGCGCGAGGCGGTGCGAAGTCGACCCGTGGCCTACCTGCTACAGCTGCGCAAGCAGGGGACAGTGACCGAGGTGCTGCTTGAAGAGCGGAGCGACGCGGTAAGCCTGATGCCGGGGATGTATGAGCTGCCGCCACTGCCGGAGGACGCAGTGGTTGACCGCGAACCGGTGCTGCGGGTGCGGCATGCCATTACGAACACGAACTATTACGTGCGAGTGTTCCAGGCAGAGGCAAAGGAGACTTCGGCTCTGCGGATAGCGGTTCCGGTCGCGGATCGCGTGCTGCATTGGGTGCCGGCACGACGGCTGGAGGAGAAGCCGCTGACGGGGCTGGCACGGAAGATCCTGGTGCGGATGAAGGTGATGAAGCCGAAGTCGATGGTGACGGCGGAGTCGGTCGTGCACCGCTGATTTGAGGGTCGCCATCGACGGGGAAAGCGGCTATTTCGAGTTGGCGTCCTGTGCCTTCTCGGTGGCGCGTTCAGCCTTGTCCTGATCCTTCTGCGTCTTGGCCTGATCGCTGGTAGCTTTGGCGGTGGCTTTGGCCTGCTTCTCGTTGGCTTTCTGACGCTTGTGCTCGGCTTTGCGCGCGGACTTGTCGGCCTTGGTCTCGGTCGTGGTGGTCTGCGTGGTCGTGCTCTGGGTGACGGGCGTGGTGGTTTGCGTGGTTGTGCTTTGCGTAGCGGGCGCGGTGGTTTGCTGCGCGAGGATGGCGGGAGACGCGGAGAGGATGGCGAGAAGTGTGCCGGCCAGGGCGAGTGAGGACTTTTGCGGCATGGAAGATCTCCTTGGTTCGGAGGGTTGGATGAAGCAGGACGGAGGACGATGCAAGGGGGTTCGTCGCTTCGCGCCGGTCGTCGGGGCGAAATGCGTGGATTCTTCCGGGCTACGCCTCGGAAGGATAGCCAAAGAGGAGGCCTGGCTAGTAGGCGCGCTGGTACATGTGGGAGATGCGGTCGTGCCAGCCGAGGCCATCTTCATCGAGCATGGCCCAGAGATAGCCAAGCCCGAGAGGAAGCGCGGAGAGGCTCATGGCGAGCAGGCGGCGGCGCATGGCGGAGCGGGAGGGGTTTTCGTCAGAGAGGGTGCAGAGGGCGATACGGGCGTAGCGCATGCCGGGGGTGGCGTCTGAAAAGAGAAAGAAGAGGTGATGGTAGACCAGACCGAAGACGAGCAGGCTGAGGGCGGTGCCGGCGAGCGCGAGCGGAAGCGGCATGGCCAAGGGAGTGTGGCTGATGCGGACGGCGGTCGAGACGAAGACGGCGATGGCGGCGAGCACGCAGACGGTGATGAGGCAGAGATCGACGAGGGCGGACATGAGACGGCGGCCGAGGGGCGCGGTCTGCGGAACGAGGGTGGGGACGTAATCGGTGTTGAGCGGGTCGAAGAAGGTGGTGGCGGGCTGTGCGGGAAGGAGGATGGAAGACCACTCGGGCGCCTCGGACTCTGCCGCGGGCGCAACGGAGATGTGCTCGGCTTCGACCTCGAAGATGCGGAGCTGGGCGGGGTCGGCGGAGGCGGACTCTTCACGGAGGGGGCCTTCGGCGAGACGCGGCCGGGCTTTGCGGGCGGCGACGAGCTGGCGGGGGAACTCGATGAGGTTGGCGGGGATGGGTTCGGGGGCGGAGGTTTCGAAGAAGGTGGGATCGTGGCGGAAGGCGATCTCCTCATCGAGGAGCATGCTCTCTTCTTCATCGGGTGCGGCGGTGATGGCGATGCTGTAGGCGATGGGCGGCGGAGCGGCGGGGCGGCCGGAGTCCTCGTAGAGTCGAACGGTGTAGGCGGGGGTGGCGACCTCAGCGGAGGGCAGACGCGCGGGGGCGGGCTCCGGCATGAGGATGGCGCGCTCGGCTTTCTGCTGGGCCAAGAGAGCGGCGGCGACGGCGGCTGGCTGCGCCGGCGGAAGCGCGGACTTGATGGGAACGGAGGTGACGGGCGGCTGGGGCTGATCCCAGTCGCCGAGATCAGCGAGGAGCTGCTGTTGCGCGCGGGCGATGGCGCGGGCGTTGATGCTCGCGACTTCGGCGGCGGCCTCTGCCTGATGGAGAGCGCGAGCGGACTCTTCAGCGAGAACGGCGCGATAGCTAGGGGAGGTGGCGTAGCGCTCCGCGACGGCGGCGGCGATGGCGGCAGAGCGACCGCGAGCGGGACGGGGTGAGGGCTCGGGTGCAGGCGCGGGGCTAGGGGCTATGGTGCCGCGGCGAGCACGATGCGCGGCGAGGCGCTCGGCGACCTGCTGCTTGAGAGCGAACGGCTCCTGGATCTCGGCTGCGGTCTCTGGTTCGGGTTGCCGGTCGATCTGGGCTGCGCTGGTCATGGGTGTGTCTGCTTATCCTGTGCGGTGGTGCGTGGTTCCGTGAAGCGGCGGTGCAGGTTGCGAAGCAACGGGAATCGGTTAGCCTGAAGCTGTGGCGCGGTTAGACGAGACGGGCAGACCAGGACGACGGGACGAGCGGCCGACGGGTTGCACCAGAGATGGGGCGGCTGAAGGATGCTTCCGATGGGTCCATGGTGATATGCCTGCCTGGCTTCGATCGATCGATGGGCATCTGTCCCTGCTGCTCTGCTTCTTGATAACTACCATGCTGCTGGCGGCAAATTCCATGGAGGCGCGAGCGCAGGAGGTGACGACTAAGGCACCTGCCGAGACGCTGCCGGACGCGCCGGATCTGCCGGTGGCTAAAGCGTTACCGAACGACGCGGGAACGGTGCCGGTGGACATCGCTTCGGACACGGAGTCAAAGGTGGGCAGCGTGTATACGCTCGACGGCAACGTGGTGATTCATTACCGCGACCGGGTGGTGGAGGCGGATCACATCGAGTATGACGAAGACACGGATGATCTGGCGGCGACGGGACACCTGCATGTGACGGGCGGCAAGAACCACGAAGAGATGCGGGCGAGCCATGGCACGGTGAACCTGAAGACGCAGACGGGACGCTTCTACGATGTGACGGGATCGGTCGGGGTGAAGACGGCGGGCAAGCGGGTGATGTATGTGAGCGGCAACCCGTTTCTGTTTACCGGGCGCGAGGTGGTGAAGACCGGAGAGACTGCGTACGAGGTGCATGACGGGACGGTGACGAGCTGCCGGCTGCCGCACCCGGACTGGCTGTTCTCCGCAGGCTTGTTCAGCGTGGATGAGGAGCGGGCACGGGCGAAGAGCAGTGTGTTCAAGCTGCTGAATGTACCGCTGCTGTACCTGCCGTACGTGACGCACCCGATCGACTCCGAGACGCGACAGACGGGGGTGCTGATTCCGCTGATCGGGCAGTCGTCGACGAAGGGGCTGGTGCTGGGAGAGCAGATTTACTTTGCGCTGAGCCGGAGCACGGACCTGACGGTGGGTGCGGAGTATTTTTCGCTTCGAGGATGGATGGACGACGTGACGTTCCGGCACCGAGGTCGCGGCGATGATCTGGTGCAGGCGCGTTACAACCAGTTGTTTGATCGGGGAATCGGGTTTGGGCAGACATACCAGAACCAGGGGGGTGAGGACGCGACGTTTCTGGGGAGGCACGATTTCTCGCCGGAGACCAGGGTGGCGGCGAACATTGAGTACCTGAGCTCGTACCTCTACCGCGAGGCATTTTCGGAGAGCTTCAACCAGGCGGTGTCGACGGACATTGTTTCCGCGGCGTACGGGGTCCATGCGGATAACGGCTACACGGAGTCAGTGGAGGCGGACCGGTATCAGGGGCTGAAACAGGTGGCGATGCTGGGGACGGCGACGACGGCGGGGACCGCGGGGCAGCAGGTACGGATCTTTCATGTTCCCTCGTTGAACTTTTCGGCGACGGATCACCGTCTGGGGACGACGGGACTGACGTGGAACGTGGATACCTCGGCCGCGGGGTTGAAACGGGTGCAGCCGAACTTTGTGACGAATGGCGTGACAGAACGGGTGGACCTGCATCCTTCGATGGCGTACCCGATCTCGGGAGGGGGATGGCATCTGCGGCCGTCGATCGGCGTGCGGGATACGTTCTACAGCCGCAGCCGGGAGGCGGAGTCGACGAACCCGGTGGAGAGCCCGGCGCCGCCGCCGCCGGTGGAACGCGGCGCGACGCTGAACCGGGCGGACGTTGAGGCGGGTGTGGAGCTGCGGACGCCGGTGCTGGAGCGGACGTTTGAGACGCCCTGGCTGAAGCGGTTGGCGGGAGGATCGGTGCGGCATGCCATTGAACCTGTGGTGACGTACCGCTATGTGAATGGGGTCGGTAACTTCCGGAGCGTTCTGCGGTTTGACGATCGCGACGTGGTGAGTGATACGAACGAGCTGGAGTATGGGGTGACGCAACGCTTCTTCACGCGGGCGGCGGCGAAGGACAGCCGCTGCGGCGCGGAGGCGGTGGACCTGGACGCGCCGGTGCCGGCAAGCGATGGTGCAGGCGATGGAACGACGGCGCCAGCGACCAAGTGCACGACGCGGGAGTGGCTGAGCTGGCGCGTGGCGCAGAAGACGTTTTTCAACCAGAGTTTCGGTGACGCCGTGGTTCCGGGACGAAGGAATATCTTCTCGACGACGCTGGACTTTGCGGGCGTGGCCTTTCTGACGGAGCCGCGGCAGATCTCGCCGGTGATCTCGCGGCTGAGAGTACGGACCTCAGACACGCTGGACATCGAGTGGGACTTCGATCTGGACACGGGAGCAAAGAAGTTTACGGCGAACAATGTGCTGCTCGATCTGCATCGCGGCAACAGCTTTGCGGGGATGAGTTATGCGCGGCTGAATGCGCCGGGGCGATCGTATGTGGAAGGCGTGAGCTCGCAGACGAGCGACTTTGACCAGATACGGCTGCTGGCCGGATACGGCAAGCCGACAAAGCCTGGACTGAGCGTGGCGGCGAACGCGGGACTGGATCTGGACCGGACGCAGCTGCAGTATGGGGCGATCCAGACGTCGTACAACTGGGACTGCTGCGGGTTCAGCGTGGAGTACCGGAAGTATGAGCTGGGATCGGTGCGGAACGAGAACGCATACCGATTCAACTTCACCCTGGCGAATATCGGGACAGCGGGAAATCTGAAGCGGGCGGAGCGGCTATTTTAGCTGGGTGCACGTGGGGAAAGCAGAAGGCTTGGACCTAGCGCTCGGTGCCGTTGACTGGCCGCTGCGTGAGATAATGAACCAGTGTTTAGCGCTCCGAAAAGCCTTCTTTCATTCGTGTTCGTGCTGTTGATTGCTCCTTTTGGGTGCCGTGGTCAGGGCACGGAAGGCGCGCCCACCGCGAGTGGATCCAGCAGCGTGATCTCGCCCGAGCTGACGCGCCGGATCGAGGTGCTGATTCGATCACGGAGTAATGTGCCGCCGAACTACTCGATCGTCGTTGGGCCGCAGACAAGGAGCGATGTTCCTGGATTCAGACAGGTAAGCGTCTCCTTCACCGCGGATGGCAAGGAGAGCAAGCCGGTGAACTTCCTGGTGTCCGATGATGGGAAGACGCTGGCGCAGTTCAGCAAGTACGACATCAGCCAGGATCCGAAGATGGCGATCAATGGCGCGGGCCGGCCGGGGCGCGGCGGGTCGGAGTCGGCGCCGGTGACGATCGTGGGGTATGACGATCTGGAGTGCCCGTTCTGCGCCAAGCTGCATGCGCAGATGTTTCCGGCGTTGCTGACGCGGTACAAGGATCAGGTGCATTTTGTGTACAAGGACTATCCCTTGCCGATGCATCCGTGGGCGATGCGAGCGGCGATTGATTCGAACTGTCTCGGCGCGCAAAGCACGACCGGCTATTGGAACGTGATCGACCACATCCATGAGCATGCGGGTGAGCTGGGCGGTGCCGAGAAGAGCCTAGCGGTGGCGAACAACGCGCTCGACACGATTGTTCGCGATGAAGGTGCGACGCAGAAGGTGGACATGGCGAAGTTGAACGCGTGCGTGGCCAAGCAGGATGACACTGCCGTGCAGGCGTCGATGAAGGAAGGCGAAGCGCTGGGTCTAGGCGCGACTCCTGTGCTGTTCATTAATGGCGAAAAGTTTGAGGGAGCGTACCCGGTAGAAGACCTGTACCGGATGATTGATGAAGCCTTGCTCTCTCAAGGCAAGACCCCGCCACCACCGCCTGCGCCGGTTGCCGCCGGGCCGGGAACTAACAGGCCAGCGAGCTAAGGGATGTACGCACGATTGAGGAACTCTGGTATGCAGTTCAGAACGACGCACACGGCAGGGCAGCACACGCAGGGACGGGGCAAGGGCCGGATACATGCAGGAGCAGTGGTTGCGGCGGCTGCGGCGCTGCTTTGTGTCAGCGGATGTCACCAGGGGCATGGCGCGGATGTGCTGGCGACGGTGAACGGGCACGCGATCATGCAGCCGGAAGCGGACCGGGCATACCAGGCGCAGATTGGTGACACGCAGGGTCAGCAGCCCTCGCATGACCAGGAGCAGGCGCTGCGGCTAAATGTATTGCGCGGGCTGATCGATGAAGAGATTGTGGAGCAGCGCGCCGCGAAGATGAATCTGACGGCCACCAACGAAGAGGTGGACGCGAAGGTGGCGGAGATGAAGGCGCCGTACACCGAGGAGCAGTTCCAGCAGAAGCTCCAGGACAGCAAGCTGACGCTTGAGACCCTGAAGCACGAGATTCGACGAAGCCTGACGATGGAGAAACTCTTCAACAAAGAGATCAACTCGAAGATCACGGTGACGGACGCGGATATTTCGAACTATTACAACTCGCACAAGGCGGAGTTCAACTTTATTGAGACGCAGTACCACCTGGCGCAGATTCAGGTGACGGATGTGCCTTCGCCACAGCCTGGCAATCTGCAGGGATCAAAGGCGATGAATGACGCTGAGGCGAAGAAGAAGATCCAGGCGCTCAAAAATCAGCTGGACTCCGGCGCCGATTTCGGCACGATCGCGTTGAACTTTTCCGAGCGGCCGGAGACGGCGTCGAATGGCGGCGACATGGGATTTGTGGCGGAGTCGCAGATGCATGCGGACCCGGCGATCTACAGTGCTGTGACGGCGTTGAAGGCTGGCCAGAATACGGATATTCTGCCGATCCTCGATGAGGGAACGAAGAAGCCGATGGGATATGCGATTTACAAGTTGATCTCGCGAGAGCCAGCAGGGCAGCGTGATCTGAACGATCCTCGCGTGCAACAGACGATTCGGCAGCAGCTGAGGGATGGTCGATCGCAGCTTTTGAAGAACGCGTACCTGCAGGTGCTGCGAGACCAGGCAAAGGTAGAGAACTTCTTTGCCGAAGCGGTGCTGAAGACCGACGCGCGGTGAGGTTTGCCGGCCGGGATGCTGAGGCGAAGGGCGAAGTAGATCCCTGCGGGCAATACGCAATTCGGCGCAGGCCAGACCGCAGGAGCAGCACCTTACGTGGGGACGAGCGATGGAGCGTGTGTGAAGAAGACCGGTGCGGTACGGTTCGCGATTCTGGGATTTGGGCACCACGCGATCAAGCGGCTGGTGACGGCCTTTGCGGCTTCTGCCGAGACAGAGCTGGTGGGGTTGTGGCGGCGGGACCATGAGCAGGCCGCCAAGAACTGCGCGGAGTTCGGCATAGAGAGAAACTTTGCCAGTCGAGAAGCGCTGTGTGTGTCGCCGGACGTGGATGCGGTGTTTATCACCTCGCCGGATGCGATGCATCTGGAGGACGCGCTGCTGGCGGTTGGGCAGGGCAAAGCAGTGCTTTGCGAGAAGCCGCTGGCGATGACGGCGGCCGAGGCACAGCAGATGAGTGCGGCTGCGACAAAGCAGGGCGTGCTGCTGGGTGTGGCGCAGAATCTGCGATGGACGGCGAGCGTGGTGTGGATGCGGGAGCAGATCGCCGCGGGAAGGATTGGCAAGCCGCAACTGGCACGCGCGCAGTTCTGCTACAAGGCACTGAGTACGCCACGGCGGTGGATCACCGATGGCGGACTCGCGTGCGGCGGGCCAATTGGCGATGTGGGAGTGCACTGCCTGGATGCGCTGCGATTTGTATGTGACCGTGAGGTGCTGCGGGTGCAGACGCTGGCGCGCAAGGACGACTCGTTTGGTGAGCTTGAAGCAGTGGCAACGATCCAAGCAGAGATGAGCGGCGGATGTTTCGCGAGCGTGAGTGTCTCCGCGCTGGCGCCGTACCGGACGCAGATTGAAGTGGTGGGGAGCGAGGGTCTTCTGGTGGCGGAGAATGGCCTCTCAGTCGACAAGCCGGTCCGGGTCGAACTGTGGGTGAGTGGCGAGCAGGCTGAAGCAAAGACGTTCGACAACACGGCGAGTTACAGCGGCATGCTGGACAGCTTCGCGAGAGCGATGCGGGGTGGCGAAGCGTTTGCGGCTTCAGCGGAGGATGGCGTCGCGAACATGCGAAGCCTGGATGCGGTGTATCGCGGCTGGGCGAGCGGGCAGACAGAGAGCTAGCGACGCTGGCCGGCTGTTCCGATAGCGGAATCAGTCGGTGTGGAAGACTTCCTCCAGGTTGGACCACCAGGCGCCCTCTGCGCGATCAGGATAAGGGTGTTGCATGGGTTCCATGATCGTCCACCACTCCTGGGTCTTCGGGTCTGCGGCCATGCGCTGCATGTCTGCTTTGAAGTCAGAGCCCATGTACTCGAAGTAGGCGAACAGAACGCTTTCGCGAAGAAAGATGGTGTAGTTGCGGATGTTGCTGCGGGTGATCTGCGCGAGGACCTCTGGCCAGACAGCCTGATGGAAGCGGCGGTAGGCAGCCTCGTGTTCGGGACGGAGACGAAGGGTCATGCCGAAGCGTTGCATTCAGGGGTGTCCTTGGTGGGCGGGAGTTGCTGCTGAGCCGGGATGCTACCGCATCTGCTGCATGCCTGGCAGTGATGCGGTCGGTGTGCGACGGCGACGCGACCCGAGCTGAGTCTCGGGAGATCGTGTCTTGCAGGGCGTGGCAGAGGCCGAGACGTGTCGCAGCCTACGGGCTAGCGGATGGGCGCTCGCGGCGAAAGCATAAGCAAGCGGCAGGAAAGCTCAGCTCAAAATGCTTGTTCGAAAGCAAAAGATAAGGCATACTTGCGTCACTCAACCCATTTGTAAGCAAACGCAGCCGAGTCACTCTGGAGGATCTCCATGCACCGACTACGCCCAGGCCTTGCTTTCTCAATTTTCGGACGGCACCTTCCCATGCGGCGTATCGCGACCGTGTGCGGGCTTCTGCTGGTATCGCAGGGGTTGCTGATGCAGGCGCAGACGGTGAACGCGACGCTTCGCGGAACGGTGACGGACCCGGGAGGGGGTGTGGTTCCGTTTGCGCAGGTAGAGGTTCGGGAGCCATCGACGGGGAGAACGCTAGGGCAGGCGACCTCGAATGCTGCTGGAGACTTCGAGTTTGACGAGTTGAAGCCCGGCACCTATGAGCTGCGGTGTTCGGCGACCGGCTTCAAGCAGTATGTGGCGCAGAACGTCGTGATGGATAGCGGTCAGGTTCGCCGGGTGGATGCACCGCTGACGGTAGGGGAGCAGGCGCAGGAGGTCACCGTGATGTCGGGGGCGGCGGTGATTGCGACCGAGTCAGCGACGATTGCGGACGTGGTGACGGCGCGGCAGTTTGAGGAATCGCCGCAGGTGCTGATCTATCCGTCGGCGTACTCGATCCTGACGACTCTGGCGGGGTTTCAGGGCGGCTTCGGGTCGCCGATCGCCAACGGCCAGACACAAGCGCAGCAGACGCAGACGTTTGACGGTATTCCGAACGACCTTGGCGGGGAACAGAGCAACAACGCGAACTTCTTTGATGAGTTCTCCGCCACGCTGTTCAACGCGCCCGCTGAGAGTCCGGTGCCGGTGCAGTTGAACGATACGACCAAGCGCGGATCGAATTCCTTTCACGGCAGTGCGCGCTATCGTATCTACGATTCTGTCTTCGATGCGCGTGGGTATTTCGATCCCGGCAAGACACCCTATCTCCAGCATGAGTGGAACCTGGAAGCCGGCGGTCCGATCTGGAAAGATCACACTTTCTTTTACGGGCAGTGGTTTGCGCAGCGCATTCCGCTGGGGACGGCGATCATTGCGAATGTTCCAACGACGAACTATCGAAGTGGTGTGTTTCCGTCAACCATCATCGACCCGTCGACAGGGAAGCCTTTCCCGAACAACACGATTCCGCAGAACCGGATCAGTCCTGTTTCGTTGGCGTTCCAGAATAACTATCTGCCGGCACCGAATGTCGGGGATCCGACCCAGCCGGTGGACAACTACTCGTTTCATTTCCCGTTCAACAGCGATCTGTATCGCGGCGACTGGCCGATGGCGCGCGTGGACCACCAGCTGACGAGTAAGAACTCGCTGTTTGTGCGATGGCTGATGCGCGAAACACCGTATGTCCTGAATAATGGTCTGCCGGACCTGGTGTGGACGAGAAAGCGCAAACACCAGCAATGGGCGGCGGGCGATACGCAGATCTTTACGCCGCAGCTGATCAACAACTTCCGCTTTGGGTACTCGTCGGATTACATCGTGGACGGACAGACGGAGGCGGGAAGAACACCGCCGGATGGAAGCGCAGTGCTGGCGACGACCGGACTTCAGGGATCGAACCCGAGCAACTCCAAGGGACAGGGATTTCCGGAGATCGATATCTCCGGCCTGACCTCGCTTCTGAACGTGCCGGGTGGCGTGAAGTCGGATAACCACATCATTGATATTAATGACTCGCTGAACTGGCAGATTGGACGACATGTCTACAAGTTCGGCGGAGCGATCCAGCGGTTCAGCATCTACCGTGGACTGGTGCCGGATTATGGCACATTCAATTTTGATGGATCGATCACGGGGAACCCGTATGCCGACTTCCTGCTGGGGCTGCCGCAGCAGAGCCAGCGTACGAACCCGCTGAGCGGACGCAACCAGGCGCTGACGGAGTATGGCCTCTATGCGCAGGACTCGTTCAAGATCACGCGCAGACTGAACCTGGACTACGGGCTTCGCTGGGATCTGTATGGGACGCCGAGTGCGTCGGACCATCTGGAGTACAACTTCGATCCGACGACCGGTGACGTGATCGTGGATCCAAAGGCGATCGCGAATGTGAGCCCGCTGTATCCCTCAACCATCACGGTACGCGCGGGCGATGTGCAGGCGCAGGCGCAGAAGAGCAACTTTGTGCCTCGACTGGGAGCGGCTTTCCAGCTGAATGATCACTCGGTGCTGCGCGGAGGGTATGGAATTTACATTTCGAGGTTTGGTGGGGCGACTGGTGCGTCCAACAACATACCGACCGGCCTGCTCAACAACTTCCTGCCGATCAATCCGCAGTTGGGACAGACCGGTCCGTTCTCTTTGACCGAGACGTACCAGAACCAGATCACGCCGATCTCGTTTCCGAACCCGTATCCCACGACGACAAGTGGTGTCGTCATTCCGAGCCAGAGCGTGATCGGATATCCACGACAGATCAGCCATGGACACATTCAGCAGTACAGCGTGACCTTCGAGACGGAGTTCGCGAAGATCGGCCTGCGCACGTCGTATGTTGGCTCGCACAGTTCCGGGTTGAATTACCAGGTGAACACGAACATCGCGCCGCTTGACTCCTCGCTCGCGCCGGGATCTTTTGATCCGTCAAAGCGGCCGTATCCGCAGTTTGTAACGACGACGCTGCTGCGCTTCGATGGAAGCGCAAGCTATGACAGCTTTCAAGCTGAGGTGAAGCGGCGGGTTGGACAGGTGACGTTCAACGGCAGCTACTCGCTCTCGCGGAGCAAGGCGAACTCTCTCGACACCGAGAACCCCTACGACGTTCTGAGTCACTGGGCGAATGATGGTCTGACACGACGTCACTATGGCGTTGCCAGCGTGATCTGGGCGCTGCCGTTTGGGCAGGGGCAGCACTACCTGAACCATGCGGGTGACTTTGTAAATCGGGTGGTTGGGGGCTGGTCAACCAACGTGATCACGTACGCGGCCTCTGGACTTTACTTCTCTCCGTCGTACACGGGCGTGGATGCCTCGAACACGGGAACGATCGGTGGTTTGCCGGATCTGGTCGGTGATCCGAATAAGGTACCAGGCGGCAAGAGTAAGACGGACTGGTTCAACACGGCGGCGTTTGCGGTCCCGCAGGCGAATCACTTCGGCAATGCGCTACCAAACAGTCTGGAGAGCCAGAACCTCTACGTGACGCATCTTTCGATTGTGAAGGTGACGCCGATCACGGAGCGCGTGAAGTTCAACTTCACGACACAGATCTCGAACCTCTTCAACCATGCACAGTTCCTGACGCCGAGCGGGGATGTTACGAACCCGGGAGGCAATCAGTTTACGAGCCAGTTTGGCGTGTTTGACTCGCTGGAGACGGCGCAGGCACGGCAGATCACGTTCCAGGGTGGATTTACCTTCTAGCCGAAATCGTTCTAGAGGCAAAAAGAGGCGCCCGTTGTGCGGGCGCCTGGAGGTCTTAACGCCTTCACAGAGTAGGAAGAAGAGAGAGGGGTACGCATCCATCCATCGATCTGTTCTTGGCCCACCTATCGGAGGAGAAGGGTGTGCTGAGCTTTCCTAGTGCGCATCTTTCGCTGGCAGGCTGTAGGGCATCTGAAAGCGTCCGATCTGCAGGATGGAGCGATCGCCGGGGGGCCAGATGCGGAAGGATTCCACGCGGACGCCCGGGGGCATGGGTCGGGCGAGTGCGTTTCCGCGCTCTGTACCGGTCAGCGCGTCGTAGAAGGTGACGCGCAGGGAATCGTTCTCGCGCCGCCAACCAAAGACATAGCGGCCGCGGGGCAGGACGAAGCCGGTGAGTTCGATGGAATCATCGACCAGCAGATAGTGGGAGTATTTGCCATCAGCAGAGTAGCCGGCGGTGATCATGACGACGCCTGCAATGAGCTGGCCTCCCGAGTTGATGATGCCGGAGGCGGTCCTCATCTCGGTTTCGATATGTTCTTTTTCGACGGGAGCGCGGACGGGCAGGGCGGCCTCGAGCTCGCGTGAGGTGGCGACTCGCCATGCCGGCTTGCCCTGAGCGATGAGAGGGCCTGACAAGCAGAGGAGAAGAAGACAGAGGAGAGCGCAGCGGCGGGTCATTCGGAGGGTTCCTCAGGGCAGGTGAACGAGCCCGCGTTGCAAGGCGAGTGTTGCCGCGTGCGTGCGGTCCGCGACTCCCAGCTTACTCAGCAGGCTGTTGACGTGCGATTTGACGGTGGTTTCAGAGATATGCAGATCGGAGGCGATCTCTTTATTGGCGCGGCCGGCGACGATGCGTTCAAGGACGCTGAGCTCGCGCGGCGTAAGCTCCTGGCCACTGACTCGCTCCGCCAGCTTCTCAGCGATGGCGGCCGGGATGCGTGCTTTGCCGCTATGGACGACACGGATGGTGGTGAGCAGTTCGTCGACGGTCATTCCCTTCAGCAGGTAGGCTTTTGCGCCAGCCTGCAGAGCGCGGTAGATATCTTCGTCGCCATCGAAGGTGGTGAGCACGATGAAGCGAGCGGCGGGATCGCTGATGCGAAGCTGCGTGATCACGTCGGCTCCGCCGAGTTTTGGCAGGCGCAGGTCCATCAGCGTGATGTCGGGTTGGAGGGCGTGGAAGCGCTCGATGGCTTCAAGGCCGTCACTGGCCTCGCCTACAATCTCGACCTCGGGACTTGCCTGCAGGAGAGCCATGAGGCCCTTGCGCACGACGTGGTGATCTTCGACGATGAGGATACGGATGCGATCAGTCATGAACTTCGCCTTTCTGATCTGGGCAGGGGCACGGTCAGACGGACCGAGGTGCCCCTTTCAGGAGAGCTGGTGACAGAGAGTGTTGCGGCGAGAGCAGCGGCGCGTTCGCGCATGCCCTGCAGGCCAAAATGATCGTCCGTTGAAGAGACAGCGTCGGGATCAAAGCCTGTGCCATTATCAATGACCGCGAGCTGAAGACGATCGGACTCGTAGCGAAGCTCGACGGTGACGGTGGAGGCGTGGGAATGGCGGGTGACGTTGGCAAGAGCTTCCTGCGCAACGCGGAGAACTTCTTTTTCGATGGCGGCGTCAAGCGAACGATAGATGCCGCCGATCTCTACTTGTGGCGTGAGGCCATCGCGCGCTGCACGTTCAGCGGCGCGGGTGATGCGCGTGGGCAGACTATCCTGCGCCGCACTGGCGCGCAGCTCCCATATGCTCTGGCGAGCGTCGTTAAGGCCCTCCTGGACGAGAGCGTGCGTTTGCTGCAGCTGATGGCTGGTCGCGGCTGCGTTGTTCGCGGCAAGAAGCTGCTCGGCGATCTGCAGGTGGATGGAGATGCCGACGAAGTTCTGAGCGAGCGTGTCGTGAATCTCGCGGGCGATGCGATTGCGCTCCGCGAGGACGGCGTCAAACTCGGAGCGCAGGCGACGCAGGCGGAGATAGTAGATCGCGTAGGCGATGGATGCGAGCGCAAGCGCAACCAGCAGGTAGAACCAGGCACGACGGTAGAACGGGGGAAGGATCGTAAACCTGAGCTCCGCGCCCGTACGATTCCAGAAGCCATCGCTGTTTGCCGCCTGCACTCTGAAGGTGTAGGTGCCGGGAGGAAGATTGGTGTAGTACGCGGTACGGCGCGGACCGGCCTCTGTCCATAGCTTATCGAAGCCCTCGAGTTGATAGCGATAGCGAACGCGGGAGGGAGCTGCGAAGCTGAGACCCGCGTACTCAAAGGAGAGGCTGGTGTGGCCGAATGGAAGTTTGAGCGGTCGCGAAGAGAACGCTTCGCTCTGGTTATCGATGAGGAAGCGCTCGATGGTGACGGGGGGAGGAACGAGGTTTTCATGCATCGTAGCGGGGCTGAGTGTGGCAACACCTTTGGCGGTCGCGAACCAGAGTGTGCCATCCTGAGCCCGGAGTGCTGCCGGATGTCCGCTGGCGGAAGTTTCTTCGGTCGGCATGCCATCGGCGTAGCCGAAGCGGGCAATGGGCGGAGCACACTCCGGATGAGAGAGGCACTCCCCTAGGTCATGGAGAGAGACGCGGAAGATCCCGCGCGGCGTTCCCATCCAGAGGTAGCCACGCGGGTCCGCTAGGAGGGAATTGATATTTTTCGGAGTGCTAGCCTGCGGCAAGGATTGAAGGCCGGAGCTGGTCATCACGGCGAGACCATGATTGCGCGTTCCTATCCAAAGTGTTCCCGCTGCGTCCTCCGCCAGAGAGGTAATGATGAACTCCGAACCAGAGTTCAATTTGTAACTGCGGACGACCGGACTGATCTCCGGACCGGATACCGACGAGAGGCCATCCAGACTCGCAACCCAGAGGCGGTGATTGGGCGTGGACGGGGGCCCGGCTTCGCGAGAACGAAGTATGGCGCCGATCAGCTCACCCGGAAGCTGGCTGACTTGCAGAAAGGGCGCACCGCGCGCACCCCGCCAGTGCACCAGACCGCGGCGGGTGCCAATCCACAACGACTGATCGTCGTCAACGAGCAGAGAGCGAATGACATCGTCGGGCAGGCCGTCCGCAGACGAGTATCGCTCCACGCCTCCGTGATCAACATGATTCAGACCGTCCAGCGTTCCGACCCACATGTCGTTGTGAGAGCCCGCTGCCAGAGAGAGGACGACCTCGCTGGCAAGTGGACTTGAGAGACTCGGAGAGATCGCCGCGGGCGGGGAACCGACCCGCGTTGATGGTTGGTAGAGACGTAAACCGGCGTCTCGCGTGCCGATCCAGATGGTTCCATCGGTGGATTGCGCGAGAGCGGAGATGGGGTGATCCCCGAGACCGCTGACAGCCTCGACATTCTGTGTGCGAAGAATGTGCAGGCCGTCGGATTCGGTACCGACCCAGAGATCACCCTCGCGGTCGCGACTGATCGAGAGAATGGATCGATCGCCGAGCGCGGCGACCTGAATCGGCGAACCTCCGGAGGTCCTCGTCACGAAGAGACCGCGCTTGGTGCCAATCCAGAGATCATCCACGTCGTCGTAAAAGAAGGTAGAGGCGAGTGGGAGGATAGTCGCGAGGCCGGTGATCGCGGGGCTCTGGTGATCATGCAGTGGAGCAGGATGCAGAGGCGAGATGCCAAGCGCGGAACGAGTCCACGCCACACCATGACCATCCACCTGCAGGCCAAGTGCCGGGCCCGCGAGCGTAAGCTGACCGCGAGGGAGCAGGTGTCCTCTGCTGTACTGCAGGAGCTGATTGCCTGCGGTGAACCAGACGCTGTGGTCAGGTGCGGTCGCCATGGTTTCGATCGTCGCGGATCCAGGCTGCAGCGGCGCGGCCTGGCGATCAACGATGTGCGTCACTCCTGCGGAGGTGAGCGCCATGATCGAGCCGTCATCCGCCGCGGCGAGGCCATGTACGGAAGACGGGCCGGCGATGTTGCCCAGGTCCACCGGCGTGAAGTGTCCGTCGCGGTAACGGAGGAGGCCATCGGTGGTGCCGATCCAGAGCGTACCCTCGGTGTCTTCCGCGAGGCAGGCGATGTCGTCACTGGGAAACCCCGGCTGATCTTCATGGCGAAAGACGGTGAAGCTGAGACCGTCGAAGCGGGCGAGGCCGCCTTCGGTCGCGATCCAGAGATAGCCGTCGTGCGTCTGTAACACCTGATGAACGCTGTTCTGCGGCAGACCATCCTCGGTCGTCCATGCCTGGTGGCCGAAGTGCCGGGTCACCTGCGCCGGGAGAGATGAGGGAATGAGACACACCAGAGCACATATGAGAGCGCAGAAGCCGCGCGTGCTCTTCGCGGCTCTCTGCGGATCCATTGTTCGTCTGAGTCGCTGCATCATGCTGGGTGTCTGTGCACAGGCTACGCCCATCGGTGGCGAGAGCGGAAGCCAGGCGGAGCAGCCCGAGATCTCGAGCTGCCCGGGAGAAGCGGTCCATTGGAAGCGCCTAGAAGGTGTGCGAAAGGCCTGCGATCACGGCGTAGTCCGCGAAGGCGGCGTCGCCGTGGGTTCCGTTTGCGAGATCCGTCACGCTGGCGCGCCGATTACGCTGAACAGCCCAGGGCGCGGTAACGGCGAGCATGGTTCGGCCATGCTGGTATTGAACGCCGGGATCGATCGAGATGATGTAGCCAGGCCGGCGGAAGCCGTCACTCTTGCCGAAGGCGTCGCGCACCGGGATTCCTTCCATGCGACCGCCGAAGCTCGCCGCCAGCCCTCGAGCGTGAGGCACATGACGGGAGAGACCAGCGCGAAACAGGTATTGGTCTGTCACGGACATCACGCCCTCGCCTTTCTGAGTGCGGAATGTAGGAACGCCATTTGTGTCTCTCGGATTGAAGAGCCAGGATCCTTGGAAGTAGCCGGTCGTGTGGAAGTAAGTCTGTTTGTAGGCCTGCGTGCCGAGAGTAAAGCCCCAGCTGCCATCGCCGGGTTGTAGGGATTGATCGGCGACGACTTTTTGTACGGTTCCGTTTGCCAGGCGGCCCGTCCCCATTCCATCATTCAAGCCGGTCGGTAGCTTGAGCCCGGCACTCAAGGCGATGTTGCCGCCGTTCTCGGCCGGCGGGCGAAGCACCCATGCCTGCGCGCCAACGATCATGTCGCCCACACCTGCGATGTCGAAGACGCCGTACGGCGGATATTTCTGATTGCGCGTTCCCTGCAAGACGGGAACGAAGGCGTTGACTGACCAGCGTGGAGTGAGCTGCAGATCGGCACTGATGTTGTAGAGGTTCTGATGGTTCTTGATCTGCGTGTTCAGCAAAGCGCGCTGCACATTTTCTTTTTCCCCGCTGAAGTGACGGAAAGAGCTGAAGGAGCGCCAGTCTACTTCAATGGTGAGGGGATGATTTCGCAGCAGGTCACCGACTGAGTTCGGACGATCCATCAGGCAGCCTTGCATGGACGTGTTGGTATGGGCCGCCAGACATCCTTGTGCGAGCGCGGGAGCTGCCAGCAAACACAGAACAGCGACAGACAGACGGAACACGGTGGCGGCGAGAAGAGTGGAGAAGGTCATGATGGTGGGCCATTAGACTCGCTTGAGACCCTACGCGCGCCCGTCAACAGAGCGATCTTTTCCTCCTCAGATTGGTGGAGGCGAGCGCTTCTCCTGAGCGGCATACTTGAGATCCACCGCTGGACTCAAAAAGGAATACGTAACTACATGAGAAGCACACTCGTCCTTTGCTGCGCTGTCCTCTTCTTCGTGCTGCGGATGGAGCTGCACCCTGCTCTCGCGCAAAGCGAACCACCAAAGTTCAAGGCACTGGATGGATCTGTGCACGACCTGCATGAGCTGCGCGGACACCCTGCTGTCGTGAACTTCTGGGCTACCTGGTGCGGCCCATGCAAAGAGGAGATGCCACGACTGCAGAAGCTTGCTGACGCCTACACGCCGCGTGGAGTCGCGTTTATTGCTATCTCGCTGGACGCACCTGAGACCCGGGAGAAGATCCCGTCTCTGATAGGAAAGCGCGGTCTGCGCATGCCGGTGTGGACTGGCGCTACGGATCAGACACTGGCGGCCTTCGAGCTTGGCGAGCTGGTGCCGGCGACGCTGGTGCTTGACGAGAACGGAACGGTGATCGGGAAGATCGAAGGTGAGATGCGGGACAAAGATGTGCAATCGCGGCTTGATTGGCTGCTGGCTGGACGACAAGGCAAGCAGCCGAAGCTAGTGCAGAAGAATGACTGGTAGACCGAGACGAGGGTTCGCAGTCACTGCAGGGCTACACCACCATGACCTGTACGCCGAGCCGCTCCAGGGCATTGACCGTGTCCCCCTCCACACCATCGTCAGTGATGATGGTGTGGACTTCCTTCAGGGAGCAGATGCCGGCTGCACTGTAGGTCCCGAGTTTGCTCGAATCCGCGACGATGACGACGCGTTTGGCGTGCAGAACCATGGCGCGAAGCAGGAAGGCCTCGTCGGGTTCGATGACGGTGACGCCATGCTCGGGGTGAACGCCGCAAACGCCGAGAAAGGCAATATCGAAGAAGAGCCGCTCGATGGCTTCGTAAGCAGTCTTGCCGACCATGGAGAAGGCTCCCGGCCAGCGCACGGATCCGCCAGTGAGCGTGACCTGAAGCGACGGCAGGCTTGAGAGCTCCATGCCGATGTTGACCGCGCTGGTGACGATATGGAGGTTGGTGCGATGACGCAGGCTGCGTGCTACCTGCGTAGTGGTTGTGCCGGGAGCCAGGGCGATCGTCTCTCCTTCCTGAACGAGCTCGGCGGCAGCAATGGCGATGCGTCGCTTCTCGTCCGCGAAGCGCTCTTCGCGGAGGGGAAAAGCGGCGTCGAAACGGAATGGCTCATAGGTCATCTTGCCGGCAAGTTCAACCGCGCCATGGGTTCGATGAACAAGACCACGATGCTCAAGTTTTGTGAGGTCGCGACGAACGCTGGCAGCGGAGGTATCCACTTGCGCCGCCAGATCGTCGACGCTGCATTTTCCTCGCTGCAGGAGAAAGTGGAGGATCTGATTGGCGCGATCCTGTGTTTTCTGAGCCAAAGTTCTTCTCCTCGCGGGCAAGTGACTGAGTGGAAGAAGTGTACTTGCGGCAGCGCAGGTTCGTCATTCTGCACATTTGCGTGCAGTACGCGCAAAACGATGAAGAAAAGGCGTTGACTTCGCGCAACAAATGAACCTATGCTCACTTACCAAGACTGCTCTTATTTTCTTTCTCTTTCATGGTTCGCGCGTGGCGGGTTTGCGCCGGGAGCTGAACTATCAGCGGAGGTCAACAGGCAGTCTCTGCAAAGGATCACCT
>CAXTCB010000050.1:0-21069 GCA_964242875.1 uncultured Acidobacteriaceae bacterium
ATCTGCTTCAACGCGCCCACCTCTTCGTCTCCGCCTCCGCCTACGAGGGCTTCGGTCTGTCCACCATCGAGGCGATGAGCACGGGAACGGTTCCCGTCGTCACCGCGGTTGGCGCCCATCCCGACGTGATTGAGCCCGGCGTGAGCGGCTTCTTGGTCGATGCCGACGCCACCGGCCTCTCCGCCGGTCTTGCAGAGGCTCTTGCCCTCTCACCCGAGGCGCTCGCACTCATGGCAGCCGCAGCCCGCGCCGCAACCACCCGCTTCTCCTGGGGCGGCATCGCTCCGCAGTACGAACACATCTATGAAAGCGTGATCGCAGCCAGCAAAGGTCGTCGTGCCACGACGAAGACCGCATGAACGAGAGCGCGCTGATCTTCCGCATCCAGCTGCTGCCTCGGTCTGAGACCTTCATCACCACCCAGGCCGCAGCACTCCAGCAGTTCTCTCCCTTCTTCCTCGGGTGGCGGCGCATGCCGGGTCAGGATCTGCCAGCAGGCCAGAGCTGGGTTGCCAACGAAGGTGGAACCCTCGGCCGACTGCAGGAATTGCGCTACCGCGCGCTCGGTCCTTCCCGCTCCCTTCTGCAGCAGCTTCGCGCCAAGAACCCGCGCCTCGTCTACGCACACTTCGCCCTCGACGGCTTTGCTGCAATGCCCCTGGCCAGGACCCTCAACATTCCCCTCGTCACCGCGCTTCACGGCTACGACGTCACCATGACCGATGAGGCCATCGGTCGCACGCGCCTGGGTCGCAACTACCTCGCAGGCCGAACGGATCTCCAACGCCGCGGAGCCCTGTTCCTCACCTGCTCGGAATACGTGCGACAGCGAGCTCTCGAGGTTGGCTATCCCTCCGATCGCACGCTCGTGCACTACATGGGCATGGATGTGCAGCGCTTTCACCCCGAGCCGGAAATCCCTCGTCAACCCGTCGTGCTCTTTGTCGGTCGGCTCGTCGAAAAGAAGGGCTGTGCCGTCCTGATCCGTGCCATGGCCGCGGTACAGCAACAGCACAGTGCGGCGGAGCTGGTTGTGATTGGAGATGGTCCTCTCAGAGCCGCTCACGAAGCCGAAGCCGCACGCCTCGGCGTCCGCGCTCGCTTCCTCGGGGCACAACCGCCAGCCGTCGTCGTGGACTGGATGGCGCGCTCGCGCGTCTTCTCCGTGCCCAGCGTCGTCGCCTCCACCGGAGACGCCGAGGGCTTCGGGATCGTCTTTCTGGAGGCGCAGGCGATGCAGCTGCCCGTCGTGAGCACTCGCTCCGGCGGCATCCCGGAGGCCGTCATCCACGAGCAGACCGGCCTGCTCGTCGAAGAACAGAATCCCGATCAGCTGGCCACAGCCATCTCCCGTCTGCTCGCCGATCCTGATCTCTGGCGTCGCTTCAGTCAGGCGGGACGAACCCGCGTGACCGAGCACTTCGATCATCACCGGCAGACGGCGAGGCTGGAGGCCCTGTTCAAGAGCCTCCCCCGTACCTTCGCCTCATAAGCCGATAGTCATGCTGCCGAACCTCTACACGAAGCCAAGATTCGTCTTGCTGAACGATCCAACATTCGGGAAGATCGTGCTGAGCTGCGCCGTGCTGACACCAAACCAGGAAGCCAGTGTCGCCGCATACTGCACACTACTCGTCGTCGGAATCCAGCGGCCGTTCTGACCCGAATCATCCGGCCCGTTCAGCGCGAGCGTCGGGAACGTCCCATACATCTTGCCGCCACGCACCGCACCGCCAACGACCATGTGGTGGCCTCCCCATCCGTGATCGCTGCCGCTGTTTGAGTTTGGCTGCAGCGCCCGGGAGAAGTCCGACATCGTAAACGCAGTCACGTTGTTCGCAACTCCCATCTCCCGCGTCGCCTGGTAGAACGCCGCCATCGCCGAAGAGATCTGGCCGAGCAGCACGTTCTGCTGCGCGATCTGGTTTGCATGCGTATCGAAATTTCCAATGCCCGCAAAGAAGATCTGCCGCTTCACCCCGAAGCTCTGCCGTACCTGGATCAACTGCGCGATCTGCTGCAACTGTGTTGCAAGCGGATTACCGCCCGGAAAGCTCGTCGCCAGAGGAGAGCTGGAACTCACCGCGTCCGAAAGAATCTTCGAATAGCGATACGCATCCGTCGTAATCGCGTTGTCCGCCTGCACCAGGCTGAACCCGCTGTTGAACCCGAGAAAGCTCTGCGCAATCGCGCTGCGGGCCTGGCAGCCATAGTACCCTTCGCCGCAGCTCACACCACTCAGATTGCCAGGGCTTACCGCCAGCGGCATGCTCGCCGACCCATTGCAGAACAATGTATCGCCAGCGACTGACGTCACCATGGGAATCGTCGAATAGCCATTATAGCTTCCACCAAGAACGTCGCCCATCCGACCCGCCCAGCCCGTCGCCGTGGTCGCGTCCTGCGCCGCATTCTGCCATTGCAGCTGCTGATCTTCGTGGCTGAACAGATTCGCCGGCAGGTGGAGCCCCGCCGTGACATCCGCCCGCGACGTCGGCTGCACCAGCGTGCCCACATTCGCAATCAGAGCCGCTGCTCCCTGGTCGACCAGCCCGCCAATCTCCGGCAGATTGCTGTTCAGCGCAAAGTCGGGAAGTGATCCCAGCTGAAGCAGGTTCCCTTTTGCAAGCGCGAGCGGACCCCGCAGTTTCGCGTAGTTGTTGTAGCCCGTCGTATCGAACGGAACCAGCATGTTATTCGAGTCATTTCCGCCAAAAAGAAAAATACAGACCAGAGCCTTATAGTCCGAGGTTGCGGACGAAGATTGCGCGAGGGCGTTGAGCGCGCCGAAGGGACGAAGACCGGCAAGACTTCCGGCAGCTGCGAGCGAAGTGTAACGAATAAAACTGCGTCGACCTGCATTCATAGGAGTGTCCTCTTCTATCGAAATAGATTGGGTAGAGCGGGATGGATCGCTGCGGGACTAGTGCTCGACCTTGTAGAAGTTCGAGCTGATAACCAACCAGGTGGCAAAACGGACGCGCTGCCCGATGTCCGGAATCTGCTCGACCTGGTTTGTGATCGCTGTCCTCATCGCGTCCGGCATGCGATCGTGAAGGAACAGAATGTTCAGAGATTCAACCAGGTTGGCGCTATCCGCTGCAGCCTTCCCGGTCTGCGAGGCGATCTTGCCCAGCGCACTCTGCGCACTCATATCCGTCGACATCGAGCGAAGATGATTTCGCACGATCGTGTCGGCCAGTGTCATGCGTAGGATCGCTGTCGCCGTGTTCTCCTGCGCGAACTCAGGCGCGTTCGACTTCGTTCCGGGAATAACATAGCTCGGCGGAAAAAAGTTGAAGACACTCGGAGCGGCATACGGCGTCTGTCCCAGATCCGCGGTGTAACTGCTGAGATAGTCGTATCGGCCCTGTGCATCGGTGTTCGTGGACTGCAGCCCTCGCAGAATCCCGGTCAGGTACAGAATCGGCTCACGCAGATGCCCGCCGTCCACAGAAGCGTTCGTGTCCGCTGCACGAGCCTCGTTGTCGTTGAGGATCGCGAGCAGGACCGCCTTCATGTCCCCTCGCACACCAGAGCCATTATTGTTGAAGACGGCCGCCACCCTGCTCACGTACGCCGGCGAGGGGCTGCTCGTAACCAGGTGCTGGATCAGTTGGCGGCAGACAAACGGACCTACGTTCGGGTGCTGAAAGATGGAATCGAGAGCGGCCTCCAGATCCTGCTGTGCTGTCTGCCCCGCCGGCAGCGTGACGCCACTCAGCAGAAGCTTCTGCGAGGTATCGTGCGCCGCAGGAAAGGGCAGCATCGGTTGATCGAAGTTGGGCAGCCCGTTCGGAAAACGTGTCGGAGGACCGCCCACGCCGTTGGCAAAAGTCCATCCCGTATACACGCGCGCATAGGCCTGAAGCTGCGTCTGTGTATACACCGGTTGTGGCCGTCCAGAGCTGTCCAGATTCAGGGTTCCATCCGGATGCAGGAGGTACGTGCCGGTGGTAAACAGCTGCAGAAACTCCCGTGCAAAATTCTCGTTCGCAATCTCCCCGTTATTCGGCGCTCCACTGTCGAGCATGTTCAGGTAAGACCCCATCGCCGGAGAGGTGGCAACCCTGTCCATCAAGGTGCGAAAGTTGCCGAACGCCGAATCCGCCAGCATGTTCTGGTAACCCGGAATGGCCCGTGCATTGACCGAGTTCGTCGAGACCACGAAGATCTCGCTCCAGGCAAACGCAACGCGCTGTCTCAACTGATCGTTCGCCGAAAGCGCGCTCTTCCAGAACGAGCTCTGCGCACATCGGTAGGTCGCGTCCGGGCATGTGGGAATCGGCGGCGTCGGCACCGGGATCGCCGGCATGTGCGTCGCAGACGCGCTCATCTGCTCGTCCAGATACGCGCTCAGCCCTACCTGCTGTACATGCTGAATCGTCGCCAGCGTCGGTCCGAAGCTTGTCTGATCCAGCAGGCGGGTCGCCTGCGTCAGCGTCACCAGCGGGGCAGCCGTCACACTCAGCGTCGCCGCAACCGGCGCTGCTTGCGCCGCATTGTCGTTGTACACCGAAACATTCAGCGTGGCGGGCGGCGACGCAAGCGTCATCGAGCTCCGCAGTTCGCTCGCGGACACGTACACCGTGCTTCCAGCTGTTCCAGCCAGTTGCAGCTTTGATGTCGGCAGAAATCCCGAGCCGTGAAGGTCGACCAGAAACGGCGCGCCCACAGCTGCCTGCGTCACGCTCCCGCTCGAGATCGTCGGAAGAGGATTGAGAACCGCAAGGCTAAACGCGGTCGCGGTCTGCGTCGCGGTAGCGGCCGTGATCCGCACCGTGCTCCCTGCCAGACCCGCCACCGGCGTATAGAGGCCCGACGACGAGAGACTGCCGGTAGCAGCGCTTCCGCCAACCACTCCGTTCACAGCCCAGCTCAAGCCGCTGGACACGCCGGCGGCGGCAAACTGCACGCTGCCGCCCACACGGACCTGCATCGGACCACTGATCGTCAGTGCCGTCAGTACTGTCTGCGCCTTTCCAGACGCGGTTGCAGATGCAGATTGAATCCCCGCACCGCAACCTGTAGCGAGAAGAACAAAGGTGAACAGCATCCGGCTCATACAGCACCGGCGATGTGAGTTTGGTCGCGCAGAATGCGAGCTCAAGATAGGCATGGCAGACCCCTCCCTTCATGTACCGTAGGTGGACCTCACCGCCGGATCCATCCCCCGTTCGTGCCAGCGGACAACCCATAAGTGAAGTCAGATCAGTCTTTAGAAAGAAGAAAGGAACACCCGGAAAGCAACCTTGAGACGGCCATCGCGTCCCTTTAGAAACAGCTCTTTATCAGGCTGGCGAGATCTCCGGCTTGCAACCTTCCCAGTCAACAAATTGGGCGCGATGCGATGACGTTGTGCCAATCGCGCTCTGACCAGCATCCGATCAGGTGAGCACGAAAACGAGGTCCAACAGTGGTGTTGGATCGCTTGGCGTAGCAACCAGAACGCAAGGCGGAGGATTACAAATGGAACGCAGGGATGTACTCAAGGCTATCAGCACTGTTGGCCTCACGACGATAGGAAATCGATTTGGTCTCTCACAAATGCAGCCGCCATCACTCAAACAGATCGGGCAGAGTAAAGGCCTTCTGTTTGGTTCCAGCCTTGCCCTTAAATATTTCTCGCAATCCCCGAGCTACAAGCAGCTCTTCATCACTGAGTGTGATATCGCGACGCCAGAGTTCAACATGAAGTGGAACTCCCTCAGCAACGCGCGCGGAGTCTACAACTTCAACAACGCCGATCAGTTCGTTGCCTTCTGCTCCGGAAACAACATCAAGGTGCGCGGGCACACGCTGGTGTGGCACGACTCGCTCCCCACCTGGATCGCACAGCAGATCAATCCCGGCAACGGGCAGGCGATCATGCTCGAGCACATCCAGAAAGTTGCCGGGCACTACGCTGGTCAACTGTTCTCCTGGGATGTCGTCAACGAGGTGCTCGATCCCGGCAGTGGTCGACCGGATGGCCTGCGTAAAACTCCGTGGCTCACCAACATCGGGCCCGGTTACATTGAGACCGCCTTCCGCGCCGCCGCAGCAGCCGATCCCAAAGCCATGCTCATCTGGAACGAAAACCACATCGAGAATGCGGACAGTGTCGGCATCGCCAAACGCAAAGCGATGCTCAGCTTGCTTGATGACCTGCTGAAGCGTGGCGTCCCCATCCAGGGTGTCGGCATTGAGTCGCATCTCAGGGGAGATCAACTCGATCTGATCGGCGACCGGAGTTGGGAAACCTTTCTCGCTGAACTTGCAAAACGAAAGCTCAAGATCTTCATCACAGAACTCGATGTACAGGATGTCGCTTTCCCCTCGGATATTGCCGCGCGTGATAAAGCGGTGGCGACGATGTATTCGAAGTTCCTCACGTCAACGCTTCGTCAGCCTGCCGTCAAAGGCATCGTGACCTGGGGCCTTCTTGATGCCTACAGCTGGATCGGTGGCTTCGCGCCGAGAAACGATGGAACCGCGGTCAGACCGCTTCCCTTCGATACAACGGGACAGCCGAAACCCGCATTCCAGGCCCTCCTGAACGCCTTTGAAGGTGCGCCCGTGCGATCCTGAAGCACCCCCGTCCAGCAATCCGGGCGGCACGTTTCTATACACCGCGCCCGCTCCACTGACCACGCGGAATGAGTGATGACAGGTTACGTTTGCCCCTCGTCGTAACTCCCAAAACGCCTTCCTCGCTCCTGTTTCTAATATAGGATTGTGAAAACAGCTCAGAGAGGAAGGCGGCATTTGGGCTACTTGAAAAGTGTCCTCCTTGAAGCAGAACCGCCCGCCGCCGTCGTTGCAGGAAAGCGCTTCTATCGCCCGGAGCTGGATGGCCTGCGCTTCTACGCCTTTCTCGGCGTCTTCGTCTCCCACAGTCTCCCTTTTGGTGCGCCACTCTATCGCAGCTTGCATCTTCCGCTGCCCTGGCTTTGGGGAGCCCTCGTCAAAGCCGGAACCGGAGGCGTCGACCTCTTCTTCGCGCTCAGCGCCTACCTCATCACCTCACTTCTTCTAAAAGAGCGCAATGAAACGGGAGAGATCTCGCTGCGCCGCTTCTATATGCGCCGCATCCTGCGCATCTGGCCGCTCTACTTTCTCATCATTGCTCTCGGCCTGGTCTTCGCCCACACCATTCCGGGGCAGCACCTGCCATGGTTCTACGCCGTCGCCTATGTCTTCTTCATCGGCAACTGGATCCATGCGGTCTTTGGCCGGCCGGAGTCCATCGCATTTCCCCTGTGGACCGTCTCCATTGAAGAGCAGTTCTATCTGGTCTGGCCTGTCATAGTGCAACGACTCGAGCGTCGCGGCATCATCATCGCCGCCCTCATTACCTTCGCCATCGCAACTGTGTTTCGCGTCATCTTCGTCATCACCGGTGTCAGTAACGGCTATATCTATTACGGAAGCACCTCGCGCTGTGACTCGCTCGCCCTCGGTATCCTTCTCGCGATCTTCGCCGACCAGATCCCTCGGCCAAAGGCCGCATGGCGGCTCACGATCATGATCGTCTCCATCGTTGCCTGGGTCGTCGCCTCCGCTTGGCTCACAGATCAGCCAGGTCCCATCAGCTTCCGTGAAGTCCCCGGTCGCTTGATGGTCTCGCTCGCCGCCGGAGCCATGCTCTACGCCTGCCTGTACAGCAGCAGTCGACTTCTCGTCAGTAATTGGGTCGTTCGCTTAGGGAAAGTAAGCTACGGTCTCTATCTCTGGCACCTCACTGGCATTCTCATCGCAAAGGCAGTCATTCATCCCGTCTCCGGAATGGCCCAGTTAGCCGCGAAGGGAGCGGGATTTGTCGTCACGGTCCTGCTCGCGTTCACCTCCTATCGCTATCTGGAAGCACCGTTCCTGAAACTCAAGGATCGTTTCGCGACAGTGCTCAGCCGGCCCGTCTAAAAGTAAGTCAACATTTGTACTTACTAATTCAAGGGCTTGCGCAAACGCGGACCTGCTCTCTCGCTCCGGTTTCCCCTCTGCTCTGCAGTACAATCAGATAACCAGCCAAATTTGGCCGCTTTTTGCTCTCGCGCACGAGACAACCTTGTGTCCGATGAACACCGGAAAGGATCTTGTTCTGGATAAGCTCTCTCTCCAATCTCCAAGGCTCGTCGTAGCCCCCAGGCCTTCTTCCGCGTCCGAGCTCACCTTCCGTGAACTCGGCATGATGCTTTGGCGAAGACAGCGCCTCATCTACACCACGATCCTTGTCTTCCTGCTCCTCGCCGTCGTCGCGATCGCCTTCGCGACGCGTCGCTATCGCGCCACCGGAGAGATTGAAGTCCAGAAAGAATCCGTCAGCTCTCTCAATCTGCAGAGCGGAACCGAGTCTCCGTCCGACGCTCTGGAGACCAACATGATGTTGCAGACACAGGCCAAGATCCTCGAGTCAGACTCGCTAGCCCTGCATGTCATCAAGGAACTCAATCTGGAGTCGACCTCCGACTACAAAGAAAAATGGAATCCCATCGGCTGGGTCTTCGGGATGCTCAGTCCAGGAGGAAAGGCTGACCCGAAAGGGGCCGCCCTTGAAGACTCTCCGCATCGCCGCATGACCGTGCTGCGGATCTTCCATAGCAAGCTGACCGTCAAGCCTATCCCCGGCACACGCCTGATCGACGTCCAGTACCTCAGCCCGGACCCGCAGCTTGCCGCCGCCGTCGTCAATCACCTGCTGCAGGGTCTCATTGAGTCCAGCTACCAGTCCCGCTATGACGCGACCATGCAGGCATCGTCCTGGCTTAATAACCAGCTGGGCGACCTGCGTGCCCAGACCGAAGCGCTCCAGAACAAGCTGGTCAAGCTCCGGCAGGAAACCGGCGTCTTTGCTCTTGGTGAAGTCGATCGGCAAGGGAAGGATCAGGTCTATAGCCCCACCCTCGATCGCTTGCAGATGGTCACGCAGTCTCTTGCCCAGGCGCAGTCGAACCGAATCCTTAAAGGCGCCATCTACAACGTCGTCAAGTCCGGCGATCCCGAGCAGATCTCGAATCTGAGCGGCAACGTCGTCGCCAGCTCCAGCACCGTGGCCAGCTCCCTCACCCTCATCCAGAACCTCCGCCTGCAGGAGTCCACCCTGCTCGGGCAGTTGCAGGAGATGAAGGCAAAGTTCGGACCCGCCTATCCTAAGGTCAATGAGCTGCAAGGCAACCTCGAAGGCGTCCAACAGGCCATCAAGGCGGAAGTCACACGGGTCGCCGGCCGCGCTCACAATGACTACATCGTCGCTACCGAAACCGAACAGAAGACCCTTGACGACTTCCACACCGAGGAATCACACGCGGAAGCCCTCAACGACAAAACCATCCAATATCAGCTCGTCCGCCAGGAGGCCGACCAGACTCGATCTCTGTACGAAGATCTTCTGCGTCGCCTCAAGGAGTCTGGCCTGGTCGCTGGTCTTCGCTCCACCAACATCTCGATCGTGGATCCGGGTCGGCCCTCTGACAAGCCCGCTAAGCCCATGGTGCTGCTCTATTTCGCAGGCTCGATGATCGCTGGCGCCATCGTTGGCATCGCGGCAGCTCTGCTGCGAGACGTCACCGATACGAAGATTCAGGGCGTACGTGAGATCTCCCGCGAGGTCGGCGCGACACCGCTCTGTGTCCTTCCCTACGAAAAACAGGTGCCCGCCCTCAGCTCACTCTCTACCTCTCCTTTAGCCGCGCTTCCTGCGCTCGGAAACTCGCGCTCGTTATACGTAGAGTCGCTTCGCTCCTTGCGCACCTCTCTCTTGCTCTCGCGCAGCGGCAACCCACCCAGGACAGTACTCGTGACCAGCTCCGTTGCCGGCGAAGGCAAGAGCTTCATCAGCTGGAATCTGGCCATCCTCTTCGCCCAGCAGGGCAAGCGCGTGCTTCTGTGCGATGCGGATCTGCGCAATCCACGCCTGCACCGCGATCTCGGCATGGAAAACGTCGAAGCCGGTCTCAGCACCGCGCTCGCCGGCCTGTCCAACGAGGGCGACGGCAGTGTCTTCATCGTGCCCGCTCCCGGAGTGGACGGACTTGATGTGCTGCCGGCGGGTCCACTTCCCCCTTACCCCGCAGAGTTGCTCTCGTCTGACCGCATGACCGATCTCCTCAATCAGTGGCAGCAATACTACGACGTCATCCTGCTCGACGCGCCACCCGTTCTGCCCGTCACCGACTCCGTCATTCTCAGCACCATGGTGGACTCCGTCCTGCTCGTCGCCTGGTATCAGAAGACGCTGCTCTCGGCCCTGGAACGCAGCTACCAGATGCTCGCTGACGTTCAGACTGATCACAATCACAAGGTCAATATCGTCCTGAACGGGGTCAAACAGGCCCCGTCCTCCGGCCATAAGTTCTACACCTACGCGCCGAAGATCTCTCGAGCATGACCGACCTCATGACCGATCCACCGATCGCGTCGTCTCCGTGTGAGATCCAGGCACAGGGTGCTCAGGACATCCCGCTGCCTGGCGCGGCGCTCCACAGGAGCACACGGTCCGGTGCGCAAAAGAAAGTCTTGACCCACGTCGCACCAGCGATCAGAAAGGGGACACCCTCCATGAAGCAGATGCTTCTCTTGCTCTTGATGCTCACTCTCTGCGGCGCTCCGCGCGCCTTTGCGCAAAAAGAAAGCCTGCTCATCGGCTCTGGCGATCTCCTCCACGTTCTCGTCTACGACACCCCGGAGATGGAGCAGCGCGTCCGCGTCACCGATGCTGGAGACGTCCACCTCAGCTTCGTCGGCGACGTCGACGTCCGCGGCCTTACGCCCGGGCAGGCCAGCAAGGCCATTGAAGACAAGCTCATCGCCAGCCAGGTCATGATCCATCCCCAGGTCTCCGTACGCGTCGAAAGCTACGCGACACAAAACGCCTCCGTGATGGGCCAGGTCCTCAAACCCGGCCAGTATGAAATCGACACACGGCGCAAGCTCGTCGACGTTCTTGCGCTCGCCGGTGGCTTAACCGACATCGCCGATCGCCACATCACCGTCCAGCGCAACGGCGACCCGACCCACAAGGTCGAGTACTTCTACTCCAACAACTCCGCGCAGGCCCTCGGAGACGATCCGTTCGTCTACCCCGGCGACACCGTCATCGTGCCCAGGGCTGCCATCGTCTACGTTCTCGGAGATGTCCTCAAGCCCGGCGGCTACCCCGTAAACACCAATACCTCGGAGATCACCGTGCTTCAGGCTCTCGCCCTCGCAGGATCGCCAAACCATTCGGCTGCAACCGGCAGTTCGAAGTTGATCCGCCGCACGGGCGATGGCGTCCAGGAGATCGATCTTCCTGTTCCCGCCATGCAGAAGGGCAAGCAGCCAGACGTAGTGCTCTCCGCCGATGACGTTGTGTACGTTCCCTTCAGCTTCCTCCGAAACATCGCCGTCAACGGGCAGGCTATCCTCGCCTCCGCGGCGTCGGCCGTCGTGTACACGCACTAGTGTTCCCCGGAGCCCTCGTGACCTCTTCCACTCTCGAGACATCGCCGCGATCAGCATCCGCTCTCTCTGAAGACGACGCGTCCGCGCCACGCGGGAGTATCTGGTCGGCTGTCTCGACCTGGTGCCTCGTCTTTCTCATCATCTGGATCTCGCTCGGGGGCGTCTCCCCGTTCTCGACCGAAGACGTGAATATGCGCGCCGTGCAGTCTTCCCCGGCGGGCGGCATGGTCGATCGCCTCATCAAGCTCTCCACCTTTCTCGCCTGCATGTTCTACGTCAGCCGCATGCCCACGCTCATCCGTGGCCTCACACAGCAGATCAAACTTCTGATCGCCTTCCCGATCCTCGCCATCATCCTCTTTCCGGTGTCGCAGCAGATCACCCGCACCATCAGCTCGGGCGCCGTTCTTCTTGGTGGAACGCTGCTCGTCTTCTATATGCTCGCGCGTTTCACCATGGAAGAGGTGCTTGAGTTCCTGCTCGTCCTCGGGGCCATCTCCCTGTTCACCAGCATCTTCTTTGCAATCGTCATGCCGCAGTACGGTATTGATACCGTCGGCGGCCACTACCCGGCATGGAAGGGCATCTACAGCGCAAAAAACCGCTTCGGCAACATGGTCGTGCTCTTCATGACCGTCGCTCTCACCTATCGCCCACGTACCCGATGGCTTCGCTTCGTCACCTGGTCGATGATCCTTGTCTGCCCCGTTGCGCTCTATTTCTCCTTCGCGGCAACCTCGTACGTCATGCTCGCCCTCTATCTTGGCTACAAATCCGTCTTCTGGGTTCTGCGCCCCGCGCGCAAACGCGACTACGTCGTCGCGTGCTGTCTGGCACTGCTCGGTTTTGCCGTTCTTGGGTTCTTACTCATCACCGAATCAGGCGCACTCTTCGCCCTGCTCGGCAAAGATCCGACGCTGACCGGCCGCACGGAGATCTGGAGCGCCGTCCTCGACTCCATCGCAAAGCGCCCTCTGCTCGGCTACGGCTATCAGGCGTTCTGGCTCGGCTTTCAGGGGGAGAGCTATCAGATCATCCTCGCTGTCACCTGGGCCCTGGCGCAGGCTCAGAATGGCTTTCTGGACATCACGCTCCAGACCGGCGTCGCCGGCCTCGCCATCGTTCTTCTGCTCTTCGTCTTTGCGTTTCGCGACGCCTTCTTCTGCCTCTTCCAATCCAATGACCGCGATCAGCTGCGCTACGTCGAGTGGTGTTTAGCGATCGTCGGCATGACGGTGATCTATAACCTCGATGAGAGCTTTCTCTTCGAACCCGGCCATCTGGGATCCACCCTCTTCATGATCGCTCTCGTCGCACTCAGGATCGAGCGCAATCGCCTTCGTGTCGCACAGACTGAAACCCCGGAGCCCGCCTCGCAGCAGCAGGACCAGGTCGCCTTTGCCTGAGTTCGTCCAGAGAAACATCGCACCCGCCCGCCCCGATTGCAACGCAAGCGATCCTATCTTGCATCGGACTAGGACATACGCACAGACACTGACGCGTTGCTGGCTACCTCCCTCGTCTGCCACAACTTCAGACTGCTTCTACTACCAACAGAGACGCAGGTATCGCCACTGTCGATCCCTGCTGTACCCGACCTGACTCCATCAAACAGCCGCCTCCACTTAGCCCGGCGAACACCCTTCCTCCTTTCGGTCTGAGAACAACGCTTCGCTGGCCAAACACCCTTGACCTCTCGAGACCCGACGAACGATGACCACACGAAGCGATAGCCTGCTCAGCCGAACAGACAAAACTGAATTTTCATGGCTGAACGTCGCTGCCTGCACCTGCCTGTTTGCCCTGCTCTGCGCACGAAGTCTCTTCCTGCAGCACCTGAGCGTTCACCGCACAGCCTTCCAGGACGACGCCTACTACTACTTCCTCGTTGCTCGGCATCTCGTCTCCTCCGGGCAGAGCACCTTTGACGGCATCACGCTCACCAACGGCTATCACCCCCTTTGGCTCGGCATCGTCGCCCTTCAGTACCGGCTCCTTGGTCCGTCGATGCTCATCACCCGCTGCATCGAGTTCTCCCTTGGCTTCGGCGCGCTCTGGTCGCTTCTGCTTGTCGCCAACCTTCCCGGCTTGTTGCTCAACCTTCTCTACACCACTGGCCTCTTCGCCGTCATCTCCATGTTCGCGTTCAATGGCATGGAGACCACCGCTCTCGCCTGCTGCTATGGCCTGTTCACCCTCGCCTCCACACGCCGCTTCTCCAACGATCGTATCGCCGGCCTCGTGGATGGCTGCGTGGCCGCCGCGACCATCGCCGCCCGCATCGACGCCGTCGTCTTCATCCTCCCGCAGCTCTTCTTTGCGTCCACCTCCTGGAGACGGCGCGCCGTCTCGCTGGGCGTGCTCGTGGTTCTGGGCCTCGGGTACATGCTCGTCAACCTCTACTTTTTCTCCTCGGCTCTTCCCATCTCCGGCGAAGTCAAGGCCTTAGGCGGCCTGCAGATCAATCACGCGCTTCTGCACCAGATCCTTCACTCCAGGGAAGATCCCATCTTCGTCTTCCGCGCACTTTTGCTTCTCATCCCCGTCGCCCCGCTGCTTCTCCCCCTCGTGCCCTCTCGCGTCCCTCGCGCCATCCTGCTCGCCTTCAGCATCGGCATGACTCTCTTCTTTGTTCGCCTGGAGTTCTTGTCGTCCTGGGTGGTCTGGCCCTGGTACAACTTCCCCATCCTCCTTTTCTACGTTGCCTGCGCCCCGGCCCTGCTTCTCGCCTGTGACCGCCACCTCTTTCCTCGGTTCTCTTTGAACTTGCGCTATGTCGCGCTCGCCGCTGCCGTCCTCCTCGCCATGGTTGTCTTTGTCCGGCAGGTCGCGCAGCAGCGCGCCAATCGACGCTTCGGTCCAGAGCGCATCAATCAACTTGCCATCCATGAGTCCAGAGACCTCCTCAACGCCTCCATCATCGCCATGGGAGATCACGCCGGCAACTTCGCTTTCCAATACCCAGGACACGTCCTGCAGCTCGAAGGTTTGGTCGGTGATCAGGAATACCTCGCTCTTCTCAGGGAAAAAGCCGACGTCCACTCCTTCCTCTGCGAGCATGGCGCACAGTTTCTCGTCTCCTATGAGCCGGACCTGGGCAACTACACCTCGCATCTCGTCGATACCATCCATCCCAACCTGAGCCAATACAAGGCGCCACAGATCTCCGTCGACGCTGCGGATCAGGTGGCCCGCTTCGGCGATCTCTCCCACTTCAAGTCCTCACGAAGCTACCTCTACATGTGGCGCCTGCATTGCCCGCCCCCGAGCACGCCGAACTAGATCCATCTCTTCAGATTCGACGGTCTATCGCGCAGTCCACGATCGATACATCGCCGGCAACTCGCTCCAGAAGCGCGAAACCTCCGCGCCCACTTTGTCTGGATGGAACATCTCCGCGCGCTCCAGCCCGCGTCGGCTCAGCTCTTCGCTGAACGCCGCATCCGTACACACGCGAAGCAGGGCCCTTGCCATCGCCTCCACGTCCACGGGGTCGACATACACCGGAACGTCTCCACCCACCTCCGGCAGCGACCACGTCTTCGAGCTGACCAGCGGCGCTCCCGAGACCATCGCCTCGAGCGCCGGAATCCCAAACCCTTCCATCTGCGAGGGAATCAGCACGCACCGAGCTCTCTGGTACAGCCCCTGCAGGTCGGCCTCATCGAGAAACGGCTCAATCACCAGAGACTCTGCCATCCCAAGTCGCTCGGCCATGCTGCGGAAATGCGCAGCCGAGGACGAAACGCCCACCAGCCGCAGCGTCAGCTTCGAGCTCGGATCGAGCTGCCGATAGCGTGCAAATGCCTCCAGAGCCCGCGGAACGTTCTTGTGCGGAACATTGCTCGTCACCAGCAGCACATACCCCTCGCGCTCGGCCACCGCAATCGCCCGCTCGCGCACATACCAGCTGGCTGGCAGCGTACATGGAATCACCTGCAGCTTGCTGCGCGGGTAAAGTGCTCGAACACTCTGCGCCGTAAACTCCGACACCGTCAGAATCAGCGACGATCGCTCGATCGTGCGCCGCATCAGCATCGCCCGGTACGCATCCCGCAGCCGCCGTCGCAGCGAAGCATGTGGCATCGGCTCAAACAGAATCAGATCGTGCACCACGGAAATCAGCTTCGTCCCTGCCGGAAGCCACAGCGGTGCCGTGTTGTACGGCGCCAGAAAGATCTCGGCCTTCACCTCCGCCAGCAGCCGCGGCAGCCACACCTGTTGCCACAGAAGGTAGCGGCGCGTCCCCTTTTGTAACAACGGCAGTGACGTATACGATCGGCCGCGCGGCGCCAGGCCCACAAACGCTTCGCCCAGCTCGCCGAGCAGCGTGCGCAGCTGCGCTCCCTTCCCGCCGCCCAGATCGCTATCAACAAAAGCCTTGGCGTCATACGCCACGCGCAGCGGATACTCTGCCCTGCGTTCCGCACGTCCGTCGTCGACTACCACAACGTCATTCTTTCTTCTCGTCGGCAAGCAATCAAACCTCGTGGATCAGGATGGAACACGACACACTCTCTGCTCGCAAAACGCGTGCCCTTTTACGAGTTGGCCATCTGCGCCCGGAGAACGACTCGGCCTTCCCGCCGCAGCAACAAGGACAGCGTAAGCCAGTTGCCGGCAGCAAGCGCACCATCCGTCAGCAGGCTCGCCCATGCCGCCCCGTGCCACGAGTACCGCGGAATCAGCCACAGGTTCAGAAGAAAATTGAAGCCCGCCGCAATCAGTTGCGCCGCCGTCCGGTATCGCTGGTAGCCCGCCCCCGTCAGCGTGTCGCCCGCCGCCAGGTGCAGGCTGCGAAAGATCGGCAGCAGGCATAGCCATTGCAGTGCAGAGACGCTGTTCGCAAAACTCTTCCCCACCAGAAACGGAATAATCGGCGCCGTAAAGAACATCGCGACCGCTACCACCACGCTGAACGGCAGGGTCTTGGCCAGCAGCTTCCGCGTGAACTGAATTGAGCCCATCGCGCCGTCGCGGCCAAGCTGGCAGAATCGCGGAAACGCCGCTGACTGCAGCGACCGAATTGGCGCACAGCTAATGTCCACCACCCGATACGCCATGCTGTAAATTCCATTCGCCGCCGTCATTCCATACCGGCTCAGCATCGCTTTATCGATGTCGTTGTACACAGACGTCGTACTCGCCGCGATCGAGAATCCAACCCCTTCAAGCGCGCGCCGTCGCAGCAAACCAAAATCAAACACCGGCCAGCCCAGCCGCGCCGTCACCAGGTAGAGCGACATCGCAGCCGACACACACGAAACAATCAGCGAGGCGATCGCCCATTGCCGTACCGTCGCATGGTGTAGCGTCGCCATCAGCACGGCCGCCGCCACCAGGCGTGCCACGTTCGTCAGCGACGTCAGCGTCGCCGTCAGCTTCAACTGCTCAAACGCCTGAAACGCCTGCCCCGCACCCTCCGCCAGCCGCGCACAGGTGCACTCGCCAATTGCCACCAGCACAATAATCGACGCACTCGCCGGGCCCACCAGCCACTTCCCGAAAAACGCCAGCCCGACAATCACCAGGAGCCCGACGGTCAGCGTCGTCATCAGAACGTTGCCCCAGTACTGCGCAAACTCAGAGCGATCGCGGCTCACCTGCCGCACCAGCACCATCCCCGATCCCAGCGTGCTGTACTGGCTGAACAGCGACACCCCGGCCGCCGCGCCTACAAAAATGCCGTACTCATTCGCCGCAAGCAAACGCGCCAGCAGAATGAAGTAAAGAGCCTGAACCGCAAAGCTCACTCCCTGCCCGAGAAACATCCAACTGGCATTCTTGGCAAGCTGCCCTTTCAAGGCGTTTGGCATGGACTCCTTTCGCTTCCGGTTGTTCCGCCGCGCTCCTCAGAGACTCTCTCTCGCAAAAAGAAGAAGTCCTGCCACGCATTCGTCTGGATCAAGACCACATCGCGCAACGCTCGCGAATCACAGAACCGCAACCGCTCCGGCGCGCTGCAAAAGGTTAGAAAAGTGTCGATATCTGATTGTAACGAAGTCGCATCGGCTGCTCCTGTGTAGCTGCGTCTACCGCCACCCCCGCAGCACTCCGTAGTCGTCTCTCATCAGCAATCGCCTCACCCCGTTGTGCTTCGCGCCTTGCGTCGTCCCGCCTTGTCCCGCACCAGCAATCCAAGCACGTACCATGGCTCTACCAGATACCGAGACGCCAGCCGCCGCGGCTCTGCCACCAAGCGAAACAGCCACTCCAGCCCCAGAGCTCCCGCCCATCGTGGCGGCGTCGGCACCGCTCCGGCAAGATAATCAATGGCCGCGCCGCACGGCAGAATCACTCCCGCGCGCAGCGCACCAAGGTTTTCGGCAATCCATTGCTCCTGCCGCGGCATTCCCATTCCGACCATCAGCACATCCGGGTCGAACGCGGCGATCACAGCCACCAGGCTTCGGTTCGCCTCGCCCTCCCGCGTCATGTCGAAGTAGCCGTGCGCCGCCCGCCAGTCAATCCCCGGGTACTGCGTGCGAACCGCCAGCGATCCCTGCTCGCACGCCGCCGGTCTCGAGCCCACGTAGAACACCCGCCATCGCTGCGCATCCGCAACCCGCAGCAGTGGCGGCAGCAGGTCAACATACGTAATGCGGCTCTCTCGATCCACCGCAAAGCCATACAGCTTCGCTATCCAGATCAGGGGCATCCCATCAATATGCGAGGAATCCGCCAGGCGATAAAACGCCCGCATACGCTCCATCCGATGGAACAGGTACACGCTGTGCAGATTGTGGTTGGCAATAATTCTTTGCGTCCGCGACCGGGTCCCTGAACCAATCTCCGCGACCAGTTCGTCCAGCGTGTAGGTGGTCACTTCAATATCAAGCAGCCGCAACACCCGCTTTGGCGCCAAATGCGATCGTGTCATGAACCTCAGTCAAAGCCGGAAGTTTCTATCTGTTGGGCGAACCTGGTTTGCTCCATCCCGTCCATCTCCCGCTGAGTGTACCCTACCGCGTCGCCACAGCAGCACTCCCTCCTGGCAGCCACGTGGGGCAGGCCCGCTCCCCCTCTGCAGCCAGCAGCACGTGAGACACGCGATCGCGTCCGGTACTCCTTTAGAGCCCGCAAACTGAGGAGTTTGTGGACTTAGCCCGCAAGCTTGGTATACTTGGGAAAATCTAAACCCAAATCTAAAGAGTTGAGAAAGTTTTCCCATCAGCGCTCCGGAAGACTCTGTCGCAAAACCCTGGAATCGCTTACAGCCGTAGCGTACCTGTCATATTAGGAACCACTAAGGTAGACGGTCAGAGCGAAGGTCGAGCGACATTTCGGAGTTCTGTCAGAAATCTCAGCATCCTACTGAGTGGATGAGGTCGCGGGAAACCTGGAACTTTTATCCAACGTAGCAGCATATGCGTCCGGAAGATCTTCGGTTTTACTGCGTGACATCAAGCCAGCCAGGAGAAAACCCGCAATGCAACCAGTCCAGCAACCAAGCAGAAACACAATCGAACTTGCCATCGCTACCCTACCTCTCAGCTAGAGAAAGTACTATGCGGTGCTCGCACCCGGCATACCACGCACGTTGTACTAGCCATACCCTTCGCACCATTTGTAACCAACTTCGTCCTTACGCCAGTTGTGATCCTGCTCCACTTCCGTGTCACACCCTCTGCTGAGGCCGGGCACTCCCGAGCCGGCCAGTGCCGAACCAAGTACGAGTAGACGATTTCCAGAAAAGAGGCCGCCTTGCGTCAACTGGAACAATCGCAGGTTTATTTCTCGATCCCCTACGTCAAAGAACTCCGCAGCGCCACGCTCACTCGCGTGTTCACCTTCGCGCTGGCCGTCTTTCTCGATACCCTTTCCATCCAGATCGGCACCGCTCTCGGCGTTCTCGTCTATGCGCAGGTGCGCCACTTCCATCTGCAGACTTCCTACTTCTCTGCTCTTGAATTCGCCTTCGAGTACGTGCTCGTTTTTGTCTTCTTCGCCTATAAACGAAATCTGTATAAACACGCACACAGTCTGCTGGAGATCCGCGATACCGCTGAAACCCTGCGCGTCAGCGTCCTTTGCCTCGCTCTGATTACGCTCAGCATCTACCTCCACAAGCTGGTTGTGCCCCGCATCATGCTTCTCTCTGCGTGGCTCTTCACCACAGCCATCCTTCTCGTACAGAAGCACGTCACCCGCCAGTTCATCGTTACCTGGAAGAGCCGCCACATCCGCCGTCGCAACGTCATCATCGTCGGCGCAGATAAAGATGCTCGTCGCATCTTCTCCATCCTCACCAACTCCCCGGACCTGGGCCTCTGTCCCGTCGCTTTCCTCTCGGAAAACGAGACCGAGCAGACCTCCGTCATCTTCAGCCACGACTACCACTTCCGAAACTCCGCGCCGGTCCTCCCCGATCGCCTCTCTGAAGATCTGCTGGCCCGCCTCAAAGTCGACGAGATCTATGTCGCCCGGGAAACTGTCAGCGACACCCGCATCGCAGAGCTCCTTGCCTTCGCGCAGGAGCAAAGCATGCCCGTCTCCTTCATCGGCAACAAGAGCCTTACCGCGCAGAAGCAGGCCGGCAGCGTCCGCTTCCTCGACGGCCTCCACATCACCACGCTCGTCGTCTCGGAGACGCAGGATCTGGTCTACGTCATCGCCAAACGCTTCTTTGACATCCTCATCTCCTCGCTCCTTCTTCTTCTCACGGCACCTATCTGGGCGCTCATCGCCATCTGGGTCAAGCTCTCTTCGCCCGGACCCGTCTTCTTCACCCAGCAGCGCGTCGCCAAGGAAGGCGTTTCGTTCGGCATCCTTAAGTTCCGCAGCATGTATGTCACGGCCCCGCGCTACGACACCTCTCCCGAAGCCTCCTTCGACCCCCGCGTCACCTCCGCCGGAAGGTTCCTGCGCAAGTCCAGCCTCGATGAGCTTCCTCAACTCATCAACGTCCTCCTCGGAGATATGTCGCTCGTCGGTCCTCGTCCGGAGATGCCCTTCATCGTCCAGAACTACACCCCGATCGAACATCAGCGGCTCCTCGTTCCCCAGGGAATGACCGGCTTCTGGCAGCTCAGCGCCGATCGCAAGTTCGCCATCCACGAGCGTCTCGAGTACGACCTCTACTACCTGGAGCAGAAGGGCTTCTTCTTCGATCTCGCCATCCTCGTGCACACCGCCTTCTTCGCTATGAAGGGAATCTGAGCCGCACACCCGCGAGAGACGTCTACCCAAACCACGTCACCACCAGGAGAAAGGCCCGCCGTTAAGGCGGGCCTTTCTCACAAGTATTCCCGGCGCTCTAGTGCACAACCTGTCCGTCAGCCGCAGAGGCTGGCTGGCTTCTCCGCGTTGACCCCGGCGCACTCGTCAGCTGCCATCCATTGCTTGTATTTGTCAGCGTCGCCTGTGCCGTCTGCTGCCCGTCCAGATCAGCCTTCACCTGCGGAAACGCCGTCTGCGTCTCAGCCGCCTTCGCCCAGTCCGGTGCGCTGTCAATGGCGTACAGATACACCACATTGCTCGTCGCACCGACATCGCTCGTCGTCGGGCTTGCGCTCGTAATCGACGCTGCCTTGCGATGTCCGTAGCAGAAGTTCCCATACCCCGGCTGGTTCTGGTCCGCCGTCCACGCGGATCGTCCCTTGTCCGAAAGATCGTAGTTGTTCGCCTTCTGGTTCAGCACCAGCAGCT
>CAXTCB010000051.1:0-21000 GCA_964242875.1 uncultured Acidobacteriaceae bacterium
GCTCGGCATCTTCATCCATTGGGGCCTCTACTCCGTCCCCGGCTGGGCCCCGCTCCAGCACGGCGACCACGACTTCGCCAACCAGGACTACATCGTCAACAACCCCTACGCCGAGTGGTACTACAACGTCATGCGCATCCCCGGCTCGCCCACGCAGAAGTACCAGGGGGAACACTTCAACGGAGCCAGTTACTACGACTTCACCAGCAGCTTCGACGAGCAGACCGCCAGGTGGTCGCCCGACACCTGGGCCAGAACCTTCCATGACGCCGGCGCGAAATACGTCGTTCTCACCACCAAGCACCACGACGGCTTCGCTCTCTGGCCCACCGCCGTGATCAACCCCAACCAGAAGAACCTCCACAGCAAACGCGACATCGTTGGCGACCTCACCGCGAGCGTGCAGAAGGCCGGCCTCAAAATGGGCCTCTACTACTCCGGCGGCTACGACTGGACCTTCAACCGCGGTCCCATCGAAACCGAAAAGGACTACGAAGCCGTCAAGCCCCAGTCCCATGCCTACGGCACCTACGCCGACGCCCAGGCTGAAGAGCTCATCGCCAGATACCACCCGGCCATTCTCTGGAACGACATCGACTGGCCGAAGTCCGGAAACGCCCTGAAAATCGAAGCCGACTTCTACAACGCCGTTCCCGACGGCGTCGTCGACGATCGCTTCGGCATCAAGCACGCCGACTTCACCTCGCCCGAGTACGCCAAACTCGATCACATCAGCGAAAAGAAATGGGAAGAGTGCCGCGGCCTCGGCCGCTCCTTCGGCTACAACCGCGCCGAAGGCGAAGCCGAAACCATCGCCCCCGCCGAGCTCATCACCCTCCTCATCGACATCGTCTCCAAAAACGGCAACCTGCTCCTCGACGTCGGCCCCGAGGCCGACGGCACCATCCCAGCCGTCCAGATGGATCGCCTGGTGAAACTTGGTGCCTGGCTCAAACAGAACGGCGACGCCATCTACGGCACCACCCCGTGGACTCGCGCCGAAGGCAAAACCGCCGAAGGCACCGATCTCCGCTTCACCCGCAAAGGCGCCAGGCTCTACGCCATCCTGCTCACCAGACCTGCGTCCCGCAGTGTCACCCTCGTCGACGTCGCCGCCCGCCCCGGATCACAGATCCGCCTGCTCGGCAGCACGGACAAACTCAAGTGGTCTGCCTCCGGCAAAGATCTCAAGGTCGAGCTCCCCGCCGCTCTCCCCGGCAACTATGCCTTCGTCCTCGAGCTCGACGCCTCGTAAGAGCCTGGCCGGAGACGAACCTCCGCGAAACAGGCCTCGACCTCGACGAAACCCCCCTCAACCTCGCCGAAAACGAGCAAATACGACCGCCTAAGCACGGAATCCAAAGCCCGTTGTGCCCGCAAAAACCCCTCATTCCAGCGTATTGCCGCCATTAACAGCGATCTTCTGCCCATTAATAAACCCAGCCGCATCACTCGCAAGAAAAGCAACCGTCCGCCCCACCTCATCCGGAACCCCCATGCGGCGAAGCGGCACATTCGCCGTATATTCCTGCATTTCAGCCTCTGTCGCGTCCAGAACTCGGTCCGTAGGTATCCATCCTGGAGCCACCAGATTCACCGTAATTCCATCGGGCCCAAGCTCTCGCGCCCAGGAACGTGTCTGCCCCAACTGTGCGGCCTTTGCTGCAACATAATTCGCAAAGCGAGGATTTCCCAGCTCCACAACCTCGCTACCGATCTGAATCACCCGGCCGAACCTCCCCCGGCGCATCCCTGGAAGCACGGCCTGCAGCAGAAGCAGAGGCGATTTAACAAAGAATTCGAGCTGATCAAGATAGGCCTGCCAGGTCTGCTCTTCGACCGAGAGAAAAGGCTGGTGGCCCGTCGCGTTCACGACCAGAACATCGATCGGGCCGAGCGAACTCTCAATCTCCCGGACCATACGACTGATCTCCTTTGGATCGCGAACATCACCACCGAAGGGTTGTGCCTTAAGTCCTCGAGCGTTCAGGTCGTCACACAGCTTCCCAGCACGCTCTCTGCTGGCGAAGTAATTCACTGCCACCGTGTGCCCGGCTTCCGCGAGACAAGCGGCTATAGAAGCGCCAAGACCACGTGAGGCCCCCGTGACAAGAGCAGTTCGTTGCATCCTGAAAGTGTACCGGTGCGGGCTGCTACCAGGAACTTCGCCGTGTGACCATTCGCCATCTTCTTGCATTCATTACGCGCTTCCTCGGACCAGATGCTCCAGCAACGTTGACTCCAATGCTCAGGGATCGCGATACTCACGGCGCTTCAATTCGCGAAGTGCCTGTTCATGACCCTGCAGGGCAGCCTGACGAATCCAATGGCGGGACTGGATGTAGCTATGTTCCACGCCCTGACCAACGGCGTAGAGGTGACTTAGCTGAAATTGAGCTTCGGCGTTGCCCAGATCGGCAGCCCTGCAATACCAGGTGGCGGCCTCAACGTAGCTGAGCGGAACCCCCTGACCAACGTAGTAGAGGTCCGCCAGCTTCAATTGCGCCTCCGGAAAGTTCTGAGTAGCGGCCAGGCGATACCAGTGAGCAGCTTCGGTGTCGCTCTGCAGGACTCCCTCACCTTTCCGAAACATAAGCCCGAGGTTGTATTGCGCCCACGCCAGATGACTGTGAGCCGCACGCTCGCACCATCGAAAGGCTTCAGCGAATTCACAAGCGGCATAGTAGCGGAAGCTGAGATTGGCTTGAGCGTAAGCATGACCCTGCTCCGCCGCCCTGCGCTCCCAGCGGGCAGCCTCCGAAACGTCTCGTGGCAGGCCCAGGCCAGCGTCACACATCGTGCTTAGCAGATACTGTGACTCGGCGTGGCCTTGCTCGGCGGCTCGATGGAAGCTGATTGCAGCTTCGGCAAAGTTGCGTGCGTTATAGTCGACGACAGCTTTGCGGTAATGCGGGTTCGAGGCTGCGTTAGCCGCGTCGCGGCGTCCACGGGCAATCATGCTGGAGCGTGCTGAACCAAGCGACAGCGACGGGCGAGCGGGAAGGTGCTGTAACCCGGCTTCGGTCTTATCTTCCATGTGCGCTTATCTGACGGCTTATGAGCTCGAACCGACGCTGAGCATCGACGATCTGCTCCTTGAGACTGGTAGCAAGCTCTGCAAGAAGATCCCTATGCTCGCGTCCTGCGAGTTCGGCGTCGAGGTAGAGTTGAGCGACTTCATCGGCGAGCAGCGTATGCCGTTCCGCATCAAGCGTGGCAATATCGCGCTTGGCATGCTGTATCTGGCGCGAAATCCGGAGAATCTCCGCCGCGCTGGTTTCGCCGACAATGAAGGCATTTACTTCCCTATGATCATCAAGCAGGCGCTGCAGGAGATCGGTGTCACCCCGGCTGTAAGCCTGGTTGGCGCGCGTCATTAATAAGGTGAAGTGCCTGCTTTCGACGTCATCACGCGCGAAGTCCGGATGAATACGCTTGGCGACCTCACGGAAGAGGGTCTTCAGGCTCAAGGGAGGATTAAACTCTTGCGCTTCCCGAGCATCGCCAAAAGCTGCCCTATACGTTTCCGCCGCGCGCTGGCGGGTGTCCTGGGCTCTGCGGCGGGCGGAGTCTGAGTCGTAAAGGTCGACTTCGCGTTCGGCAATACGCGCTTCCAAAGCGTCGAGTTCGGCGTAGAGGACACCTACCTGGCGGAGGTAACGCCCCTCGAAGGACTTGAGTTGTGCGCGGAGTTGTGCGAGCTCGGATTCACAGTCAGCAAGCTTGCTGCGAACAAGAGCGAGTTGCTCGCGCATGTCAGTAAGGACGGAGGCATCCGAAGTTTGCTGAAGAATAATCTCGGCTGGCATGCGGCTCTCCGTAAGCGGAACGTCTAGTTTAGCGGAGTGGCAGCGCCGAAGTCATGTCTGCTCAAAGGCTGACACAATTCTTAGTGACTCGATCCTTTCGCTCCTCAGAAATCGTGCAGGACGACCTGCAGAAGAGCTTTGTTCACGCGAATGCGATCGTCGTACTCAATAAAGCCCAACTTCCGAAACCGATTGAGAAAGAAATTCACCCTCGACCGAGTGCACCCGATCATGGCCGCGAGAGTCTCCTGGCTGATTTGCGGAACCAGCGTCTCCTGCACACCCTCTTTTCCGAAGTTGGCGAGAAGCAGAAGTGTTCTTGCTAGGCGTTTTTCACTTGAGTTGAAGAGTTGATCGACCAGATCGGCCTGAATGCGATTCGTTCGCGCAAGAAGATAGGCAACGAAGAGAGTCGACATTGCATGTTCCGTGGCGAGAACACGAACCATCTCGCGTTTCGCGATCTTGAGGACGACACAATCGGTAAGGGCGATCGCGGTCGAGGATCGATACATCTGTGCTGTAGCTAGGCACTCCTCGCCGGCGAAGTCTCCTGGATTGAGTAGTGCAATGGTCGCTTCTTTCCCGAGAACAGAGACGATGCTGAGTTTCAGGCTTCCCTCAAGCACGTAGTAAATCGAGTCGCAGCCGTCACCCTGAGCGAAGATCCCCGCACTCTTCTTAAACGAAACGACTGTCTTGCCTAGACCTGCCGTTGAGAGAAATGACTTCGCGTCAAATTCACGAAAGACGTTACCTGGCTCTTCGTTCATCGCCCGGTCCACCCTTGATTTGTGAAAAATAGAAATCGTTGCAGCGAGAATACACGTCTGCGCTTCCACTCAGCTCAGAAGAAGTTACGAAACGAAGGGGTTGCGTGCATCGCACAAAAACGCAACCTGATATCACTCTCTGATCAAGCGCCGGAGAGAGAAGGGCGCTGCTCTCGATGCAAGATGTGCGCGAGTTGCGGCATCAGGAATTTGTGCGTGTAGCCTCGCGTCTTTCGAAAAGTCTGCCTGCTCTACACCGCGCCACTCATTACAAGATCCTTACTCCACGGCGGCGCGCCCCGTGCGAAGCAAAAAGCAGAAGCTCTTTGTAAGTGACTCCTGCGCCCCTTACTCGCCGCGATCATCCAAGAGTGAAAGTGAGGCTGGCATGGCACGTGTTTTAATCACCGGTTCCTCTGACGGTCTCGGTCTGATGGCGGCAAAACTTCTCATCGATCAGGGCCATAGAGTGGTGGCGCATGCTCGCAACGCGCAACGCGCCGATGACACCCGACGCGAACTACCCGGCGTTGAAACGGTCCTGATTGGCGATTTTGCCAGCCTTAACCAGACGCGCTCTCTTGCTGCCGAGATCAATAAACTCGGGGCTTTCGATGCGATCATCCACAACGCCGCGATCGGCTACAAAGAACGTAACCGCAAGCTCACAGCGGATGGTCTTCCCCATGTCTTTCAGATCAACACCCTTGCTCCTTATATCCTTACCGCGCTCGTGCGGAAGCCGAAGCGCCTGGTTTACGTAAGCTCAGAGTTGCACAGGAAGGGCGAACAGACGCTTGACGACCTCACCTGGGAGCGCCGCACCTGGAATGGAACGCGGGCGTACTCCGACACGAAGCTCTGTGACGTGCTCCTGGCGTTCGCCTTTGCGCGCCTTTGGCCGGACGTGCTTTCAAATGCAATGGAGCCGGGTTGGGTCCCCACCAAGATGGGTGGCTCCAATGCCAGTGGCGATCTCGATCAGGGCCACCGTACCCAGGTCTGGCTTGCCATCAGCGATGAGCCAGAGGCCATGGTTACGGGAGAATACTTCTATCACCTGCAGCAGCGTAAACCGGCTGGCGTCACACGCGACACTACCCTTCAGAACAAGCTGCTCGCCGCGTGCGCCCACTTTTCAGGTGTTGCGATCCCGGGCACCTGACGGCCAAGGGACTGAGGCACCGTGAGTTGCGCCTGCATGGCTGGTGAACGGCCGGAGTCGCGGTCAGGGTGAGACCCTGCGTCTCCATTTGGGTGACGATCGAATCTTTTCGCTCCCGCACCGTACCACCTGTGCCGCACCCGCAGACCGTTGTACTATGTGACATCGAGTGAGGAGTGGCAATTCTCTGGGCGACGCGATTCGCAAAGAAAGACTCACTTGGCACCTTCTTCCTTCCTGCTGTTCAAAAGAGAACAACCAGTCTCTGGGTGAGTCGCCAGAATAAACGTTGTCGCTGGCGCACGACCGCGGTCGTGTTCCTCTCTCCTGCCTGAAAAGTGACGAAACTCACTGCATTCCACGCGCTGGCAGGTTCCAGGCGTAAGCACCTCACCGCGGGATCGTTGTTCGAAAGACAGCCCGTAGGGGCTGCGTGTATCGATACCTCGCAAAACTGATCGGAGATCGTAAGCATGGCCGTGCATTTGGTTAACCCCAGCGACAATTCCTTCGGAACGGCGGTGATTACGCCGCGTTGGCTGTTCGTGCTGGCTGCTGCAACGCCACGGTCGATGGGCGACCCGGTGCTGGTAGACGAATCTCTGGAGCCCCTGGATCCGCTCACCATTCAGCCCGGTGACGTAGTCGGGATCAGCGTTCACACAGGGAATGCGTTGCGCGGATATGCGGTAGGACGACTCGCGAAAGAACGAGGGGCGACGGTCGTCTACGGGGGAATTCATGCAACATTGTTCCCCGAAGAGCCGTTCGAGCGCGGGCTCGCCGATGTAGTGGTGAAGGGCGACGGAGACGTGGCTTGGGGTCAGGTGTTGCGGGACCTTGAGGCAGGGTGCGCGAGGAGAGTTTACGAAGGTGGGAAGATCGACGGAGATCAGTTCCTGGCAGCCAGATGGGACCTGATGCAAAAAGACAAATACATGTGGGCTTCGGTCCAGACTATCCGTGGTTGTCCGAAGCACTGTTCGTTCTGCTCCGTGTGGCGAACCGACGGACAAAAGCCAAGACAGAGAAATTTCGAATCGGTCATCAACGAGATTATTGATCTCCGGAGACGCGGCTTTCGTTTTATCGCACTGGCTGACGACAACTTCTACCCTGTAACGCTCACCGATCTGCGGCTGGCGCGTGAGCAGAAGAATTGGGAGCGGGTCAGTTCCCTTGAGGCGACACGGGCCGAACGCTTCTCACTTATGGAAGAGCTATCGAAGTTGCCGAAAGACATGGTGTTCTTCACGCAGATCACGATGGAGTCAGCTGAGGACGGAGAGTACCTTGATGCTATGCGGCGTGCAAACATCAAGGGTGCGCTGGTCGGCGTTGAAGCGGTGACTCCGGAGGGATTGAAGGCTGTGTACAAGGACTTCAACTACTCCGGAGATCGCCTGGTTGAGCAGTTGAAGAAGTTTCGCGAGCATGGGTTGCATGTGCTTGGGTCGTTCATCTTCGGGCTGCCTACGGACAAACCCAGCACCTTCGACGCAACAGTTGAACTGGCCTTGAAAGCGGATGTCACCTTCGCTCAGTTTGTGATGATGACTCCTTTTCCGGGTACTGTGGATTTCAATCGGTGGGAGAAAGAACAGGCGGAGATCCCCACGCTGGTCGACGGAACGCCGATCACGCGTTACTGGTTGATTCCGACTGAAATCCGGCCGAAGATGTTTACGCCGCACCCGTCGATGAGCTCGGAGGAGATCAAGGAACGGACACAGAGAGTGTGGGACAGATTTTACGATCTACGGGATATCTGGCGAAGGTCGGCGTGCACCCCAACCTTACGGGCGCGTCTGGCTTTTGTTCTCCTGTCCAAGCTCTATCGACAGATGTATGCGGGAACAGGAATTTCGACCGACAGTGCCCGGCGAAAGAAGGCGAAGAGCATGGCACGGTGGACGGCCGCACAGACGCGCAAGATCTTTGTCGCGAAGCCTATGCCGGAGCTACCGTATCCGGTGTGGCAGCCGAGGCCGAAGCGAGCGTCGCAATTAACGACAATCTCGGCGCCCTTATCTGGTTCATCAAACGTCTAGCATACAGTCGGCGCTGCCAGTTCAAGGCTCAGGTGGTCTGATCGAGCGGAGTCGTGGGATAAAGCCGTGCTCAGTTTGTTGAGCGCCGTCCGGATGTGGACACTGCTTCCTGATTTTGAACATGCCAACTAGGTGCAGCAGAGAGAAGTGCCTGAAATTGTAGAGAATTCACATCCCTGTCGTGGCAGGTGACGTGCCTATCTATTCTTATAGATGGATATCTCTCGCCCAGATCTCAGACAGCGCAAACGCAGACGTACTGCGCTGCTTGCATTCGTAGCTGTTCTTTTATTGGGCATCGTCGGGTTTTTTGTGAGCCGGCTGAAGCCTGCCATACCAACCGTTGACAGCGCGGTTTGGACGGACGTGGTGAAACGCGGGCCACTGCTGCGGCAGGTTCGTGGGCCCGGTACATTGGTACCCCGTGAAGATCGGCTTCGCCTGATTCCGGCCGAGACGGAGGCCACGGTAGTGCGCCTCCGCGTTCTGCCCGGCGCGAAGGTTCAGCCCGATACGGTTCTCATGGATCTGGTGGATCCGGCGGTGCAGCAGCAGATGCTTGATGCTCAGCTTCAGCTCAAGGCGGCCAGGGCTGATTACATCAATACACAGGCGCGTCTGCAGAGCGATCTGATGAACCAGCGCGCGGGTGCTGCCACGGTGGGGGCGGACCAGAAGCAGGCGCAGTTGCAGGCGCAGACGGACAAGAGCCTCTATGACCTGGGGGTCATCAGTGGCCTGAGCTACAGCGCCTCTAAAGGCAAAGCCGACGAACTCACCCAACGCAACGACCTGGAAGGTCAGCGTCTCGATCTGAACGGGAAGGCAATCGTGACACAGCTGGCCGTGCAACAGACTCGGGTGGAAGAGGCTGAGGCGATGCTTGCGCTGAAGCAAAGACAGCAGGAGGCGCTGAGCGTGCGCGCTGGCATTGCTGGGGTGTTGGTTGATCTGCCACATCAAGTGGGAGAGCATGTTGCTCCTGGAACCACGCTCGCAAAGGTAGTTCAGCTTGATCAGCTCAAGGCGTCCCTTAAGATCGCGGAAACGCAGGCACGGGATATACAGGTTGATCAGCTGGCCGAAATCGATACCCACAATGGCGTCATCGCCGGCAAGGTGACACGCGTTGATCCTGGGGTACAGAACGGAACCGTCACGGTCGACGTAGGTCTGAGCGGAGCCCTGCCGCAGGGCGCTCGCCCGGATCTCTCGGTTGACGGAACAATCGATCTCGACCGTTTGACGAACGTGCTTTCCATGGGTCGGCCGGCGTTCGGTAATGAGAACTCCACCATCAGCCTGTTTCGTGTTTCCCCGGACGGTAAAACCGCTACACGTACCGCTGTGAAGGTCGGCCGGGCCTCTGTGAACAGTATTCAGGTGCTCGAGGGGCTGCACTCGGGCGACACCGTTATCCTCTCCGACATGTCTCGCTGGGACTCCGTCGATCGCGTTCGTCTTCAAAACCCGTAACCGGACTGACCAAAAGGACACCATGGTTGACATCGCCACTACCGAAAACCTGATTCACATTGAGCAACTTACCAAGATTTTCTATACCGACGAAGTGGAGACGCACGCGCTCTCGGGGGTTCACCTCTCCATTCGACGCGGAGAGTATGTCGCGATGTCAGGTCCATCAGGTTGCGGGAAGTCGACACTGCTGTCGATTCTCGGCTTGCTGGACACACCAACTGGCGGCCAGTACGTGCTGAATGGAAAAGAGGTGGCCCACCTGAACTTTGCCGATCGCTCACGGATCCGGAATCAGGAGATCGGCTTCATCTTTCAGAGCTTCAACCTCATCGGGGATCTCACGGTGTACGAAAATGTAGAGCTGCCGCTGACCTACCGAGCGGGGATGCCGGCTGCTGAACGGAAGGAAAGAGTCCAGCGATCGCTGGAGCGCGTGAATATGGCGCATCGCATGCGGCATTATCCGGCACAGCTTTCCGGAGGCCAGCAGCAACGTGTCGCCGTGGCGCGCGCACTCTCGGGCTCGCCCTCCATCCTGCTGGCCGACGAACCTACCGGAAATCTCGACTCACGCAATGGTGAGGCTGTCATGCGCCTACTTCAGGAGTTGCACGACGAAGGCGCCACAATCTGCATGGTGACGCATGACCCTCGCTTTGCGGCCCATGCAGAACGCCAGGTGCATCTGTTCGACGGCAAGGTGGTTGCGGAGGGAGAGCTGCTGCAACTGCTCGCAGAACCTGAGCGCAACTCCTCGACAAGCTCCATCAACCCGGAGGCGCGGGCATGATCGCCCAGCTTCGACAGGCCCTGCGAGGTCTCTGCAAGTCTCCGGTTTTCAGCCTTACAGTGATCGCGACCCTCGGTCTCGGCATCGGGCTGAATGCGGCGATTTTTACCGTGGTGGACACGGTTCTGCTTCGTCCGCTCGGATATCACGATGCAGATCGCATCGTGGCGGTACGCACGCGATTTGCAGAGGGGAACCGCACTATCCCGAGGCTGGGCGGAGGGGACTACACCGATCTGGCTCACGATGTCCGCGGTTTCGAATCGACTGCTTACTTTCAGAGCTACTCCGATGGGCTGCAGCTGCGGGGAGCGGCGTTCTACGTTCCCATCGCGCAGGTCAGCCCACGCTTTGCAGAGGTCCTGGGTGTTCAGCCTGTTGCGGGCAGGCTCTTTCAATCGACAGATCTGGACGGCACGGACGTGCTGCTCAGCGCCGAGTTCACGCGCAACCACTTCGATTCGCCGGGAGCCGCTCTAGGGCAGACCATCGCGTACAACGGCCACGTGTATACCATTGCAGGCATTCTTCCCGCAGGCTTCTCCTTTCCAGATAAAACGCAGGTCTGGTTTGAGCGGACCGCGCAGCCGGACAACACTCATCGCGATGCGTACAACCAACAAGCGATTGCGAAGCGCCGGGCCGAGATCACACAGGCGCAGCTAAACGCGGAACTCGCCGGCTTCTCGAGCAATCTAAGCCGTCAGTTCCCTGAGGATCGTGGCAAGAGTGTCGAAGCGGTCCTTCTGCAGGAGCAGATCGTTGGCCCGATCCGGCCGATGCTGCATCTGCTGATGGGAGCGGTTCTGATCCTCGTGCTCATCGTGTGCGTCAACATCGCGCACCTGCAGCTAATCCGATCTATGCGCCAGCTCCGCTCCTCTGCGATCCGCACAGCTCTTGGAGCCTCTCGCATCGCTCTGGTGAGGTACGCGCTTACTGAGATCGCGGTCCTTGCTGTGGCAGGCACCGGGGCTGCAATCCTGCTGGCCTTGCCGACACTTAAGCTGCTGCTTCGATTGGCTCCCGCAGATGTGCCACGGCTTGCGGACGTTCACCTGAACGTTGATGTCTTCCTCTTTTCGCTTCTGATGGCATTTTTTGTTCTCTCCCTCGCGACGATGCTTCCCGTGTGGCTTTCCTGGCACCTGGAGACAGCTGCTGCCCTCAGGAGTGATAGCGCTCGGAGCACAGAGTCGCGGAGTTCCCTTCGCCTTCGGAATAGCTTCCTTATTACCGAGATGACCCTGACCCTCACACTGTCAATCGCGGCCGTTCTTCTCACGCGTCAGCTGATTGCGCAGAGCCGTCAGGATCTCGGCTTCTCGCCGGATCATCTGCTCGTAATTGATGCACATTCCGTTCTAACCACGAGCTCCCCTGTAGCGGCAGATCAATCGCCGGAAGCGCTCGCCGCTCTTAGACAGGCGGAACGGAACTTCGAGCAAAGCAAGCTCAACCGCATGGACGCAAACCTCCGATCGCTCGCCATCGTCCCCGGCGTGGATTCTGTCGCTGCGGTCTCGGGTGCTCCTATGGGCTTTGGCGCTTCGGATGTTGGCTACGCCATCAGGGGCCGGCAGATCTTCGCACCTGGTGCTCACCTTGCAGTAGCTGACTTTCGACCCATCACGCCCGGATTCTTTGCGACTGTGGGAGTCCCGTTGCTGCACGGGCGCGGTTTGAACGCACAAGACCGCTTTGACTCGCCTGGCGTTGTCCTCGTAAACCGCGCGCTCGCCGATTCCGTCTTCCCTGGTCAGGACACGCTTGGTCAACAGATCATGTGCGGCTACGATTCGAACGTCGCGTGGCTCACGATCGTCGGCGTTGTCGAAAACATACGCACTGAATCGCCGGCCGTCGCAGCCACACCGGCAATCTATGCGCCCGTCGCGCAACATCCAAATCCCGCTTCAGACATGCAATTTATCGTTCGCACACGCTTGGCTCCTTCCTCCATGGTTGACACGCTTCGCTCCGCGCTCTTGCGCAGCGACCCTGGTACGGCAGTCAAGGTCAGCACGATGCATGACAATATTGGCCTGGTCCAACAGGCCGAACACTTCCGCACGCTTCTGTTCGCTCTGTTTGCAGCTGTCTCAATCCTGCTTGCTGCTGAAGGCATGTATGGCGTGACAGCGTACACCGTCTCCCAGCGCCGCTTCGAGTTCGGCCTCCGCATGGCTCTGGGAGCGAATCGCTCCGCAGTGCTCGGCTTGGTTCTGCGTAAGTCTGCTGCGCTAGCTGTTGTCGGGATCGTGCTCGGCATCTCGCTGTCACTGTTGCTCGCCCGACTTCTGGGCAGCCTGCTCGGTGAGCTTCCCGCGTTCGATCTTTTTGCCTATGTCATTGCGTCCGCCTCGATCCTTTTCCTGAGTGTGCTCGCGACGCTCCTTCCGGCGCGCGCCGCCGCAAGCGTCGATCCGATGCGCGTTCTTCGCAGCGAATAACCAGAGTCATCGAGGCGACCTATGAGCAGCTTCTTCCAGGATCTCCGTTTCGCGCTTCGTCAGCTGCGGCGCGCTCCGTTCTTTTCGCTGACCGTGATCGGCACGCTGGCGCTCTCTGTGGGTGCCGCGGCCGCTCTGTCTGGGGTCTTGCGAGTCACCCTGCTCAATCGATTGCCTTACCCTCAGCCTAATCAACTTGTAACCATTCGGGATCGCAACCTGAATGGCTTCAAGACAAATGGCATTATGACGATGGCCCGTGTGGTCGATCTGACAACCTTTACGCATGATGGCCATCCGCTATTTGCGAGTGTCGGTTTCTTCTACAGTAGTGCCGGACAGCTTGTGCTCGAGGGCCGCGATCCGATGCACGTGGCAGGGGCCGGCGTCTCAGGAGATTTCTTCCGGACCATTGGTGCGGCCCCCCTGCTGGGTCGCACCATCAACATGGCGGACGACGTCCGGAATGCACCCTATGTCGTCGTCATCAGCCACGGTCTCTGGCAGTCTGTATTCTCCGCGGACCCAAAGGTTCTCGGCCGCGTGGTCCGGCTGGGCACCGATCAGGCAACCATCATCGGCGTCATGCCTCCCCGCTTCGATCTACCCGGGGACATCGAGGTTTGGTATCCCGGGCGCCTCTCTCGAGCGCAATTTGAGGGATACCGCGGCGACGGCAGCCGATTTCTCAACGTGATCGCTCGCCTCTACCCCACGGAGACAATGACCACGGGCGCGCAGCAGACCGCGTTACTTGCAGCGCAGCTAGCGCGCGCGTACCCGGCAACCGACGCCATCTGGACCTTCGACCTGCTTGATCTGCGCACGAGCCTATTTGGAAGCGTCCGCCGCGGTCTGCTGCTGCTGTCCGCCGCGGTCGCTCTGGTGCTGTTAGTGGTTGCGGCGAATCTGGCCGGGCTGCAGCTCTCCCGCAATGCCGTGCGCCGAACCGAGTTTGCGATTCGCGAGGCGCTGGGAGTGTCGCGGGGCCGGCTGATTCAGCAGCTGCTCACGGAGAATCTGGTCCTGGTGCTCGCTGGAACGCTGGCCGGCATAGCGCTGGCTGCCTTGAGCCTGCACCTGCTTACGCTGCGACTTCCGGCTGTGGTGCGCAGCGTCGACACGCCGCACCTGGATGCGAGCGTGCTTGCACTCTCGTGCGCGATCTCGCTGAGCATCGGTTTGCTGACAGGTTTGCTGCCGGCAGCCCGGCTCACTCGCTCCAATGCTGCGGCAGCCAGCCAACACACCATCGGCGGCCGGACGCGCCGGATCGGCGGGCTCTTCACGGTCACACAAATTGCGCTCTCCCTGATTCTGCTGACGCTTTCGACCGCTGTCTTGCGCGAGCTCTACCGACTGCTGAATACACCGTTAGGTTTCAATACGGAGAACCTGCAGACCTGCAGCGTCGACATCGGCTGGAACATCAAGGATGAAGATCGCCATCGTCTCTATCAGCAGACCGAAGCAGCCCTTGCCGCGCTGCCCGGGGTATCCGCTGTGGGTGCCATCAGCGCGCTTCCACTGTCGGATTTCAGCTATCGAAGCACCTACGATGTTGCCGGCGTGCCGCTCACGCAGCATCATGACAGCGTGGTCGCCGAGGGACGATCGTTCAGCCCCGGATATGTGCACGCGATGCACATACCCCTGCTGGCTGGCCGCACGTTTACGGATCAAGACAGCGCTCCGCATGCGCCGGCGGTGACGATCGTCAATCAGGCGTTTGCCGCACGGTACTTTGCGGGTAAGAGCGCCGTTGGCCAGCGGCTTGTGAGCGCCCTCGGGGTGCATGGGGATGTTCTCGTCTCAACCGAGATCATTGGTGTCATCGGCGATGTCCGCGGTACCGGCGGCCCGCTTTCGCAGGCGCCCGGGCCTGAGGTCTACGGGCCAGAGAACGGTGGCTGGCCACATACTCAGTTTGCGATTCGCTCCACGCTCCCAGGATCTGCGCTGGAACCCGCAATCCGCCACATCGTGTTGGGTCTGAACGGGTCGGCAACCGTCGGGCGATTTACACCGCTGGCGACCACAGTCAACGAAACGCTCGCGCAACCTCGGCTGAACGCCGGCCTGCTGACAGCATTCGCGGCGCTGTCGCTGCTGCTGGTGGTGATTGGTGTGTATGGTCTGGTGGCCTTTGACATCACGCAACGGACGCGGGAGCTGGGTCTCCGCATGGCGCTCGGATCGAGCCGGGGAGGCGTGCTTCGCATGATGCTGGCGGAGTCTGTCCGCCTGCTTGTGACAGGGCTCGGTTTCGGTCTGGCTGGAAGTCTTCTAGCGGCAAAGGCTATCTCCACACAGATCTACGGAACCGCGGAGGCAACGCCAACACTTCTGCTCAGCACTGCCGCTGTGCTCGCCATCGCCGTGCTGAGTGCGACCTTCGTGCCTGCGCGGCGCGCCGCAAACCTCGACCCCATGCACGCTCTTCGCGCCGAATAGGAGGCCGCCATGTCGCTCTACAGCCCACTTCAGGAGCTTCGTTTTGTGCTCCGTCAGCTACGGCGTTCTCCAGGGTTTACGGCCACGGCGGTGCTCACGCTGGGACTAGGTATCGGCGCGACGACATCCACATATTCGCTTGTGCGCAGTACGTTGCTCGCGCCTGTGCCTTATCCACATGCCTCGGAGCTAGTGGGTGTTGCGTTCACGCGACGAGGAGAAGATCCCAGCGCGGAGCAGACGGGGCAGACGGCAGAGTTTTTGCGCGAGCACGCCACGAGCTTTGCAAGTGTTGGTCTTGCGGATGACGGACCCCTGGGGCAAAACCTCTCGGTGGCCGGGGGGAACGGCAGATCTGCTAGCAAGACGATCCGGTCGTTACGGGTCTCTTCGGAATACCTGCCAACGCTGGGTATCGCGCCGCGCCTCGGCCGCACATTCAGCGCGGCAGAAGATCTGCCCGGAGCTGCGCCGACGGCAGTGCTAAGTGAAGGTCTGTGGCGAAGCGCGCTAAACGCCGATCCGAATGTGCTCGGCCGCGTCATTCACGTCAACGGGGACCCGTATACCGTGATCGGCGTGATGCCTGCACGCTTCACCACGGTGGATGCTCCCGATCTCTGGCAACCGCTCCATTTATCCGCCAAAGATCCCGGGTATGGTGGCTACAATTTTCAGCTCGTTGCACGGCTCAGGCCTGGAGTCACTTCCGCGCAGGCCGCAACCGAACTAACAGGTCTAACTCGCGGGATCTACCGACAGTTTCCTGCGTATAAGAGTTGGACGATGGGTGGTGGAGGCACTCCGGAGGAGAGGCTCTGGCCGCTGCAGCAGATCCTGGTAAGCGGTGCTCGCTCCAGTCTGCTCGCGCTCTCTGCCGCAGTACTGGCAGTCCTTCTGATGACCTGTCTTAATCTTACGGGTCTAATCTCCGCACGCGTGGCTGGACGGCAGAAGGAGATTGCCCTGCGCACCGCTTTGGGTGCGGGACGGGGCTCGATGTTTCGTCTGCTGCTGACGGAAAGTCTGCTGCTTGCCTTCATGGGTTCAGTCCTGGGTATCGCGATCACGTATGCGGCTGTTCCTATCCTTATCGCGTCTTCCCCCATTGATTTGCCGCAGCTTCAAAGCTCGAGCATCAGTGTTCCTACGGCCCTTTTCGCAATCTTCACCGGACTCGTAACAACTCTTCTCTTTGGTATGCTGCCGGCCCTTGGGGTGAAGCAGCGGACCCTCAGCACACAGATGTATAGTGCACGCGCGGCAGGTAATACAGTTTCTCAGCAGCGCACGGCGCGATCCCTGCTTGTGACGCAGGTCGCGCTTGCGACAGTGCTCCTCTCCGTCGGCGCTGCGCTGCTTGGAGCCTTTCTTCGGCTGCGGTCCGTACCATCCGGCGTACGGCCGGAGCGCCTCTCTGTACTTCAGGTCAACTTGAAAGGTGAGGCCTACGCATCAAGCCGTCACACCCAGCAGTTCGTCGCTTCTGTCGAAGGCAAACTCCGCCAGATTCCGGGCGTCGCGGCGGTAGCAACAGTCAACGGTTTGCCGCTTGATCGAGGACTGAACGACGATGGCTATCCGTCGGGGCGAAGGGACTTGCGGCAGAGTGTCGAAAGTCGGTTCGTCACTCCCGGATACTTCCAGACCGTGGGCACAGCGCTGTTGGTGGGAAACGACCTCTCAGCGTCGAACACCGCCACGAGCCCGCACGTGGTGCTCATCAATCAGCGATCAGCGGAGCTCTGGTGGCCCGGGCGAAACCCCATCGGAGAGTTCGTCGTTGACGGTGGCGATCCATGCCGCATCATCGGAGTCGTTGCCAACGCACATCACCGCGATTTAGCTGATTCCGTCAGGCCTACGATCTATCACCCGTTCTCGCAGGTCTCCGATGAAGCGATGCGGATGATCAATGGCTGGTTCCCAACGACGTTTGTGCTGCGTGCCGAGGGCAAACGAGATCACAACGGCTCCGTGACCTCAGGCTTGGCGGATCCCACTCTGGCCGAAGCTTCGGCAGCAGCCGTTGCCTCCGTTGATCCAGAGGTTCCAGCGAGCAAGTTCGCTTCGATGCAGAGCTTCCTTGACCGCACGGTGGCCGCGCCACGGTTCTTTTCCTGGCTTTCAGGCGCCTTTGCCGGATTCGCTTTGCTGCTCACGGTGATCGGTCTCTTTGGTCTGCTTAGCTTCCAGGTGGCCTCACGTACGCGCGAGATCGGGGTGCGCATGGCGCTGGGTGCGTGCCGCTCGCAGATACTTCGCCTCGTGTTGGGTAGAGGTCTGTCGCTGACCGGCGTTGGCCTGGTTCTCGGTATCGTGTGCAGCCTTGCGATGCACCGCCTGTTCACCTCTTTCCTCGTAGAGACAGCTCGGGTCGACCCAGGTTCTGGTGCCTCGGTATACGCGAGCCAAAGTATGTCCCTGGCCATCTCTGCGGCAGCCATGCTGCTGGCAACAATCGCTGCAAGTCTGCTTCCTGCGCGACGTGCCGCCTCAATTGAACCCACCGAAGCGCTTCGCGCTGAATAGGAGTTTCGCCATGTCGCTGCAAGGTTTGCTTCAGGATGTTCGCTATACCCTGCGCCAGCTTCGTCGCTCACCAGGCTTTGCACTCACGGCCGTGCTGACCCTGGCTCTCGGTATCGGGGCTACGACCTCTATCTTCTCGCTGGTGTATCAGGTGCTCCTTCGATCTATTCCTGTCTCCCATCCCGAGCAGCTCTATAAAGTCGGAACGATGCTCAACTGCTGCGTGATGGGCGGTGGACAGAGCGACTGGAGCCTCTTTTCTACTGACCTATATCGCTCCTTGCGCGATCAAACACCTGGCATGGAAGGTATGGCCGCCGTGGAGGCCGGGGCCCTGACGGTCAGCGCCCACCGTTCCGGCGATTCCGCCGCGGCTCAGCCTCTCGCCGTGCGCTTTGTCTCAGGCAACTACTTCTCATTGCTTGGTGTGCGACCTCTTACCGGTCGCCTGCTCACCATTGATGACGATCGAGAAGGTGCTGCACCCGCCGCAGTTCTGAGCGAAACACTCTGGCGCACCCGCTTCGCGGCCGATCCGCGGCTGATCGGCGGCACCATTCTGCTGACCGGTCACCCTGTCACGGTTGTCGGAATCTCCGCTCGGAACTTCCTGGGTGAACGCAACCAACCCGATCCTCCAGGCATGTGGCTGCCTTTGGCTCAGGAACCCACGCTGGAACCGGGCCGGCGTCTTAACCAGATCCCCGGTCAGAACTGGCTTGACCTGCTGGTTCGCCTCCCTGATCCGTCGCGTGTCTCGCAGGTACAACTTGCGCTTGAGGGCGAGCTCCGGAGATGGATCGGCGCGCATCGTGACCTGCAAGGCCTCGGCGACAAACAGCTTGATCGACAGACGACCGAACTCGTCTCCGCCAGTGGTGGCATCAACGACCTGCGTGGCCAGTACGAACAGGACCTGAAGTTGCTTCTGCTTGTCGCTGGTTTCGTGCTGCTCATCGCCTGCGCGAATTTAGCAAACCTTTTGCTTGTTCGTGGCATGGCGCGGCAGCAGGAGCTGGCCGTCCGCAGCGCACTGGGTGCCCCGCGCACCCGACTGATCCGCCAGATGGTTCTCGAGGCTCTCGTGCTCTCGCTCGTCGGCGGTGCTGCCGCTGTTGGAATCGCCTTCGGCGGTACCCGCGCCATTCTCGCGCTTGCCCTTAAGGGTGTCGAAATCAGCCCGCTGTCTGCCACTCCCTCGCTTCCGGTTCTCGGCTTTGCGCTGACTCTTTCGCTCGTCACCGGCATTCTCTTCGGCATCGCACCTGCTGTCATCGCCTCACGATCCAGGCCCGTAGAAGTACTCCGAGGCGCGAATCGCAGCACTGGCGACCGCGCCATGTTCCCGCAGAAGCTGCTTGTGATTCTTCAAGCCGCTCTATCGCTTGCTTTGCTCTCAACGGCGGGTCTTCTGCTTACCAGCCTCCGTAACCTGACGCATCAGAACTTTCACTTCGAACCTGATCATCGCCTGGTCGTGTACACCGATCTGCATGCTGCTGGATACACCTACCCGCGCCTCGCCAGCCTCTACGGACGCTTTGATGACACGCTCGCGCATCTCCCCGGCGTCGTCGATGTGGCATACGCGACGTACGGGCCCATGACGGGCGGCAGTTGGGGCACCAGCGTTTTCTTCCCTGGCGTCCCTCCCGATAACACGAACAATACGAACTACACCTGTGTAAGCCCCCACTTCTTTTCAACCGTTGGAACTCGTCTGCTCAAAGGGCGCGCGCTCTCGGAGCACGATACCGCCACCAGCGTCCACGTCGCCGTGATCAATCAGGTCTTCGCGCAGACATTCTTCAAGAACCGCGAGCCGCTTGGAGAGCACTTCGGACCCGATCCGACCATCTCCTCCGAGTTTGAGATCGTTGGTGTCGTCGACAACGCCAAGTATGGCAATGCGACCGTGCCGACCCAACCCATGTTCTTCACACCGATGGCGCAGGCCATTGCCTCCACCAGCCCCCGTGACGTCACGAACGAGGAATACAAACACTTCGCCGAGGTCCTCATTGTTCAGTACCGGGGCGGGAGCGAATCGCTGATCGCCAACTCCGTTCGCGAAGCCCTCAAGGCCATAGACCCCGCCGTTCCGATTCTTCACATGAGCTCCTACGCCGAACTCCTTCGCGACAACTTCAGCCAGGAGGAGCTTGTCGTCCGGCTGACGGCTCTCTTTGGCCTCCTCGCTCTCCTTCTCGCGTCGATCGGCCTCTACGGTGTGACTGCGTACACTGTGGCCCGCCGCACGAACGAGATCGGCATCCGCATGTCGCTCGGAGCCAGTCGCGGGGGAGTCTTGGCAATGGTACTTCGAGCCGCTGTAACGCAAACCGGCATTGGTCTGCTAGCAGGAGTGCCGCTCGCCTTGGTTGCCGGTCGCCTCCTTCAGCACTCGCTGTTTCAGACGGGAGCTCTCCAGCCACTCGTTCTCCTCTCAACTGTCGCACTGCTCACCACCGCCAGTCTCGTCGCAGCGTGGCTTCCTGCACGTCGCGCGTCGGCTCTCGACCCCGTGCGAGCACTCAGAACCGAGTAGCACCCAGAACGGAGTAACAGAACCATGATCGATCTTCAGCAGCTCGAACGCAGTTATCAGACCGGCCCCACGCAGACCTTTGCCCTGCGCCGCATTAATCTTTATATCGCTCGAGGTGAGTTTGTAACCGTAATGGGTCCATCCGGCGCGGGTAAGTCTTCTCTGTTGAATATCCTGGCGATGCTGGACGATCAATGGCGCGGCGAGTTCCGCTTTGACGATGTGTCGGTAGAGACCCTGAACCGCAAGCAGCGCGCCGATCTCGCACGTCGCCGCGTTGGCATGGTGTTCCAGAGCTACCACCTTCTCGACGATCTCACGGTGGCGGAAAACATCGATCTGCCGCTTTCCTATAAGGACATTCCCCGGTCCGAGCGCCAGGCTCTGGTCGCTGACACGCTGGATCGATTCAGCATAGTTGGAAAGAAAGACCTTTTCCCCTCTCAGCTCTCGGGCGGCCAACAGCAGCTCGTCGGCATTGCCAGGGCGGTGATTCATCGGCCGTCGCTCTTGCTTGCCGATGAGCCTACCGGCAACCTGCACTCCGAGCAGGCCGCCGAGATAATGCAGCTCTTTCGCACGCTCAATGAGGCGGGTACCACCATCGTCCAGGTCACTCACGCGGAGACTAACGCCAGGTATGGCTCTCGCACCATCGAACTTCGCGACGGCTGGATCACCCACGACACGAAACGCCCTGAACTCGACAGCGACTCCGGGAGATCCGCATAGGCCATGATTCGTAGACCCGCTTGCCTCCTCCTTGCCTCCTCTCTTCTACCCATGTCTTTCCTTGGCGCTCAATCTTTGCCAACCACGCCTGAACGTCAGACCCTTCGACTGGACCTTCCGCACTCGTATAATCCGATTCGGGCCTATCGAGCAACTACTGTCCCGCTTCCTGATCTTGCGAACTCACCAAGGCTTGAGACGTTGGTCCAACACG
>CAXTCB010000052.1:0-2184 GCA_964242875.1 uncultured Acidobacteriaceae bacterium
CCCCAATGGATGAAGATGCCGAGCTTGGCGTCGGCGTACCAGGCGGGAAGCGGGTGGGTCTCCAGGGACTCGAGGGTGGGCTGGTAGTGCGTGGCCGCCTGAGCGAGGGAGAGGGCCGGCGTGGCGGCGAGGGCGAGAGCGGCGAGGCGGGCGAACATGTGTGCTCCTGGTTGGAGATGAGTCGCCAGTGTAGTGGAGAAGAAGACCTACTCCAGGGGTTGAAGCTCCGTTTTGTGGGGGGCGGAGATGCCGAGGCTGAACCTCGGCCTACCTAGAAGCGAAGGCAACGGCAGAAGCGGGTCCCTCCACCACGGACGGGATGACAGTGTCGTGGAGGGCGTGGAGGTTGGGCAGAGAAGCAGATCCCGGTGGGGTGACGACAAGAGAGCGTCGATATTTAGCCGGCCGCTGGCGATTGCGCTGTTTACAGGGCGCGCTATACAACAGGCTGGGGTGACGCTATGGTGGACCGCGAACGGACGAGGTTCCCCTAGAGATCGAGGTGCATGTGACTGGACCAGAGAGTTTGCAGGGACGAAGCGCGATGGGGGCAGGCCGGCGTGTCTCGGTCGGTCTCGCCGGAGTGGCACTGCTCAGTAGTCTGCTGGCGATTCCGATGCAGGGACAAGCTCCGCCAGCGGACCGCCGCACGGATGCCGAGACGCCGCAGGCGATGGATGAGGCGTGGCGCACGGCGAGCGCGAAGTTTGACGGGAAGCGGAGCGCGATCCTGGCGGAGGTGCGAAAGGTCGCAGCGGCTGGGCCCTTCCGCGCTGACTGGGATTCGCTGGCGACGTACGAGGCGCCGGAGTGGTACAAGGACGCGAAGTTCGGGATCTTCCTTCACTGGGGTGTGTACTCCGTGCCGGCGTTTGGAAGCGAGTGGTATCCGAGGGAGATGTACCTCGAAGGCTCGGAGATCAACAAGCACCATGTGGCGACGTATGGGCCACTGACCAAGTTTGGTTACAAAGATTTTGTTCCGATGTTCAAGGCTGAGAGGTTTGACCCTGCGGTGTGGGCGAAGCTGTTCAAGGACTCGGGGGCGCGGTATGTGGTGCCGGTGTTTGAACACCATGACGGCTTTGCGATGTATGACAGTGAGCTCTCAGACTGGACGGCGAAGAAGATGGGGCCGCACCGGGACGTGAATGGAGAGCTGGCGGCGGCGGTGCGGGCAGAAGGACTGCACTTTGGCGTGTCGTCGCACCGGATTGAGCATGACTGGTTTCTGGATGGTGGGCGCAAGCAGGACTCGGACGTGAACGATCCGAAGAACGCGGCGTTTTACGGGCCGGCGCACCTCAAGCAGGAGGGCAACGGCGATTTGCTCTCGGAGGACTGGACGTATGTGAGCCCGGCGTATGCGGAGGACTGGGTGGCACGGACGGCGGAGATCGTGCAGAAGTACAAGCCGGAGCTGATCTTCTTTGACTGGTGGATCGGACAGCCGTCGGTGCGGCCGTACCTGGCGCAGTTTGCGGCGTATTACTACAACGAGAGCTCGAAGCGTGGGCCGGTCGGCATTCTCAATTACAAGCTGGTCGACATGCAGAAGGATTCAGCGGTACTGGATATTGAGCGGGGGCAGACGTCGACTATTTTGCCGAAGGTGTGGCAGACCGATACCTCGGTCAGCAACAGATCCTGGGGATACATCGAGAACGATACATTCAAGACGCCGACGTTTATCGTGCAGCAGATGGCGGACGTGGTGAGCAAGAACGGCAACCTGCTAATGAACATCGGGCCGCGATCGGACGGGACGATTCCGCGGGAGGTGCAGCAGGTGCTGCTGGAGGTTGGGGGCTGGCTGAAGGTGAACGGGGACGCGATTTATGGAACGCGGCCGTGGACGAGCTTTGGTGAGGGACCGACGGCGGTGAAGGCGGGCTCGTTCCATGACACGGAGACGGTGGCGTACAAGCCGGAGGACTTCCGGTTTACGACGAAGGCCGGTGTGCTGTATGCGATCGAGATGGCGTGGCCGACGAGCGGCGCGACGGTGATTCGATCGCTTGCGAGCACGGTGGCGGGCTCACGCGCGGTGAGCGGGGTGACGCTGCTGGGGTCGGATGCGACGATCTCCTTTACGCAGGCGGCCGACGGACTGCACCTGCGGGTCCCAACGGAGGCACCGGGCAAATATGCGTTTGTGTACCGCATACGATTTGAGGGTGCGGC
>CAXTCB010000052.1:2284-20956 GCA_964242875.1 uncultured Acidobacteriaceae bacterium
TGCAGCCGGAGCCGGGGGCGCAAGGGCCGCCGATGGCGGCGCAGGCTCCCCAGGGGCAGGCAGCGTGCCGTTCTCCAAGGCAGGCGCCCGAAGCGAGTAGGGTAGAGGAGAGAGGGCGCGGCGTGGCGCACGGGGGCGGGCATGATCGTTCGGCGGCGGCCGAAGGCGTGGGAGCTGTTCGGAATCTGGTGTCTCTCGAGCGGGACAGACAATGCGGCGATCGGCGCCTGTTCGGGCGGGGGTCCTGTGGGAGCGCCCCCTTCGATGCTGAGGGAGACCTTGGGTGTGGCGTGCGCGACGGCGCTGCGATGCGTGGAGTGTGACGAAAGAAAGGGAGCTCAGGAATGAGGGAAAGACTGTCGGCGAAGGTACCGGGGACGATCGATGTCAGTGGCCAGGGTGCGTATCCGCGCCCGCAGCTGCGGCGAGAGCAATGGGTGTCTTTGAACGGGACGTGGGAGTTTTCGAAGGGCAGGGAGCGGGTCTGCGAGCACGCAACGCAGGTGGAGTGGGACTGCGCGATCGAGGTTCCGTTCAGTCCAGAGACGGAGGCAAGCGGGCTTGCGGACACGGGATTTTACAACTCGGTGTGGTACCGGCGGACGTGGCAGCAAGCGCCGCTTGCAGACGACATGCGTCTGCTGCTGCACTTCGAGGCGGTTGATTTTGCGACGACGGTGTGGGTGAACGGGGTGCATGTGTGCTCGCACACCGGGGGCTACACGCCGTTTTATGCGGATGTCACGACGGCGTTGCGAGGGGACGGGGCGCAGGAGGTGGTGGTGCGGGTGGACGACGACCCGACGGACCTGGCGAAGCCGAGGGGAAAGCAGGACTGGCAGCTGGAGCCGCACTCGATCTGGTATCCGCGGACGACGGGCATCTGGCAGACGGTGTGGCTGGAGACGGTGCCGAGCACGCGGATCCGCTCGGTGCAATGGACGGCGAGCCTGGAGCGATGGGAGATCGGGCTGGAGGCGCATATCGATCAGCGGCATGACCGGGCGTCAAGCGGCCGGCTGCAGTTGACGGTGAGGCTGATGGCAGGGGGGCAGCTGCTGGCCGAAGACACGTACCAGGTGATTGCGGATGAGGTGCACCGGCAGATCACGCTGTCAGATCCGGGGATTGATGATTTCCGTAACGAGCTGCTGTGGTCGCCGGCGTCGCCGACGCTGATGGACGTGGTGATGGAGCTGCGTGATGGAGAGGGCGCGCTGCTTGACCGGGTGGAGAGTTATACCGCGCTGCGGGACGTGTCGGTGCAGGGGGATCGGTTTCTGCTGAATGGAAGGCCGTTTCCGTTGCGGCTGGTGCTGGATCAGGGGTACTGGCCGAAGTCGGGACTGACGGCGCCGGATGATGATGCGCTGGCGACGGATATTCTGCTGACCAAGCGGATGGGCTTCAATGGAGTGCGGAAGCACCAGAAGATCGAGAGCGCGCGGTATCTGTACTGGGCGGACCGGCTGGGACTTCTGGTTTGGGAGGAGATGCCGAGCGCCTACCGGTATACGCGGCGATCGATCCAGCGGCTGACGCGGGAGTGGCAGGAGGTGCTGCATCGGGACCGGAGCCATCCGTGCATCGTGGCGTGGGTGCCGTTCAACGAAAGCTGGGGCGTGCCGAACCTGCCGGAGAGCCTGGCGCAGCGGCACTATGTGCAGGCGCTGTACCACCTGACAAAGACGCTGGATACGAGCCGGCCGGTGGTAGGCAATGACGGATGGGAGAGTGTGGCGACGGATCTGCTGGGGATCCATGACTATGACGACCAGCCGGAGCGCATGGGAACGCGGTACGGCATCGATGCGATTGAAGCGAAGATGCTGCGGCGGGAGCGGCCGGGCGGGCGCATTCTTCTGCTCGGCAAGGAGAGCACGGAGGATGGCGGCCAGCGGCAGCCGATTGTGCTGACGGAGTTTGGCGGGATTGCGCTGAGCAAGGAGCAGGCGACGTGGGGGTACTCGCGCTCGCAGACGGCCGAGCAGCTGTTGGAGAGGTATCGCGCGCTGCTGGGGGTGGTGAGGAATCTGCCAGCGCTGGCGGGCTTCTGCTATACGCAGCTGACGGATACGTACCAGGAGGCGAACGGCCTGCTGTACGGAGATCGAACGCCGAAGGCGGCCGTGGAGGAGATTGCGGCAGCGACGAGCGGAGCCGTGCAGGAGACGGAAAGCCGGGCGGAGGAGATCTGGCGGACGTACCTGGCGGAACGGGCAGGTGCGAACGGGGAGGATTGAGTGCGGCGGGGAGAGATGCAGGTCTTGGCAGATTGCTTCGGGCAGGACGACAGGCTGCGGCTACTGGTTGGCGGTGATGACGTCGGCGGCGTGCTTCTCGGCGGCTTCGTGCTCGGCTTGCTGCAGGGCTTCAAAGCGGGTATTGGCGGCGGCGGCGGAGGCGGTGTCGCCGAGGGCTTTGTAGGCGCGGGCGAGAAGAAACTGGATTGAGGACTCGTCGGGTGCTTTGGTCTCGGCGGCCTTGAGCTCCGGGATCGCCTCCTTTGGCCGGCCTGTTTTGATCAGGACCCGGGCGCGATCGACGCGGGCCTGCGCGAGGTCGGGGCATTCTTTGAGGGCGCGATCGATTTCGCGCAGGATCTCTTCCGGTGGGGCTTCCAGTTGACCGAGGGTGTTGCCGAGTTTCCAGCGAGCGATGCAGTCTGCCGGCCGCTTTTCGAGGTAGCCGGTGAGTGAGGAGCGCGCCTGCGGCCAATCGCCGGTGCTCCAGAAGACGTTGGCGAGATGGCCTTGCGCTTCGAGGTCTGCGGGATCGATGGCGAGGGCGCGTTTGTATTCGGCAATGGCTCCCGGAGTATTTTTCATGCTTTCCATGATCTCGCCGGAGAGCTGATGGGAGAGGGGGGAGTCGGCGTTGATGGCGCGCATGCGGGCGAAGGAGGCCTGCGACTGCTCCAGCTGCAGTTTCCCCAGCAGATACCAGACTTCCTGGTTTTTCTGATCGCGCTCAAGAAGCTGTTGCAGCTGGGCGACGGCGTCTTCGCGACGCTCGAGTTTGATGTACGCCCGGGCGAGCGAGAGTCGCGCGAAGGGATCATCCGGCATGGCGGCAACGCCGGTTTCGAGCGGCGGGACAGCTGCTTCGGCGTTGCCGGTGGCGAGATAGCTGGCGCCGAGCATGATGGTGGCGGGCGTCATGTCCGGCTGCAGGCTGAGGCCCTTCTGCAGCGTGGCGATGGCTTCGGGAAAGCGGTTGAGATTGAAGAAGAGACGGCCGAGGTTGTTATAGGCGGGGGCGATGGAGGGGTCGAGGCGAAGGAGCTCGCGGTAATCGGCAACGGCCTGGGCGGTGTGGCCGGCCTCCTGGTCGGCATGCGCCTTCTGGTAGAGCTGCTGGACTGCGGGCGATTGCGCAGGGAGAGGGGGTGCTATCGCGATTGCGATCAGGAACCCAAGCAGCGCGGACGGTTTGCACATAGGGTGTCTGCAGTATAGAGAACGCCGGAGACGAAGCGGGAGCGCGGCAGGTGAGGGAGCTCAGGGCAAGGTGCGTTCGAGATTGGGCACATCCTCGGCGGAGTGCGTTCCGGCAAGCGTTTGCGCGCGGGCAAATTGTTTTTTGGCATCGGCGTCGCGGCCGAGCCGGTGATAGATGCGGCCGAGAAAGAAAGGAGGGGCCTGAGAGTCCGGGGCGAGCTGGGCGCAGAGGGCCATCTCGTCGGCAGCCTGCTGGTACAGGCCGAGTTTTTCCAGGCAAAGGGCGAGCTGCTGATGAGCGAGCGGGTTGCCACCGGCGATGCCGACCGCGGTCTTCAAGGGAGCGAGGGCCTCATTGGGCTTTTCCTGCTGGAGGAGGAGCATGCCGAGATCGAGGTAGGGCTGGGAGTCCCTGTGCGAGAGTGGAGCTCCCAGGGCAATAGCCTGGTGATAAGCGGCGAGGGCTTCATCCGGCTGGTGGAGGCGCTCGTAGGTGAGGCCGAGGTTATAGCGGGCTTTGAGGTGGTCCGGCTGAAGCCGAAGGCAGGTCAGAAAGGCCTGTTTCGCCGCATCGGCGAGGTCGAGATTGTAGTTGGTTCGGCCCAGCAGGTACCACGCGGCGGCGTCGTCCGGGGAGTTTTGTGTCGCCAGCGTCAGCCAGCGTTTGGCGTCGGCGAAGTCCTTCAGGAGAACGTAGTCGGAGGCGACGACGGTGAGCTCCTGGGCGGTCGGGTTGCGGAGCCTGGCGGCTTCCGTGAAGGCGGCGAGGGAGTCCTGGGCGCGCTGCTCGTGGAAGAGAGTGGCGCCGAGGAGGTAGCGTGGCTCAGGATCCTTCGGGGAGGCAGCGATGATCGATCGCAGGCGGGCTTCGGCAAGGGAGAGCTTGCCGGCCGCCAGGAGCGAGCGCGCCTCGCTGACGGGATCCGGGGAAAGCGTGGCGATCGCCTGCGCCGAGACGATGCGAAGGGAAAGCAGAGCAAGGGCGAGCACGCAGGGCATACGGGTTCTGCCGGCGGTGCTGCTGCTGACGCGAGAAACGCCCCTTCTGGTGGAAGTCAGTGACGATGCGGGGTCTCTGGGGGGCATAGCACTCTTGGGGAGGATCGGACTGGGCGATCTCCAGAGTATCGTGACGGCATGCCGACCCGTCACAACACGGGACGATTTTCCGGGTTCCAGTGAAGGGCAGGATTTTGAGTGGAGCGGAGTCGGGCGTGAGAAAGCTGCGACTTTTTGGCTCAACCCTCATAATTTAACCAGCGGTTCTACTGACCTGGTAGATCGCGATGAGGTTCAGGGTCAGCAGTCAGCCTGGCGCCTCAGCAGGAGAGAGTATTGGCTTCCGTTGATAGCACGATTCAGCTGGTTCATATCCAGGGTCTTGAAGGTTCAGGGACGTTGCCCGCCGCGCCGGCGGTGACGACCTGTGATGCGGGGCTCGCGGAGGGGCCGTGGGTGTTTGACGCGCTGCCACCAAGCTACGGACCAGGGGCGTCGGTGCTGGACGCGATTCCGGCGAGTGCGCCGCGGCAGAGTGGTTTGCCGGAGGAGTACCGGAGGGCGTCACAGGCTGAACTGGACCTGCGAATTCGGGCGGCGCGACACACCCTGGGCGAGCGCGTCGTGATCCTGGGGCATTTTTACCAGCGTGACGAGGTGGTGCAGTACGCCGATTTTGTGGGGGACTCGTTTCAGCTGGCGCAGGCGGCAAAGACGCGAACGGCGGCAGAGGCGATTATCTTTTGCGGAGTTCACTTTATGGCGGAGACGGCCGACATGCTTTCGGGGCCGAAGCAGGCTGTGATTCTGCCGAACCTGGCAGCGGGCTGCTCCATGGCCGACATGGCGGATCTGGACTCGGTGGAGGAGTGCTGGGAGCAACTTGAGGAGATCTTCGGGACGGAGCCGGATGCGAGTGGGCGAGTGCCGGTCGTTCCGGTGACGTACATGAATTCGTCAGCGGCGCTCAAGGGATTCTGCGGGCGTCACGGAGGGATTGTGTGTACGTCTTCGAATGCGAAGGCCGTGCTGACCTGGGCGTTCGAGCGCGGCCAACGGGTGCTTTTCTTTCCGGACCAGCACCTGGGGAGGAATACGGCGAAGGCGATGGGTGTGCCTCTTGCGCAGATGCCGATCTGGGATCCGCGCAAACCGCTCGGCGGCAGCTCGGCCGAGACGCTGCAAGGGGCGCGGGTGCTGTTGTGGCATGGGTTCTGTTCCGTGCATAAACGCTTCACAGTTGGGCAGATCGAAAAGGCCCGGCAGGACTATCCGGGGGTGCGCGTGATTGTGCATCCGGAGTGCCCGATGGAGGTGGTGGATGCGGCAGACGAGGCGGGGTCAACGGATTACATCAAGAAGGCCGTAGAGGCGGCGGCACCGGGCGGCGTCTTTGCGATCGGGACGGAGATCAATATGGTGCAACGGCTCGCAGGCGAGCATCCGGAGCACACGATCTTCTGTCTTGATCCGGTGATCTGCCCGTGCTCGACGATGTACCGCATTCATCCTGGGTATCTGGCGTGGGTGCTGGAGGCGCTTGAGCGTGGCGAGGTGTTGAACCAGATCACGGTGGATGAGGCGACGGCCGTGCCGGCCCGCGTGGCCCTTGAACGCATGTTGAGTTTGAAGCCAGCAAATGCTGTAGCAGGTCCTCGATGAAGCACGTTGTGGTGGTGGGGAGCGGCATCGCGGGTTTGATTGCTGCGCTCGAGACGAGCCGTACGCATCGCGTCACGCTGGTCACAAAGGCCCAGTTAGCGGAGAGCAATACCCGCTATGCGCAGGGCGGCATTGCGGCGGCGCTGTTTCACGATGACAGCGTTGAGGAGCACGTAGCGGATACGCTGCGAGCGGGCGCCGGGTTGTGCGATCTGGGGGCGGTTGAGGTGCTTTGCTCGGAAGGGCCGCAGCGCGTGATGGACCTGGTTGATCTGGGCGTGGTGTTCGACCAGCGCAACGGCGAGTTCGCACGCGCGCTTGAAGCGGCGCACTCGCGAGCGCGGGTGCTGCATGCGGGTGGAGATGCGACGGGCCTGGCGATCGAGATGGCATTGGTTCGCGCGGTGCGTGCCGCAGAGATCACGGTGCTCGAACATACGTTTGCCTGCGATCTGGTGGTGCGGGAGGAACGGGTCGCGGGTCTGGAGATTCTTGACGAGAGCGGAAGCCGCCACGTGCTCGCTGCCGATGCGGTGATTCTGGCCAGTGGCGGTGCGGGTCAGCTGTATCGGCATACGACGAACCCGAGCGTGGCGACGGGAGACGGCGTGGCGCTGGCTTTGCGGGCTGGAGCCGAGGTGGCGAATCTCGAGTTTTACCAGTTTCATCCGACCGCGCTGGCGCTGCCTGGGAACTTCCTGATCTCTGAAGCGGTACGCGGCGATGGAGCCGTGCTGCGGGACGTTGACGGCAATCGTTTTATGCAGGCGGTGCATCCTGGCGCCGAGCTGGCGCCGCGAGATGTGGTGGCACGAGGGATAGCGGCGCAGATGACAAAGCAGGGCGGCCGACCGGTACTGCTGGATGCGACGGCGCTTGGCGCGACGTTTCTCGCGGAGCGTTTTCCGACGATTGATGCCGCGTGCCGGCGCAATGGCCTGGACTGGTCGCGCGTGCCGATTCCCGTAACGCCTGCGGCTCATTACTGGATGGGCGGAGTACGAACCGATACGTGGGGCCGCAGCTCGCTGCCAGGGCTGTTTGCGGCAGGCGAGGTGGCGTGCACGGGGGTGCATGGAGCGAATCGGCTGGCGTCGAACTCGCTGCTGGAAAGCCTTGTCTTTGCGTGGCGCGCGGCGCATCTCCTGAAGGAACAGAGATGGCCCATCGCTCAAGACTGGCCCGTGTGGAACGCGGATACGGTGCAGGCGGAGGCGGCAGGGAGAGAGACCTACGGTGGAAGGGACGTGGTCGATCGGGCTGCGTTGCAGCAGCTGATGTGGAACGCTGCCGGCATTCAACGCGACGCAGCGGCGCTCAAGGCTGCCGCAACACAGCTGGCCAGCTGGACGGGTGAGGGATCGAGTGCGACTGCGCTCGAGACGGCGAACCTGCTCACTGTTGCGCGTGTGGTGGTGGCGTCAGCGCTGGCGCGCGAGGAGTCTCGCGGGGCACACTTCCGGGTTGATTTTCCGGAGACCTCGGATGCCTTTCAGCATGCTTCCGTGTTCGCGCGAAGGATGTCCGTCGCATGCTGATGGCGCTAAGCGCGGACAGCATCGAGCAGGTGGTGCGTATGGCGCTGCGCGAGGATGCTCCGTGGGGTGACCTCACTTCACAGACGCTGATTCCGGAGTCCGCGACTGTTACGGCGCAACTGGTGGCACGAGAGCCTGGCGTGCTGAGCGGAGCGGCTCTCTTCGCAGCGGCGATGACGCTGACGGACGCGACGAGTCGCACGACGTTTCTGCTGGCGGATGGAGAGAGGTTTGAGAAGGGAAGCACGCTCGCGAACGTCTCCGGACCAGCGCGTGCCGTGCTGCAAGCAGAACGGGTCGCGTTGAACTTTGTGCAGCGGCTCTCCGGAATCGCCACGTTGACTGCCAGGTTTGTGACTGCGATTGCGGGCACGAAGGCACGGGTGGTTGACACGCGAAAGACCACGCCGGGACTGCGGCTTCTGGAGCGATATGCCGTGCGATGCGGCGGCGGACAGAACCATCGCTTCTCGCTTTCCGATGCCGTGATGGCCAAAGATAATCACCTGGCGATCCTTCTTGGCGATGGCACACGGACGCTGACCGAAGCCTTGTGTGCGGTACGTGCGACGCTCCCGCATACGGCGCACTTCGAGGTTGAGGTGGATCGTGCGGATCAGATTGAGCCGGTGCTTGCAGCCGGTGTGGACACGATCATGCTGGATAACTTCTCGCTCGAGGATCTGCGTGCCGGTGTGCTGCAGGTCAATGGGCGCGCGCTGGTGGAGGCGAGCGGGACCGTGCGTCTGGAGACGGTACGCGAGATTGCAGAGACCGGCGTGGACATCATCTCAGTGGGCGCGCTTACACATAGTGTTCGCTCGCTTGACCTGGGCCTCGATGTGCAGACGGGGACGACTGCGTGATCTACCTGGATGCGGCGGCGACGACGCCGGTACGGCGTGAGGTGCTCGAGGCGATGTGGCCGTACCTGACGGGCGAGTTTGGCAACCCGTCCAGTCATCACTCCCTGGGCGAGCAGGCGGCGCGGGCACTGGCGGAGGCGCGGTCCAGTGTTGCCGCGAACCTTGGTTGCCGGGCGAGTGAGGTGATCTTCACCTCGGGCGGCACAGAGGCCGACAACCTGGCGATCAAGGGCATAGCGCTGGCGACGCCGCGAGGCCGGCACGTGATCACGTCGACAGTTGAGCATGAGGCAGTGCTCGAGTCGTGCGACTACCTGCGGCGCCACCATGGATTCCGGATCAGTCAGATTGGCGTGGATCCTCTTGGCCGGATTGACCTTCGCGAGCTGGAGACCGTGTTGACTGCTGAAACAACGCTGTGTTCCGTGATGCTGGCCAACAACGAGGTGGGCACGATTCAGCCGATCGCTGAGATCGCGCGGCGGGCGCATGCGGATCACGTGCCGCTGCATACAGATGCGGTGCAGGCGGCTGGCTGGTTGCCGCTGAATGTGGCTGCGCTGGGCGTGGATGCGATGAGCCTTTCGGGACACAAGCTTGGCGCACCGAAGGGCACGGGCGTGCTGTACCTAAGAGGGCGGCTGCAAGCCGAGCCAGTGCTGCATGGAGGCGGGCAGGAGAGAGGCCGGCGATCGGGGACGGAGAACGTCGCCGGAGCAGTCGGCTTTGCCCTGGCGCTCGAGATGGCGACGCGATCTCAGGCCGAACGAGCGGCGGCTTTGCAGCAGCTGAGGGACCGTTTGATCCGCGGCGTGCTGGAGGGTGTTGCCGAGGCTGTTCTTACCGGTCATCCTGTGGAACGCCTTCCGAACAGCGCTTCTTTCTGCTTTCCGGGAACGAGCGGCGAGTCGGTGCTGCTGCAGCTGGAGGAACGCGGCATCGTTTGTTCCAGCGGATCGGCCTGCGCGGCCGGCAGTGACGCGCCGTCGCATGTGCTGCTCGCGATGGGGGTTGCTCCCGCAGTCGCACAGACTGCAGTACGCTTTACGCTGGGCGAAACGACGACGCGGGAGCAGATCGAAGCAACCATCCTTGCGGTGCGCGATGCGTGCGCAGCCGTCCAGGCGATCGCACACTAGCAACAAAGCCGGCCTGCTTTTGGGGGGACACCGGGAGATCGGGGCAACGGCTCTGCGGGGCGTAACCGGGTCCCCGATGCAAAACTGCAGGGTGACCTCGCATCCAAGCGCGTAGGCTCAATAGGTGACCCTGCCCGTTCTGTCACAGCCTTTCGGATCTCTCACCCTGACGCTCGTGTTTCACTAAGAGAGACCATTCAGCCATAACCAACCAGAAGGAACCTCTGAGCATGGAATTTCATATCTCCCGCGCCTTTCGAGAGAAGCTTGCGATCGACGATCTCCTGTTCGAGTTTGACGGCAACGTCGTGTTCGGCAACGTCGCGGCGAGCCGCAAACTTGCAGCCCAATGGAATGAGCTCCGTGGCTCTGCCGGGCAGGCATCGGACCTGGTGAATGCTGGTGCTCTCTTTGCCATGGGGTTGATCGATGAGCTGAGCCACGCCGTGGTTGCGCGCTACCGCGAAGAGCTCGACCCGGCAGTGATGAGCGAAGCGCTGCGCTGGTTCAGCAAACAACTTCCGTCCGCCCAGATCAGCGAGCTGTTGCAAGAGTTCTCCACGCAATTTCCCACGGTGGCCGTCTATCGAGGAGAGATCACCGTTGAGGAATGGCTCGCCGAGACGACGGATGAGATGCCGCACCGAGAGGCGGCGCTCGAGGAGTTGCTGCTGCTTTGGCTGGCGAACACGAATCCTGCCTTTGCGCCTTTCCGGGAACTGTTTGATGACCGGCCGCTTGCCGTCGCAACGCCGTACCCCGAGATCACGGAAGTATTTCCGGAGTACTTTGCGACACGACCAGAGTGGAGCTCCGAGGCCGGGACGTTGCTGGACGTGCTGCGTGCGCCGATGCTGGCTGCGCCTGACTCGCTTTCAGGGCAACTGGACTTCATCCGCGAACGATGGGCTCCGTATCTGGGCGAGGATCTTCGACGAACGTTGCTGGCAATCGACGTTCTACGCGAGGAAGACATCGCAATCTGGATGCGATTTCATCCGCCAGCGCCAGGTCGCCCCGGTGATCGCGGTCGAGCGGACTTTGGAGCGGCGGGTTTCGTTGGAGATGAGTTCATTGGGTTTGCGGAGGCCGAAGCGCGGCGCCGTCGATACGCGGCGGACCACCAGGCTCCGCTGAACGAGTACGAGGCCTTCAGCGAGGATCAGGCGTGGATGCCGACCGTCGTGCTGATGGCCAAGAGTACGTACGTGTGGCTCGAACAGCTGTCGAAGAAGTATGGGCGGCACATTCATCGTCTGGACCAGATCCCGGATGAAGAGTTGCGCCTGCTTGCGAGCCGTGGAATGACCGGCTTATGGCTGATCGGCTTATGGGAACGCAGCATCGCTTCGCGCACGATCAAGCGGCTGCGCGGGCAGGAAGACTCCGTGGCCTCGGCATACTCGTTGAAGGACTACCAGATTGCTGAAGATCTGGGTGGGCCGTCTGCGTACGAGTACCTTCGCGACCGCGCCGCGGCTGCGGGCATCCGGCTCGCCAGCGACATGGTGCCGAACCACATGGGCATTGATTCCACATGGGTGGTTGAGCATCCAGACTGGTTCATCTCACGGCCAGAAAGTCCGTTTCCTTCCTACAGCTTTGAGGGCCCGGATCTTTCCAGTGATCCTCGCGTTGAGATCAAGATCGAAGATCATTACTTCGACCAGACGGACGCGGCCGTTGTTTTCCGCCTGCGCCAGCAGAACAGCGGAGAAACCCGCTTTGTGTACCACGGAAATGATGGAACGACGTTCGCGTGGAACGACACAGCTCAGCTTGACTACTCCAAAGCGTATGTTCGCGAGCATGTAATCCAAGCCATTCTGCACGTTGCGCGGCTCTTTCCCATCATTCGCTTCGATGCCGCGATGACCCTGGCAAAGCGGCATGTGCAGCGGCTCTGGTTTCCGCTTCCAGGAGTGGGGGGATCGATCCCGTCCCGTGCCGAATCGGCGCTGACGCAGGAAGAGTTCGATGCGTTGATGCCGCATGAGTTCTGGCGCGAGGTGGTAGATCGCGTCGCGGTCGAGGTTCCCGGAACGCTTCTGCTGGCCGAAGCCTTCTGGATGCTTGAAGGATATTTCGTTCGAACCCTCGGCATGCATCGCGTGTACAACAGCGCGTTCATGAACATGCTGCGCGATGAGGAGAATGCCAAGTACCGCTCGTACCTGAAGAAGACGATCGAGTTTGATCCAGACATTCTGAAGCGTTACGTCAACTTCATGTCGAACCCGGACGAACGGACGACGATCGATCAGTTCGGCTCGGGAGACAAATGTTTCGGTGTTGCGACGCTGATGTCGACCTTACCGGGCCTGCCGATGTTCGGTCATGGCCAGATAGAAGGTTTCACTGAGCGCTACGGAATGGAGTACAAGCGGGCGCGCATGGACGAATCGCCGAACGAGGGGCTCGCGGCTCGCCATCAGCAAGAGATTGCACCGCTGCTGAAGCGGCGCCATGTGTTTGCGGAGAGCGCGAACTTCGTCATGTATGACTTCTGGACTGACCACGGGACGGTCGATGAAAATGTGTTCGCCTACTCCAATCGATCCGGCGACGATCGTGCGCTCATTCTCTACAACAACACCTATGGAAGTACACGCGGCACGATTCACACCTCGGTCGCCTCCATGGATAAGTACACCGGTCAGCTGCGGCAGCGGCAGTTGAGCGAAGCGATGAACCTTCGCTCAGACGAGGCCACGATGATCGGCTACCACGATGCAACGCGCGGCCTCTCGTTTCTGCGGCGATCGCGCGACTTCTTCGATCATGGCCTGACGACGGATCTTCGTGGCTACCAGTATGTCGTGCTGCAGAACTTCCGTGAGCTGCAGTCGACAGCAGAGCAGCCATGGGACCAGCTGTGTGATTCGCTGCAAGGCGCGGGCGTTCACAACCTGGAGGAGTCGCTTTCCAAGCTGCGCCTGCGACCGCTGCACCAGGCGCTGAGGCACGCTTTGAAACGGGAACATATCCAGATGCTGCTGCAGGTGGCACAGGAGAATGCGGCAACCACTGCCAGTGCAGCAGGAGCAAAGAAGAAAGCTACACCGCAGGCTTCCAAGGCCGGCGCAAAGGGAGCTGAGCAAGAGCTCGACGGACGTCTGGAAGCCCTGCTTGCTGACGCGAGCTACTTCTTCGAGCAGCTTCACGCGTTTGCCGCTGCTGATTACGGTCTGGAAGAGTTACCCTCATCTCCCGTGGACTCCGCGACAACATTGCGGCATCTGCTGGGCGCGCTCAGCAGGCTGCCTGCCCTTGAGCAGACCTTCTCTTCGACATGGCCGGCAGCGGTGCGGTCGATTCTGCCGAGCTCGGATGCCGCCGGGACAACCGCGGTATGGGCGCCCCTGCTGGCGTGGGTCCTGCTGCATTCGTCCCAGACCCTGGTGCATCCCGAGATCTTCGATCATCTGCAGTTACGTTCCGCACTGGCTGAGACCTTCTCCGGTCTGGATCTGCACGGGGAGGATGGATGGCGATCGGCCGCGCGTGTTCGGCTGCTGCTTGGCCCGGGAACGGAGTCGGCTGCAGCGCTGCTGGGTTCTGCAGCATTCTGGCAGGAGGGTGATCTGCGCTGGCTTGCGGGGATCAATCGTTCCGGCGGCATCGAGTATATGAACAAGGAGCAGCTGGAAGAAGTAGTGAGCTGGCTGCAGCTGCCATCGCTGGTCTCCATCGCAGACGTTGAGGCCGTGCCCAGCCTTGCAGTTGTGGAGCAGACGGTGGCCCGTGCCCGCACCACCGCGGAGCAGGCCGGCTATGCCGTCGACCGCTTTCTCCAGCTCTGGAATGGAGTCACGCCGCCGAGCTCGGAGGGAACTTCGACTCGGCCGATGGAAGGAAAGAAGACCTCCGAATCTGGCAATCAGCGCAAGTCGACCGCGCAGAGCTCTCCTGCGAAGGTGAAAGGTCAGAACGGAAAGGCGTCAGACGCGCCGGAGCCTGCAAGCGCCAAGGAGAGTGGCTCCGCTACGGACAGTGACGCAGAACGCGGCAAGGCGGCGTCCAAGAAGGCCATCGCTAGCCTCTCCACCAAGGGACCACGGAAGGGCTAGCGCTTAGACCCAAGGCAGTCTCGACGCACGGCGGGCCATTCGCAGAGAGTTACTCATCTGTGGTTACATGGAAGCCGGACAATCTCTCGCTTCGCAGGAGTCGCATGGACCGTAGAAAGTTTCTCAAGACCTCTGGCACCGCTCTGGCGGCCACAAGCCTGACTGCTTCGGCTCTGGCGCAAAAGTCTGAAGGAGCTGCTCCAGGCCGCCTTGTTCTACCCATGAATCGCGGCTGGCGGTATTCCCCGAAGACCGTGGAAGCGGCTCACGCAGCTGACTTTGACGATTCAGGCTTTGCGGCTGTGGTCATTCCGCATACGAACGTTCGCCTTCCGTGGCACAGCTTTGACGATAAGAGTTACGAGTTTGTCTCACTCTATCGCCGGCCTATCAAGGTGCCCGCGGAGGCGCAAGGTAAGCGGGTGTTTGTCGACTTTGAAGGCGTGATGACGGCCTCGACCGTGTGGCTGAACGGTAAGAAGCTTGGAGAATACAAGGGCGGGTACACCCCATTTTCCTTCGAGTTGACCGGGTTGCTCGACCCGTCGGGTAAGAACGTCCTTGCGGTCGACGTCGATTCCACCGAGCGTGCCGACATTCCACCCTTCGGCAACGAGATTGACTACCTGACGTTTGGCGGGATCTACCGTGAAGTGGCGCTTCGCCTTGTTCCGCAGACTTACATTGAAAACATCCATGCACAGCCGAAGGATGTTCTTGGCGCCACTCCCTCGGTGGAGGTCACCTGCTTTCTCGATCGTGCGTCTGGCTCCTCCTCGGGGAAGTTTTATCTCCGTGCCGAGTTGCTGGATGGCGACCGCGTTCTTGCACGCGCGACCGGACGTGTTCCGACACCAGCGTCGATCGAGCGATCGAACGCGGATGACAACCAGGCAGCGGGCGCGGCCCCGGGCATGCCGATTGACGCTCAAAGCCATACGCTGACGCTCAACAAGCTGGGTGCGGTTGAACTGTGGGATCTGCAGCACCCGAAGCTCTACACAGTCAACGTGCAGTTGATTGAGAACGGCCATGTAATCGATGAAGACACGCGCCGCATCGGGTTTCGCGAGGCAAGCTTCACCGATCAGGGCTTCTCGTTGAACGGCAAGGTGATCAAGCTGCACGGGCTCGATCGCCACCAGACGTTCCCGTGGGTGGGTCAGGCCATGCCGGCGCGTCCGCAGCGGCAGGATGCTCGCATACTTCGGCACGATCTGCGCTGCAATATCGTGAGGACGTCTCATTACCCGCAGTCGCGACACTTTCTGGATGAGTGCGATGAGATCGGTCTGCTGGTGCTTGAAGAGATTCCAGGCTGGCAGCACATCGGGCCGAAGGCGTGGCAGGACGTCGCTGTTGATAACGTGCGACGGATGGTTCGTCGCGACTGGAATCATCCGTCGATCATTCTGTGGGGCGTTCGCATCAATGAGTCGCGGGATAATCATGACTTTTACACGCGAACCAACGCGCTGGCGCATGCGCTCGATAAGGGACGGCAGACGGGCGGCATCCGGTACTTTCAGGAGTCTGAGTTTCTTGAAGATGTGTTTACGATGAACGACTTCGGGTTTCCGCTGAAGGCACCGAATCACCCGAAGTATCTGAACACCGAGTTTGTCGGTCACACCTTTCCGACGAAGACAATCGACAGCAAGGAACGTTTGCAGGAGCACACGATCCGCCACATCCGCGTGCATGACCAGCTGGCCTCGAACCCACAGTACGCGGGCGGTATCGGGTGGTGCGCGTTCGACTACAACACGCACAACAACTTCGGTTCCGGTGACCGCATCTGCTATCACGGTGTGACGGATATGTTTCGCACTCCGAAACCAGCCGCAGGATTCTATAAGTCGATGTGTGAGCCTGCTGAGGAGATTGTGCTCGAGCCGGCGTTTCATTGGGCCAAGAATGATGAATCCATCAACTTTATGGATGCCCTTATCAGCTCAAACTGCGATCACTTGAAGCTTTTCATCAACGACGGGAAAGAGTGGCAGATGGTTGCAGAGGGCGATCCGGACCGGCAACGGTTCGCTCACCTTAAGTACCCGCCGTTCAACATTCCCCTGCAAGGCAAGGTGAAGGCATGGGGCGATTTGCGCATCGATGGTTTCATCGGCGGGAAGCAGGTCATCTCGAAGAGCTACTCGGGGCGAGGCGTCGATCAGGAGTTTGCGATCCTGCCGGACGAGACCAAGCTGATTGCTGATGGAGCCGACTCTGTGCGGGTTGTGCTTCGCGTTAATGACGAGTACGGCCGCGTCCGACCGTTTGCGAACGACGCCATTGAACTTAGACTCGATGGACCTGCCGAGATCATCGGGGACAATCCGTTTTCGCTCATTGGTGGTACCGGCGCCATCTGGGTCCGCACGAAGGAGCAGGCCGGACCGGTCACGCTGCACGCGAAACATCCCGTGCTGGGTGAGAAGACGGTGGAGTTCACACTCAGTGAGGCTGCTGCAGAGACGGTGTAAGGACCTACCTGGCTGTTGCGGCTGAAGGAACACTTGAGGCCGCAACCCACTCGGCAGATGTGGTGAGATGCGGCTGGTTCCTGCCCATGAGGTCAAACAAGATGATGTCATTCGCGCCGGTGTGCAGCCAAGACCCTGGTGTCCACAACGCGTACTGCGGACCGATCTCCCAGAAGCGTCCGAGTGGTGTCTTGTTGAGCCACACGAAGCCTTTCCCATTTCCGCTGAGATCAAGATAGGTGTCTGCTGCTGTGTCCACGTTCAATTTGGCACGATAGAAGCAGGGTCCGGAGCATCCGCTCGCGCTGTAGGTGAAGGCAGCCGGATCGGTCTTGCCCGCAAGCGGCAGCGAGTAGATCTCCCATGGGCCGAGAGCGGCACCCGCAAGCGTGGCAGTGCCGGTCAGGCCTTTGCGCTCGGTGCGGATCACCTTCGTGTAGTTCACCCGGCCCGTGTTTTCCACCAGGATCTCGAGTGTGCGGGGAACTGCTGCTGTTGGAAGTGTCATCGTGTTCTGGTTCAGCCGGCGATCGAGCGTTCCGGTCAGCTTTCGATCGACATAGATCTGCGCATAGTCCTGCAGACCATCCAGTTTGAGCTCGCCACCCGTATCCGCAGCCAGCTTTGTGCTGTAGAGAACGTACCCATAGTTCTGGTCGAGGTCTTCCATCGTCAGCAGTGTCGGCGATGGGACAGGCTCAGGGAGATTTGCCCAGAGCGACGCCGACTCCACCTCATGATCCACCGGAAAGGTCTTCCGCTTCGTCGCTGCCGGTGCGGTCTCCGGCTTCGCGCCGGTCGTCTTGCTGATCACCTGCTGAAAGGCGAAGTACTTGGGCGTCAGATCGCCATTTTCACTGATGGGCGCGTCGTAGTCGTAGCTGGTGGTATCAGGTTCGTAGTTCTTGCCGTTGCTGTTCGCGCCGTTCATCCATCCAAAGCTTGTGCCGCCATCGGCCATGTAAAGGCTGACGGAGTAGCCCTGCGCCAGCATCCATCCGAGCTCATCGGCCTCGGTCTCCGCCGCGCGTGTCTCGTGTTTTGTACCCCAGTGATCAAACCAGCCGGCCCAGTATTCGCCGCTCATGCGGGGCCCTTCAGGGCGGATCTTGGCGAAGTCCGCAAACGAAGAACGGGCTTCGCCGGTGCCGAAGTTGATCACAGCCGGCAGTTCTTTCAGAGAGCCATTCGGAACCTCGGGCGGCCCGTCTGCTGTGTAGAGGATCGGCGCCGCGAGACCATGGTCCATCACCATGTGATGGATTGCTTCGACGTACTCGTGATCGTCCCCAAACGAGCCATACTCGTTCTCAATCTGCGTCGCCAGGATCGGGCCGCCATTTTGTAGCAAGAGCGGTTGCAATTGTTTTCCGAGCTGCGCAAACCACGCATCCGTTGCTGCCGTCAGCTTTGGATCCCGGCTGCGCAGCACAATCGATCGGTCCTTCAGCAGCCATGCGGGATAGCCGCCCAGCTCCCACTCCGCGCAGACATAAGGGCCAGGGCGAAGGATGACGTACAGGCCGGCCTGCTGTGCTTCACGGATGAACTCCGCCACATCGTTCTGGCCGGTGAAGTCATAGTGACCCGGGATTGCTTCGTGCGCATTCCAGAAGACGTAGGTCGTGACGCTATTAAGGCCCATCGCCTTCATCTTTCCCAGGCGATCCTTCCAGTACGCTCGCGGAATGCGCGGGTAGTGCATTTCGCCGGAGATGATCTGAAAGGGCTTCCCGTCGACGAGGAAGTGAGTGCTGTCGACACCGGCGGTATGTTTCGGAGCGGCACCCGCGAGAACAACTTGCGGAAGCAGCGCGACGGCAAGGGTGGCGACAGCGGCAGAAAGAGTGAGGGTTCGCACCCGCTCAGCCTACGGACTGCTGGGATTTCCGTCAATGCAGGCTGGCTTGCGGGCAGGGCAGCGGATGCTCATTGTGAGTCGCCCTTTGAGGGAGAGTTTTCCTTTGGCGGCTTTACACCAGCTGCCTGTTCCTGCGCGGCCTCGTGCTCCACCTCGCGCATCACGCGCAGGAGATTCCCGCCGTAGATTTTTTCGATCTCGGCTGCGCCGTAGCCTTTTTCGAGTAGCGCGCGGGTGAGTGCGGGAAACTTATCGTACGAGCTCAGCTCTTTTGGAACGCAGCCGACGCCGTCGAAGTCGGTTCCGATGCCGACGTGGTCGATGCCGCCGATCTGAACGGCGTGATCAATCTGCGCGACGACGTCCGCGAGGGTAGCGGGCGGCAGTTTGCCTTCTACCTCATCCGAGATCCTTTCCATGGCTTCGTTGCGCGCGATCGGGTCTTCGATCTTGCGTGCCTCCGCCATGCGGGGGCGAAGCTCGGCCATGAGCGGTTTCGCGTCGTTCTGGTAGCGCTGCGAGAGGTACGCGCAATCGAAGTTGATCTCGATGGTGCCACCCTTCGCGGCGAGCGCACGGATCATGTCGTCGGTCATGTTGCGGGTGTTGTC
>CAXTCB010000053.1:0-20568 GCA_964242875.1 uncultured Acidobacteriaceae bacterium
AGGGACCTGCTTCCCCTCCCACGTCTGTAGCCGAACCGCCTATAACCGAGCCCTACCCTTCAAACCCCCTGTTCCACGTCTCAATCACCCGTGTCTCACGCTCCCAACCCAACCGGCTTACACTTCCCGTTCCCAGCGCGAACATGTGCCCTCCCCGAGCCTCCAGCCCGACCCATCGCGCTGCCAGGATCCGCAGAATATGTGCGTGGGCAAACAGCGCCACTCGGCCCTCCTTCTCGCCCGCGGCCTTCGCCGCAGCCAGGGCGCGCGCAATAACGCCATCCGCCCGCTCGCCCACCTGCTCCACCATCTCTCCGCCTTTGATCTCGCTATCCCACACACTCCATCCCGGCTCTGTCTCGCGAATCTGCTTGGTCGTCTTCCCTTCGTAGATTCCGTAGTCCCACTCCTTCAGCCCGTCGTCGACCACTGCCTGCTCCCCCAGGCCCGCGATCGCGCAGGTCTCGCGCGCCCGCTGCATCGGGCTGGTCAGCACGGCATCGAAGCAGGTCCCCTTCAGAAAATCCCGCAGCTCCTCAGCCCGTTTCCGCCCATGGTCCGTCAGCGGAATATCCGTCTTGCTGGTATGCGCCCCGCTCAGGCTCCACTCCGTCTCCCCATGTCGCATCAGCCATAACTCCACCCCTGCACTCATCGCGCCACTCCTTCAAAAGAATTCTCGTTGTGACCCATTGGATGAGCCTTCCGCACGATCTCTCTCCGCACCTCCGCCAAAAGTGCAAAAAACACCCCTTAACCTCTGCGAAAACACGTCAGACCTCGTCCGATTTATCCTGTTTGGATGGACTTCCAGCTCACCACGACCTATAAGCCGCAGGGCGACCAGCCCCGCGCTATCCATGAGCTTTTACAAGGACTTAGCGCCGGCGAGAAAGATCAGGTCCTGCTCGGCGTCACCGGCTCCGGCAAAACCTTCACCATGGCCTCGGTCATCGCCGAATCCAATCGTCCAGCCCTGGTTCTCGCTCATAACAAAACACTTGCGGCCCAGCTCTACCACGAGTTCAAGCAGTTCTTCCCCAACAACGCCGTCGAATACTTCGTCTCCTACTACGACTACTACCAACCCGAAGCCTACATCCCCTCAGGCGACCTCTTCATCGAGAAGGAAGCCACAATAAATGAAGAACTTGACAAGCTTCGTTTATCCGCAACACGAAGCCTTTTCGAACGTCGCGACGCCATCATCGTCTCTTCCGTCTCCTGCATCTACGGCCTCGGCAGCCCCGAAGCTTATTACGGCATGTTGCTCTTACTCGAGAAGGGTCAACGACTTAGGCGGGAGGACATCACCAAGCGTCTGGTCGAAATCCTCTACGAGCGCAACGACGTCGATTTTCGCCGCGGAACCTTCCGCGTTCGCGGTGACATCATCGAGGTCTACCCAACCTATGATGAAAATGCGTATCGCATTGAGCTTTTTGGAGATGAGATCGACGCCCTCTCTCAGATCGATCCGCTGTTCGGCACGGTAAAGCAGAAATACTCCCGTCTCCCGATCTACCCAAAGAGCCATTACGTCGTTCAACCTGAACGCAAAAAGACAGCAAGCGATTCGATCCTCAATGAGCTTTTTGAATGGGAGGCTCAGCTCGAAAAAGAAGGCCGCCTCGTCGAATCTCAGCGTATCCATCAACGAACCCGCTTCGACCTGGAGATGATTAAGTCGGTCGGCTACTGCCACGGGATTGAGAACTACTCCCGACACTTCTCAGGAAGGCTGCCCGGTGAGCCGCCCCCGACGCTGCTGGACTACTTCCCTCGCGACTACCTGCTCTTCATTGATGAATCGCATGTCACTGTTCCGCAACTGCATGGCATGTGGCACGGAGACCGATCTCGCAAGCAGAACCTCGTTGACTATGGATTTCGCCTTCCTAGCGCGATGGATAATCGCCCGCTTAAGTTTGATGAGTTTGAAGGTAGAACCGGACAGATCATCTATGTCTCTGCCACTCCCGGACCATACGAGCTTACAAAGGCGGCCGGCGTTGTCATCGAACAGATCATTCGTCCGACCGGCCTCATTGATCCGCAAGTAGAAATCCGCCCGGTCAAGGGTCAGATTGATGACCTTCTGGCCGAGATCCGAGAGCGCACCGCCAAAGATGAGCGAGTCTTGGTGACCACGCTCACAAAACGCATGGCCGAAGATCTAGCCAACTATTACACCGAGGTTGGCGTTCGCTGCCGATACATGCATTCCGAGATTGAGACGTTAGAGCGCATTAAGCTGCTTCGTGATCTTCGTAAAGGCGAGTATGACGTTCTCATTGGAATCAACCTTCTCCGCGAAGGCCTGGACTTACCCGAGGTTTCCTTGGTCGCTATCCTCGACGCGGATAAAGAGGGTTTTCTCCGTTCGCAGGGATCTCTCATTCAGACAATCGGTCGCGCGGCACGCCACCTTGAAGGCCGTGCCATCCTTTATGCCGACGTTATGACGGACTCGATGAGGCGTGCGCTTGACGAGACCGATCGCCGTCGTACTGTTCAGATGGCGTACAACGAAGAACACGGGTTAACTCCACAGGCAATCAGCCGTCCTCTGGAGATGGGACTCGCGGGCATTTTGAAAGCAGACTACGCGGACCTTACAGAAGAGGGAGAGGATGTTCCAGAGTTTGGAACGCAACAGGAACTCGATGTGTACATCAGCAAGCTGGAATCAGACATGCGAGAGGCTGCAAAGAAATTCGAGTTTGAAAAGGCTGCGAAACTTCGCGACACCGTGAAGGAGCTTCGGACCAAGGAGTTTCTCTTTGCTTAAGATCAAGAAGTGGGCAGCCCCGCGACCCAAGCAACGTAGTTCTAGGACGGAGCGGAGAGGGGTGCAGGAATATAGACTCTCATCTGAGTTCCGACTGAAGGAGCGGAGATGACTTCGAGGCGTCCACCATGCCGCTCGACGATCTCGTGAGAGATATAGAGGCCAAGCCCATTCCCGAGGTCTCCCTTGGTGCTGAAAAACGGTTGGAACAGCTGCCGCTGCTGCTCCGTTGTCATGCCGGAGCCGGCGTCTCCTACGACAAGCGTAGTCCCCTTAGTTTCTTCGAGGACTTCTGTCCAGATTTGCCCACCTACGGGAACCGCGTCGACAGCGTTTGAAATCAAGTTTGCGATGACCTGCCGGATCTGACCTGCTACCGCAGTCAAAGCCACGCCGGGTGTATCACGGCGCGTGACATGGACCTGACGGTTGCGGATCTTTCCGGCAAATAGCCGTAACACGTCGTCGAACATCTCGCTGGCATCGATCGCCTCCAGTCTTTCTGTGCGCTCGCGTCCCCAGCGAAGCGTCTGCTTTGTGATTCCTGATATCCGTTCTAGCTCACTCTCAGCCAAAGCTATATAGCCGCGGGCGGACTCGTTGGTTCCAAGTTCGCCGCGAAGGAGGTACATCAGATTCGTAATTGATTCGAGCGGATTGTTAATCTCATGCGCAATGACACTGGTCATTCGCCCCGTGGCCGCGAGTTTCTCCGCCATTCGAAGTGCTGACTCTCGCTCCCGTCGTTCTGTGGTGTCGGTGAATGTGCCCACCCAACCAGCACGTTGCCGGCCCGGAGTTTGAAACGGCGTCGCACGAATGAGATGCCAACGTGTTGAGCTATCTGTCTCACCACAGAGACGCACCTCCTCTTCAAATGACAACCCTGTGAGAAGCGCCTCTCTCCACCGAGCGATGACGCGAAGGATGTCGTCGGGATGAATGTGAGCGACATCAAACCAGTGCCCAGTCGTTGGAAGGTGCATCTGCTTCCAGCGATCGTTGACATAAGTCAGTCTTCCATCGTCGTCAGCTGTCCATATCAAGGCCGGCAGCGCATGCGTGAGCTGTTGAAATCGCGCTTCACTCAGTTCAGCCGCTTCTTCGGCCCGCTTCAAGCTGATCGTCGTAAGAGCAGCTTTAAAGTCACGTGCGCTTTCCAGTTCCACTTCGGTCCAGGCGTTCGACTCGGCACTGACTGTCTCTTGCCAATGCGAGAAGGAGTTGCGGGGGTGAAGTCGTTTCTCGCTATCAAGGGTCTTGATAGGTTCGCCGGCCCAGGTGACGGTACTTATGACTTCAGGACGAAACCACAGAATGTAATTTCTGCGGACATCAGAGATCCTGATGGCGAGCAAACCACTGGCTTCCTTCTGGATGGTGGTGGCCCACTCCAGTTCGCTGCTAAGCCGGGATGTTTCAACCATTGAAAGGCCGGGCTTTTCATCGAGCCAATCGACCAAGCGTCGGATGTCCGCGTCATTCGGAGTAATCCCGTCGCGCTGAATCCTATCTTCCAGAACGACGGCCGCACCGGAAGCGGCGGTCACTTCACGAATGTTGGGGAGAGAGTTCTGAAGCGCTTTCATGTAGTTGTTTTCTGACGCCATCTGCGTCAAGACGGTGCGCTGCACCGTGTGAAAATGGACCAGACTTTTCAAGCGAGCTGAGCTTCGGAAGGAGGCTAGCTGTGTGCCTACCATTTTGGTCAGCATGTCACATGCCCCGCGAACGAGATACGGCACGGTATGAGGCTGCGAGTGATGACCGCTGATTAAACCCCAGAGCTTCCCTTCACACAGAATGGAAATAGACATGCTGGAGAGTGTTCCCATATTCCGCATGTACTCAAGGTGAGTGGGTGAAACACTTCGCAGGATACTTGCTGAAAGGTCTAAGTTGGACGACACCTCGCTGGAGCGCCCAAGCAATCGAGCAGGCTCGTAGATTGCGTTCGGAATCGTGCGGACGGTGTTCAGGATGTACAGTTGTCGGGCCTGAGCAGGAATATCTGTCGCAGGAAAGCGGAGGTCAAGGTAGCTGGGCAGGACGCCGGCATTTTCTTCTGCGAGAACTGTTCCGTGACCAGCTTCATCGAAGCTGTAAAGCAACACACGTTCAAAGCCGGTCAATTCCTTTACCTGGTGTGTTATGGCCTGGCAGAGTTCAAGCGTTGATTCCAGCTTGCTCAACTTGCCTACGAAATTCGTTATGACGGCGTTCATGATCTCAGGAATGACTAGACGGTCAAGCTTCTCAAATTCGAGGACGCGATAGTTTGCGACGGAATGCGTTACTAAACTACAGAGCTCACCCTTCAAGCGAAACGCGCCAAGGTAAACCATGAGGCCAGGCCCTTCGGTCGACCTCGATATTGATCGGACGGCACCGAGGATCTCTCGATCAAACACTGCGTCCAGCACCGCTCCGAGAAGAAGCTTGACGGGAATGTGCAGGAACTCCTCTGCATTCTCGCTTGAGGACACAATCTTCTCTCCAGACTCATCGAGGACCAGCAGGAAGCCATGACGTTGAATGCTGCCTGGAAGACGAATCTCTTCCTCGGCACAATCGACGACGGCAGAGGATGCGTCATCCGCAGGAATTACTTTGGCTGCTGAATGTTCCAGGTCTGCCTTGAGGCGCACAGCGCGGTCAGACATTGAAGGACTCTCCGGCTCTATGCGGCAGTGCGGCTGGGGCTACGTGAGGCATGCTGGTCATCCATTTGCCGAAGGTCTGATACATGGCTCTCGCGGCGAGAATGGTGCTGTCGGCTTCGCATTCCGGAATATCTGATTCCATGATGCTGAGAAGTTCCTTCCATGCGGAACCGGTCTTCTCTCCGAAGCCACGGAAGAAGGCTGTGCCAAGACCATCCTTCAATCCGAGCGTGGCATCAACGTGGCGCGCGATGAACTGACCGCCCAACCTTGAGCCTTCCATGACATACAGGGCACCCAGTAGTTCAGAGTGCGAGGTCAGTTGAGGGAGGGGAGCTTCTGCTACAGGAAGTCGCCCCTTAAGAAAATGAATATCAGCTTCGAGCAGTAATCGCCTGGATCGCGCTTGAACGATCGGACGTAGTGCAGCAGGCGCCTGGATTTCTGCCATGAGCTCCCACGGCGAGACAAGACCGTACATCCGTTGGAGAGCATCCAGATAGCCGTCAAGGCGAAGATCACTTGACATCAAAGCGAGAGATGCCTCTACGGCCCGATGGTCCGCCTCAGTCTCTTCACGGAGTCGCTTGATCTGCACGTAGTCATTGTCTGTCAAAGAGATCGGTAGATCAACGAGTCGCTTCAAATTCGCGTGGCGATTCCATTGAACGTCAACAATCTTCGCGGCTGAAGCAAGTGCCCGTCGAGCTAAGTCGACGATGATCTCCCCCTATACTGATCCCATGACGATTGTTGAGGAGGCAGTAACACTGGACACAGCGACAGGCCCGATGCGGACGCATGTCCTGCGACCCTCCGCGCCCGGGCGATATCCCGCATTGGTCCTCTATTCCGAGATCTTTCAGATCACGGCTCCAATACGGCGAACGGCGGCCTTTCTCGCCGGTCATGGTTACATCGTTGCCTGCCCGGAGGTTTACCACGAGTTTGAGCCGGCAGGCTCGATACTGGCGTACGATCAGGCGGGCTCTGATCGAGGGAACGAACTAAAGTATCGCAAGACGGTGCAGGCGTACGACACAGATGCTCGCGCTGTTCTCGATCATCTCGAATCCAGGGCAGATACGACCGGCGCCCTTGGCAGCGTGGGGATCTGCCTCGGCGGCCATCTTGCCTTCCGAGCCGGTTTCGACAGCCGGATTAGAGCTACTGTCTGCTTCTATGCGACGGATCTGCATAAGGCCTCCCTGGGCCATGGAGACGACTCCCTGGAACGCGCCGGTGATGTTTCCGGTGAGCTGATGATGATCTGGGGACGGCAGGATCCGCATGTTCCGATGGAAGGACGTATGAAGGTGCTGGAGCGTCTGAACGCAGCCGGCGTTCTTCTGAACTGGCATGAGGTGAATGGTGCCCACGCTTTTATGCGGGACGAGGGCGTGCGTTATGACCCGGAACTGGCGCATGATCTGTTTAGTCTGGTTCTTACCTTCTTGCATCGGCGCCTCGCTGTTGGGCAGGACCACTAGCGCCAGCTCACCGCCAGATGCCAACGGAAGCCTCGGGTCGCGGTCTTGATCAGCACTTCTTGGTACTCTCTCAGCTCGTTGAGCACCGACCGGCCCTCGCTTCCCAACTGCTGAGGATCGCGTTCCAGCTCCGTAACGAGAGCTTCCACTGCAGAAAGCCCTTCCGCGGCGCTGTACCACTGCGGAGGGGGCAGTTTGCGCAAAAGTTCCTGATTTCCGGCACCCTCCTCGATCAGCAACGCAAGGGAGTTCTCGTCTGCGGAGAAGAATTCAATGAGCGGACGAGACCCAATCCTGAGTGCAAGCTTCTCAAGAGCATCTTCGTGACGCGCTAAGGCACGGCCATTAACGAAGATGTTGTAGCCAGGATCCTCGCCCTCAACGACGATGTACATCGAAGCTGCCATAGCGGAAGTTTACCGATTACAAGCCGAATGGAATAGGTATCAGCGAAGAGACATATGTTTTGCAGAGAGCTGATCGCTCTCTGCCCGCAGGCACAGAAGACCGCCCAAGAGCATCAGTAGAGCTCCAAATGCTGTTCGCAAGGACACCGTGGGCCGAAGAAGCACACAGGCCTCGACCGCCCCAACTAGAGGTGCGAGAATCACGCGGGAGGCCGCTGCCATCGGTGACAGGAGCTGGAGAAGGGCTCCGACGATCAGGATGCTGACGGCCACCAGGAGAAGAAGCACAACGTTCGGCAGATCGCACACGGTTCGCAAGCTCTGCCACTGCCCCGTTAGAAGGGTCCAAAGCAGCGCGATGATGCCCAGAAAGACTGCATTCGCGATGACGACGCACAAGAGACCAGCCCTCCGCGAGAGAGCAACCAGCTCGCGATGGCAGAACACGCTCGACACGCCGCTAAGACACACGGCGGCAACATAAAGCAGAAGGCCGGTCCATCCCTGCGGACTTCGCGGCAAACCAACCGGGAGCACCAGAAGCGTCCCGGCAAGCGCGATCATGGCCGGCACCAATCGAAGCTGCAGTTCACTTCCAGGAGCTATCGCTCCGCCTGTGATTGCCACAACAACTGGCAGGCAGGCCTGTGTTGCGACTGCCATGACACTGCTGTATTGCTGCCGTCCCATGAGAAGCAACAAGGCAGGAGCGCCGATGGCGCCTACTCCAGTGAACGCCAGCTTCCACGTCCAGAGATGGCTTATCCACGACAACTCTCTGTGTCTCAGAGAGCACACGCTCAGAGTCAGACCAGACAGGAGTGCTCCCAGCGCCAAGGCAAGAAGCTCGACTGCAGCGGAGGGATCATTCGCTGGCAGCAACCACTGCGAGCCGGAGAGAACGCAGAAAAAGAGAAGCAGGCTTGTGGGGAAATGGCGCATAAAGCGACTTTACCCAACAAGAGAGCGGAACTACCAAAGCTCCGAGAAGAAGTCCCCGTCACCTGGTAATTCCGCTCGCAGTTACAAACTGTCCTCAGACACGTTCAGGACTCAGCTAGCGTTTGGAGTGCCGCCGGTGCGCGGCGCACCCTGAGTGCCTCCGCGACGACCGCCGCGGCGTCGACGACCGCCACCACCGCCGCCGCCGCCGGGTCGGCGTTGTCCGCCATCGCCCGGCCGACCACCCGCCCCGGCACTGGGCACACCAGGGGTGGCCGGAACATCGTCAGCACGGTTGAAGTTGGGCTCATCCTCAAGCTCATCATCCTCCTCGAAGTCCTCCTCCCCGTCATTGTCCGGGTCGGTGGGAGCCGCCACTTGCTCAACATCCGGACGCCGTGCCTGCGGCGGTGCTCCGCCGGCACCTTCCGGAACTTCAGGCAATCCAAGCTTGGCTCGCTGCTCGCGAAGTACTGCTTTCCGCGATAGCTTGATTCGGTTGCCCTCGATAGCCAGAACCTTGACCAGGATCTGGTCCCCCTCACGAAGTTCGTCCTTCACATCCTTAACGCGATGCTCTGCAATCTCGGAGACGTGGAGCAGACCGTCGGTACCAGGGAAGATCTCAACGAAGGCGCCGAACTCGGCGATACGTACGACCTTGCCCAGATAGGTGCGTCCGGGCTCCGGGACCGCGGTAAGATCCGTGATCATCTGGATCGCACGGCTAAGTCCGTCGGCATCGCTTGAAGCCACGTTGACTCGACCGGAATCGTCCACATCGATCTTCACGCCGGTGGCATCGATGATGCCGCGGATGACCTTACCTCCAGGCCCGATCAGATCGCGAATCTTGTCGGTTGGAATCTGGATGGTGTGAATACGCGGCGCAAATTTGCTCTTCTCCTCGTTCGCGCCCGAGATGACGGCATCCATGGTGTCGAGCAGGAACAAGCGCCCCTTGCGGGCCTGCTCCAGAGCCTCCCGCATGATCTGTGGCGTAATTCCCATGATCTTGATATCCATCTGCAACGCCGTAATACCCTTGCGCGTTCCGGCCACCTTGAAATCCATATCGCCGTAATGATCTTCGGCGCCCGCTATGTCGCTCAGGACGGCGTAGTTGTCGCCTTCCTTCACCAGACCCATGGCAACGCCGGCAACCGATCCGCTAAGCGCGATGCCCGCCTGCATCAACGCGAGCGACGCGCCACAGACTGTCGCCATAGAAGATGATCCATTTGACTCGAGAATGTCTGAAACAACACGCAGCGTATACGGTGATTCGGCTTCTGCTGGGAGAACGGCCTCGATCGCGCGATATGCAAGCGCTCCATGGCCAATTTCGCGCCGGCCCACACCAGTCATGCGGCCGACTTCGCCGACTGAGAACGGCGGGAAGTTGTAGTGCAGCATGAATCGCCGCTTTTGTTCACCCTCATAGCTCTCCAGCCGCTGGGCGTCGTCTGTGGTCCCGAGGGTGGCCGTTACCAAAGCCTGCGTCTCTCCGCGAGTAAAGAGAGCGGAACCGTGAACTCGTGGAAGGACGCCGACCTCGATCGAGATGGCACGAATCTCGTCAAATGCCCTGTGGTCAGGACGAATGCGATCTTTGAGCACCTGATCACGAAAGATGGTCTCGCGCAGAAGCTCGTAGTATTTGCTGAGCTTCTTGGACGCGACAGCATCGCCCTCCGGAAGATCACGTTTGAGCTCATCCTTGATCTCCTTGACCTTGGCATAGCTTTCAAACTTGGGGTTCTTTTGCGTGTCAAGTGCATCCCGCAGACGATCGCCAACCTTTCCAGTCAATTGGCCAAGATACTCTGAGTCGATCTCTGCTGCACTCACCGATCTCTTCTGCTTGCCTGCACGACTGACAAGATCCTCAATGGCCGCGCAGATCTTCTTGATCTCTCCATGCGCGAATTCGATGGCGTCGACGACCCGACTTTCCTCGATCTCTTTAGCGCCCGACTCAATCATCACGATGCCGTCTTTTGTACCGACGACCATGATGTTCAGTTTGCTTTTCTCTCGTTCGGCGTAGCTCGGGTTCACGATGAATTGTTCATCGACGATCCCTATGCGAACGGCCCCAACGGGCCCATGGAATGGAATATCGCTGAGCGCGAGGGCGCAGCTTGCACCATTGATGCCTAGGACATCAGGGTCATTTTCCTTGTCAGCGGAGTACACGAACGCTACAACCTGGGTCTCATTGCGGAAGGTCTCTGGAAAGAGCGGCCGGATCGGACGATCAATCTGTCGGCTGGTGAGAATCTCCTTTTCCGAAGGCCGGCCCTCACGCTTGATGAAGCCACCAGGAATTCGTCCACCAGCATAGGTAAACTCGCGATACTCGACCGTGAGTGGAAAGAAGTCGATCCCTTCCTTCGGGTCTGGCGAAGCCACAGCTGTAGCCAGAATGACGTTGTCTCCACTGGAGGTAAGTGCGGCACCGGAGGCCTGCTTTGCCATCCGTCCTGTTTCGAACTTAAGGTGCTTGCCACCGGCAAGTTCTACTGTGACGTCTTGCTTCATATGCGTCCTCATCTTTCATCATCTGTGCATTCGGGAACTTGAGTTCATATCCGGATGGACATGAAAAAGCAGCGGCTATTCGCCTCGATGGGGCGAGCAGAGCCGCTGCAGGGTATAAGAACGAAACTCTCGACTGAACGGAATCCTGGTCAAAGATAAGTGCGAACCTACGTCAAAACCTGCGCGCCGCTCCTTGATCAAACGGTCACAGAGCTTGTACATCGTGGTGGCACTCAGCTTGCCATAGTCCGCATGCGATTCCATAGCTGCGGGAGTTCTCCGTCTACTTACTTGCGGATGCCGAGCTTGCCAATGACGTCACGATACCGGTCCGCATCGCAGCGCTTCAGGTAATCCAGCAGGCGACGGCGCTTGCTGACAAGCATCAGCAAGCCGCGACGCGACCCATGATCTTTCTTGTGCGTTTTAAAGTGCTCGGTGAGCTCGGTAATACGCTCACTCAGGACCGCAATCTGGACCTCGGGGCTGCCCGTGTCCGACTCATGCGTGCGGAACTGCTGGATGATGTCTGTCTTTCGTGCGGATGCCAACACTGCCTTGGGTTACTCCTGATTGTCTAATACACTCACTCGTGTTTGGGCTAGGATACCACCCAGCACTCTGCAGGGGCAACGAAGGGCTACTCCGGATCTTCGCTGGCAGGCGGTTACGCGATATGTGTCTGAAGGAAAGCAAGCGTCCGGGTCCGCGCTAATGCTGCTGCCTCAGGACTAAAGGAAGTGCGAGCATCGCAGCTGAATCCATGTCCCGCGCCCGCATAGGAAAAGATCTCCACTTCAGGATGAGCTGTTCGAACAGCCTCGACCTGCTCCGCTCCGATGTGGGTATCCTCAGCGCCAAAGTGCAACAAAACCGGGCAACTGGGCTCTTCTGCCGCGACCGAGCCTATGCCGCCCGGGTAATACCCGACACAACAGTCAGGACGCATGGCGAGATCTTCACCGCGAGTCGCCGCGAGCCAGCTGACATTCCCGCCATAGCAAAAGCCAAGCACTCCAACGCCTCGATCCGAGCGCTTGGCCTCAGCGAATGCCGCCGCAACATCAAGCAAAGCCGTCCTTGAATCGAGCTTCTGCATGAGACCAACTGCCCGCTTCATATCGTCGCCTTCATATCTGAGCTCCACGCCACGCTCTATTCGATCAAAGAGCGCGGGGGCAACGGCAAGGAACCCTTCTCGCGCGTAGGAATCAGCCACGCTGCGGATATAGCCGTTCACTCCAAAGATTTCTTGAACCACGACAAGCCCGCCAATCACCGGACCAGCCGGCTCCGCAACATACGCGTCCAAGCTGTGCCCATCCTGCGCCGTCAATCTCTTGTTTGCTTGCCCCATCGAAGTCTCCCAGCTGAAGTTACGTGAACGAGAACTGTGCGTTTGAGATCACCTTTGTGGCTGACGGAATCCACGCATCGCCCCAACCCACCGCATGAAGTGAATCATCTGGAAACGCTCTTTCCAGACTAGGTTTGCAATATTCAGAAAACCGACCGACTGGGCTTTCATGCCGGTATACGTCTCTACGCGCCAACGGACGTATGGACTCTTCCAGGGACGAAGGCGATGTCCGCGGGTCGCGCTCCAGCAAAACCGTATCCACTCGAACATAGGACGACTCGCACCTTTTCCGACCGTACATCTCTAAACGTGCGAGGCTTAGGTCTTTGCTGACTCGTTTCGCAACTTTGCAATGATCTTATCGGCGACATCGTGAGCAGAGATCTCGTACGTTCCGCTATCAAGAGCAAGCTTCAATCGTGCGAGCCTGCCCGCTCGATCTTCGGTTTGCTGCGGTTCGTTTGTGGCGGTGAGACGATCGTCATCCTTCAATGAGACGAATGGTGATTTCTTCGATCGCATCGTGACTGTACTCCAGACATAGGATCGATTGTGTTGAAGCACTTGTAAAGTTCTCATGCCAAACAGATCGGCAGTCGGTCGAAATCGTTAAATGGTCCGTGCTGCAGGAGAACGTCTTTGGCTATTTGACCACCTGCTGAAAGAGCGGAGAGCTTAGCAGGCTGGCGAATTGGCTGTCGGAAGAAGAGTAGTTTACGAGCAGCGTTCCGGAGTTGGAGTCGATAGTGGTTTGATCCAATGCGGTCTTCTCGAGCGGCGTTCCCTGGGTTTTCTTCAGGAGAGCAACCCCTTTCATCAATGCTGCCGCTGTTGCCGCTGTCACCGTGTCCGACATGACGACGGCCATGTCGAACTTTACGCCATTCTGAAAGTCCATGGTGTAGCGGGAACTCTTCATTCGGTTCTTGACAGTGTCGTAGTCGGCCAGCCCAGACGCGTCTCCGAGGACAGCTTTCATCATGGTTTGGGTGCCCTTCTGGTCGAGCAGACTCCAGACGGCTTTCTGATCGACGACGCCCATTTCACTTACAAACTCCGAGTTCGAGAGAAAGTTCGAAGAGATACCGTCACGGGCGTCGAGGGCTGCCCGGAGAGCTTCGCGATCGCCGAAGACCATGGTGGTTTGATTGAGGAAGGCAACGCTAAGTCCTGCGGTGCCCATGGGATAGATGCTGTTGTTTCGCAAGGTCACGGATTTTGTCTTGTTCTTGGCGAAGTTGGCCAGGATTTCGCGGGTGCGGAACTGGCCCTGGGCGATGCCGACGGTGCGAACCTGCTCTCCACCACCGGACCTAAACGCTGCAAATGCAAGCACATCCGCGTCCTGGTCGACCTTGAGGCCGGAGGTTTTCAGGGAGGTTTCGAGGCGTTTGAGCTCGGGGGGGAGGGTGCGGTCTTTGAGGCTCATCGCGGCCGGGGAGTTCTGCATGGCGCGGTAATCGACGACGATCAGCTGCTGAACGTCGTGCGGGATGACGGCTTTGGCGTCGCTCGAGAGCTCTGCGGCGTGAAGGGTGCCGGCGATCATAAGTGCAGCAAATGCAGAGAGATAGAAACGATGTACACGCAAGGGGAGGCTCCGGATGGCGGCGGTTCTGATGTCCTGATTGTTCCCTGAACGGCGCGATGTGGCAAGCGCCGAGGGTGGCAGCAACGGTACAGGAACTGGCGATTGGACGTGAGCCAGGGAGGAAGGTTACGACTCTCAAGGTGCAAAAAGTGCTGCTTTTGGACGAGGTAATGCGGTGTTTCGCCGAGGTTAAGGGCCGTTTTGCGCCCGTTTCGCCGAGTTGCGCTCAGGCCGAGACGGAGGGCCAGGCGATGGGCGTTTCGAGGCAGCGCTCGAGGACCTTGGCAGCGGGATCGAAGCCGGGGATGCTCTCGGTCCAGAGGGGGGAGCCCGCAACAGCCGCCTGCGGGACGAGGCCGATGAGCTCTCCTTCGAGAAGGCGGGCGCCGTGGCGGGCAGCAAGCTGGGTGAGGGTGGCGTAGACACGGGCGAGTGGGGTCTGGCGGAAGTCGGTGATGTTCATGCTCACCTGGGCCCGGCCGTCGACGAAGAGACCAAGGGCCTTGACGCCGAGGAGGCCGCCGGAGGAGGCACGGAGGTCGCGCGCGATGGCGCGGGCGATGGAGATATCCGGGCCGGGACGGTCCAACGATGGGATGGTTCCTGCGGGCGGGCCGAGGAAGACGTTGTAGGCGATAAGAAAGGAGCGGGCACCGACGGCGGTGGCACCGGCGGTGGCGTGAAGCTCTGGACCGCCGACATCGGGCCGACGCGCGGTGTCGCGGAGCACGGCAGCGCGCAGACCTTCGAACTGACCTTTGCGGAGGCTTTCGAGCTCTACGCGATCGGGGCGAGCGGCGGCGGCACCGTAGAAGTAGACGGGAACGCCGAAGCGACGCCAGATGGCCATGCCTGCCTGGCGAGCAAGGAGGGCGCACTGGGCGAGCGAGATGCCACTGACGGGCACGAACGGAACGACGTCTGCGGCGCCGATGCGGGGATGCACACCGGACTGGCTGGTAAGGTCGATGAGCTCGGCGGCCTTGCCGACGCCGCGAACCGCGGATTCGATCACGGCTTCTGGCGGCCCCGCGATGGTCACGACAGAGCGGTTGTGGTCGCGGTCGAGCGAGTAGTCGAGCAGGCTGACGCCATCGACGGCCATGGCGGCGACGATCTGTTCCACGCGCGCCGGGCTGGTGCCTTCGGAGAAGTTGGGAACGCACTCGACGATAGGGGCGGAGCTCACTCGCCTATTGTCGCTTATCTGCGCAGCGCGAAAAGGAGTGAAGGAGAGGCATCAGGGGCATTGTGGTTGAGCTGCAGATCCGGTAACGGAAAGCGCGCGCGATGTTGTAAGGTTGGGCGCAACCGAAGAGCAGCTTTCTATTTCACAGCCGAGGTGGATACGCCTTGTTTGATCCCGCTCAACTGACAGTGGAGGAGCTTGCTGTTTTGCATGCGACAAGCTCCGCGACGATTGCCGATTTCCGAGCGTCGCACACGGAGAAGCCACGGATCCGTGCGCATTTCCTTCGGCATTTACTTTTGCGCTTACCGGCTCCCGAAGCACCGGGAGTCATCCGGGAGAACGGGGCATGGTTCATCAGCGGTTCCGGCATCCGCATCTACTTTGCCGAGGTCGAAGGTGAGTTGATTCTGACAGATTTCCGACAGGATAGTGGCTTGCCCGCGCTGGTCCTGCGGGAGTGCTGCCTTCACGATGGGCTGAATCTGTCACACAGTGTCATCAGCCGGCTATCCCTGGCGGAGTGTCAGTTTCAGAGACTTCTCCTGCGTGGGACCGAGATCAAGGGCGTGCTGGATTTCTCGTCGTGCCGATCGCCCGAGCACAAGAGCCTGGAGTGTTGGGTGGATGCACGTTCCGCGAGGATCGGCGGATCGGTTCTGGGAGGGAAGGCACACCTGCGCGCGACCAAGCCGAGAGGTGTCAAGGAGATCGGGCAGAAGCGGTTTATGTATGCTCTCAACCTGGCCGGAAGCCAGATTGGCGGGAGCCTGGAGCTTTACCCGAAGTTCTTTGCGCGTGGGGGCGTAAGTGTTCGTGGGGCAAGGATTCACGAGGACGTCAAGCTGGGGGGAGCGGTACTGCTTCGCGGAGAGGAGCATGCGCTTAACGCACAGGCGACGCACATTGGAGGAGTTGTCTTCCTGAACCAAGGGTTCCGATGCCGCGGATGCATCTGGCTGCTTGGAGCACGCATTGAATCGGCGCTGGAATGTGGGATGGCGAAGTTCTCGGGAAGCAGGGAGCCTGGAGGACGGGGACTGCGCGAGCCCGCGGTGGTGGCGATGGCGCTCTCTGTGGGAGGTGGCGTGACGCTGCGCCGTGTCTGGGCGCGTGGGACGGTCATGTTGAGTGGAGCGAAGGTGCTCGGGGGACTAGATGCCTCCGGGATTCAGGTGGTTGATCGTTCTCCGGACGGAAGCAGAGAGGCCTTGTCGCTGGCGCGCGCCGACATTGGAGGTGAGGTCAACCTGATGGTTGCGGTTCGTGAGAGGGACGAAGAGGGCAACCTGCTGGAGGAGGACCAAGCCTTTCTGCAAGGCCAGGTGAACCTGACTGGATGCCGCATAGGCGGCGACCTGTTTTTGAGAAAGACCCTTGTTGCCAACTACAACCGAAGGGGAACGCCCGGGCTGAACCTGTCGAATGCCACGGTCAGCGGAGCCGTGTTTGCGAACGGTCTGGTTGCGCTTGGTTCGCTGCTCGCTTACGGCATCAAGATTGGAAACGATTTCCAACTGGGTGAAGCTGTTCTGCGGCTGCGAGAGGAGGGCCCGCACGAAGAGTCAGATGATCCGTTTCGAAGTTCGTTCTACGAATACCTTTGCCTTTCCACCACGAATGCAAAGATCGGAGGATGTCTGCTGATGGACCAATGCGACTGCCGAGGGATCATTAACCTGACGAACACGGAGGTGGGGAGCGACGTTTCCTTCACGGGAAGCGTGATGGAGCAACTTGGCGGACGCGCGATGGTGGCGCGCAAGCTGCATGTGCGAGGCGATCTCCGCATGGGCTCCATCTTCCGCGGATCGGTCGACTTTGAACACGCGCAGATCGAGGGAGCGCTTGCCTGGGATCGACTGCGCCTGGAGTCGGCATTAGGGTTTCCGACCGAGCTTAGCCTGAAGTTTGCGAAGATCGGCTCCGCGCTGCAGGCCCTGAACCTGGTCGCGGAGACGGAAGGAGTTCGCATCCTGCTGGATGACGCTCACGTTCGAACGCTGGAGGACGATCTGGAGAACGGATGGGGAGCTCACGCAGGGAGCGACGGTCATCGCTGCGTGCTGAGCCTGGATGGGTTTGTCTACGATCGCATCAGCCGACTGCCGGGAGCAGAACCGGCGTGGCGGCGCCGGATACGCAGATGGGGAACGGCCGCCGGATCAGGCCTGCGCCTGAGGTGGCGTCCCTGGCGGGCGACGGGCAAGACAGAAGCAGACGTCACGCTTTCGGGCAGGGAGGGTGGACTCGATGTAAGCCATGTCGAGATTCCCCGGCTGGAATGGCTCAAGCAGCAGAGTTCCACAGAGTTCCGGCCGCAACCTTACCGTCATCTCGCAAAGGTTCTTCGTCTGCAAGGACACGAGGCCGCCGCGCGACGGGTCGCTATTGCAGAGCAGCATGCGATGCCCTCCGGCGGTCCAGCCGGATGGGTGCTGAAGCAACTGTTTGGCTGGTTCTTCGGGTTTGGCTTGAGCGAGCGACGAGCGATCATGACGCTGCTGGCCTGCATCGCTTTGGGCGCGTCCGGTACGGATTACCTGCGGAGACATCAGCTGCTGGTGACCAATGTGGCGACGGTGAACCCGATGGTTTCCGAACCTTTGCCGGATTCGCTGCCGGTCCTCTTCGGCAAGCCTCACCCGGTGCTGGAGGGCGAGATGCCGTGCACTCAGATCTCTGACGTTCTTTACGCCGTGGACATTATGCTGCCGGTGATTCCGCTGCACCAGGAATCACAGTGCGATGTCGGCGCGGCTACGACGCCTTCAGGGCAGGCTGCTCCGACACGGCCGGAGGTAGAGCGGTTCCGCCTCCTGAAGGGGATGTACTCGATTGTGGGCAAGCTGACAACAACGCTGGCACTGTTGACATTTTCGGGTGTGTTGAAACGCTCCGAAGCGTAGCTACTTCCACCAAGTGAAGCCGAGGTTGAACTGGACGGTGGCGTTGACGCCAGGGTTGCGATCGCCGAGGGAGGCGGAGGAGATGTGGACGGCGTTGGCGCCGAGGTCGATGGAGTGCCTGGGACTGACGAAGTAGTGAACGCCGATACCGCCCTGCGGGGTGAAGTTCCAGACGCTGGCGTCGGCGTTGGGGCCGTTGTTGGCGAGGGAGAGGTCGCGGGTACCGTAGGCGGGGTACTTGTGGTTGGTCCAGAGGAGGCCGCCGGCGGCCTGAGCCCAAGGGGTGAGTTTGTGGGTGCCGGCGAAGTTCCAGCGCAGGATGATGGGGGTGGCGGTGATGCCGGAGAAGGTGCCGCCCACGGTAAAGGGGGCGCTGCAGAAGTCGTCGCTGCCGAGGACCTGCGTGGTGCCGGGCTGGTGCGTGAGGAAGCAGTTATTTTTCTGGAACCTGGGCGTGTAGGACTGCCAGAAGGGGAAGAGCTCGACGGCGTACTCGAAGTTGCCGCGGAGGGGACCGGAGAGGTGGTTGCCGGTGAGGACCTTGCCGGCGTGAATGCCAGCCATGATGAATTTGAAGTCGTCACGCATGTCTGTGACGCCTTTGCCGCCCTGGACGATGGCGCCGACCTCAAAGGGGAGCGTGGCGGGATCGGGCTTGGTGAGGCCCTCCTGTGCGTGCGCGGCGAGGGGAAGGAGGGCGGCGAGGGCGAGAGACCTGATGACGCGGAAGGGCAAGCTGGAGACTCCTGAGGGGAAAACGGCAATCTCTCTCATCGTAGAACGGCTGAGCGATGCGTGGAGGACCGGCGGCGCATTCGCTGCGCGGGAAGGGTGAAGAAGAGGTGCGAGGAGGTGGTTAGGCCGGAGAGGAGAAGAGGTGCTGCTGGAGGGTGAGTTCGGCGGCGAGATCCTGGCGGAGGGTGCGGGTGGTGAAGTCTGGGGCGAGTTCGATGAGGCCGCAGGGGGCGTGGCGATCGTCGTCCCAGCCGGGGTAGTCGGTGACGGGATAGAGGCAGATGCCGAGGATGGGAACGCCGAGGCGCTGGGCGGCGCGGACCTCGGCGGAGAGGTAGCCGAGCCAGCCGATGGCGGAGGGGGTCTCGGTGCCGGTTTCGGTGATGAGGATGGGGCGGTGATAGCGCTGGTGGAGGTCCACGAGCAGGGTGTGGAGGGGACGATGGAGGCCGTGGCCGGGCGGGGTGCGCTCACCCTCGTGGATCCACTCGTTGTTCCAGTAGAAGTTGACGCCGACGAGGTCGAGGAGGTCGGAGGAGCCGCCGAGATCGGGATGGGTGTGACCGGAGAGCATGTCCCAGACTTCGAACTGGGCGTTCGAGTGGGCGAGGGCGCCGGGTGCGTCTTCGGGCCTGGCGGGATCGGCAACGATACGGATGATGGGCTCGGGCTGAACGAAGCGGGCGGTGGGGTCGACTGCGCGAACGGCGTGAATGGCGGCGATGGAGGCGCGGACGAGGTTGCGCTTGAGCTCGGGGCCGCGACCGGCGCCGAAGGGGGCGAAGTGCTCGATGTCTCCGCCGACCCAGGACCAGAAGGAGATCTCGTTGATGGGGCAATAGAAGGCGGGGGTGGTGAGGCCGGCGGCGGCGCGGCGGTCGCGGATGAGGGTTGCGGCGGCGGTGGCGAAGGCGGTGAAGCGGGTGACGAAGTCGGGGGAGAAGGGATCGAGGCCGTCGGGTACGCCCCAATGGCAGAGGTCCCAGAGGACCTGCGTGTGGGTTGCGAGGGCGGCGTCGAGCATGGGGAGGAAGCTGGACCAATCGTAGACGCCGGGGGAGGTTTCGATGAGGTGCCAGCGGAGGCCGTCGCGGACGGTGCGGATGCCGGCGTGGGCGAGGAGGGTGTAGTCCTCGGCGGCGTGGGTGTCGTGATGAATGGCGGCGAGGACGTCGATGCGGGTGCGGTCGCGACGGCGGTGGGTGGCGCACTCAAAGCCGCCGAGGAAGAAGCTCTGGAGGAGAGGGGGAGAGACTGCGGTGGAATCGGTCATAGAAGAGAAGAGGCCGCCAAGGCCGGAAAGAGAACGAGCCGCCAAAGCTGGCGGCTCGTCTCGGGATAGGATGCGAACGCTTCAGCTGGCGACTTCGACCTCGTCCATATCGAAGTTGGAGTAGACGTTCTGGGTGTCGTCGAGGTCTTCGAGGACATCGAGGAGGCGAAGCATGGAGGCGGCCTGGGCGCCTTCGAGCTTGGTGTAGACGGAGGGGATGAGGGTGACTTCGGCGACTTCGGTGGCGAGCCTGGCGGCCTTGATGGCGGCGAGCACGGCGTCGAAGTCTTCGGGGCTGGTGGTGATCTCCCAGGTCTCACCTTCCTGCGAAAGGTCTTCGGCACCGGCTTCGAGGGCGATCTCGGTCAGCTTGTCTTCGCTGACGCCGTCGGCGGGGACGGTGATGAGACCTTTCTTGGAAAACATGTAGCCGACCGAGCCGGTTTCACCGAGGTTGCCGTTGTTTTTGGAGAAGGCGTGGCGGATCTCGGAGACGGCGCGGTTCTTGTTGTCGGTGAGGACGCGGACGATAACGGCGGCGCCGCCGGGGCCGTAGCCCTCGTAGGTGATGTCTTCGTAGTTGACGCCTTCGAGCTCACCGGTTCCGCGCTGGACGGCACGCTTGATGTTGTCGGCGGGCATGTTTTCGGCCTTGGCGGCGGCGATGGCGGTGC
>CAXTCB010000054.1:0-20424 GCA_964242875.1 uncultured Acidobacteriaceae bacterium
CCCTTCATCGCTCCCGAAACCGCAGAATCCATCATGAGCTCCGCAAACCGGCGCGTCGCCTTGTCCAATCGCTCGATCGCACTTCGAATGATCTTGTAGTCGCCGCCCTTGACGGACGCGTCCAGCTCCAGGATGCCCTGCTCGATCTTCTCGATCTCATCGGGCGTCAGCTCCTGCCACGCCTGGTGCGTCTTGCCCTTCTTTACCGCAGCCAGAATCGTCTCTGCCTCATTCTTCGCCTCAATCACCTGTCGCTCCGTCAAATCCGCCTCCGCGTTGTCGAACGAGGCAAGAATCATCGTCTCCACCTGTTCATCTGTGAGCCCATAAGTTGGCTTCACCTCGATCTGTGCCTCCTGCCCGCTCCGCTGTTCCCGCGCCGAAACCTGCAGGATCCCATTCGCATCGATCAGGAACTTAACCTCGATGCGCGGCAGCCCCGCCATCATCGGCGGGACCCCCTTCAGATCAAACCGCGCCAGCGATCGATTGTCCTTGGCCAGCTCACGCTCACCCTGCACCACGTGGATTGCCACGTTCGTCTGCCCATCCACGCCCGTCGTAAAGTGCTCCGTCGCGCTCGCGGGTATCGTCGAGTTTCGGTCAATGATCTTCGCCACCACGCCGCCCAACGCTTCGATCCCTAATGAAAGAGGCGTCACATCCAACAGCAGCAGATCGTCCGTCACCGCAGAGCCACCTGCCAGGATCTGCGCCTGTACCGCTGCACCTAGCGCCACCACCTCATCCGGATTCAGCTCCGTGTGCGCCTTCTTCCCGCGTGCCGCCAACCCGAACGTCTCTTCCACCAGTCGCACCACCGCCGGGATCCGCGTGGATCCCCCAACCAGCACTACCTCGTCGATCTGCTCCGGAGTCAGCTTTGCGTCTTTTAACGCCTGCCGGCATGGCCCCGCCGTCCGCACCACCACCGGCGCAATCAGGCCTTCGAACTGCTCGCGCGTGATCTCCCGCGTGTACCGCTTCCCACTCGGCAGCGACACATCCAGCCGCGCCGTCTGCGACTCCGAAAGCGCGATCTTCGCCTCGATCACTGCCTTGCGCAGCGCCTGCACGGCCTCGGGCTGGGTCCGTACCTCCTCGCCCAGATCGCCCTTGATATCTTCGATCGCAATCCCGATCAGCAGGTTGTCGATATCGTCGCCGCCCAGGTGCGTGTCCCCACCCGTCGCAATCACCTCAAAAATCCCTTCATGCAGCTTCAGGATCGAGATATCGAACGTGCCACCACCAAAGTCATACACCGCGATGAGCCCGTCACGCTTTTTATCCAACCCATACGCCAGCGCCGCTGCCGTCGGCTCATTCACCAGCCGCAGCACCTCGAGCCCGGCTATGCGGCCCGCGTCCTTTGTCGCCTGCCGCTGCGCATCGTTGAAGTACGCCGGAACCGTGATCACCGCCTTCGTCACCGGCGCGCCAAAATACCTCTCCGCGTTCCGCTTCAGCTGCTGCAGCACATAGGCCGAGACCTCCGGCGGTGTCAGCACCAATCCGCCCACCTTCAACCGAATTACGTCTGCGGTGCCCTGCGCGGTATTCGCTGGCTCCACCTCGGGGCCGCCACCGCGCCCCTCAGCAGTCTGCGTCTCTATCGCAGCCGTCGCTATCTCGGGCCCGCCACCCGGCCCGTTCGCATCCTCCGTTACCGTCTCATCGACCAGCCGGAACGGAAACAGCTTCAGCTCTTCCTGCACCTCCGCCCGGCCGCGTCCCATCAGTCGCTTGGCCGAGTACACCGCGCTCCCGGGCTTCGTCAGCAGCGTCGTTCGCGCCGCATTCCCAACGGCAAACCCACCCCCCTCATCATCGAACGCCACCACGCTCGGCACCAGCCGGTCGCCGTCCTCGCCCGGGATCACCGTTGGCGTGTCACCCTGCATAAACGCCACCAGCGAGTTCGTGGTCCCCAGGTCGATTCCGACTACTCTTTCATCCGCCATACACACACTCACTCCGCCGCAACGGTACCCTGCGGCCATCTCTCCATTGTCGCATTGCAGCCCGCCCCGTCCTCGGCCCGGAACAAATGTCAGACTCTGCCTGTACGGTATTCGCAGGAGCCTTCCATGCTGCCTCGCGCCTTGCGCCTCGTCTCTGTTCCGATGCTCGCCGTTCTCCTTGCGATTCCCGCCCTGGCCCACGCCGCCGCGTTTGACGATGAAGCGGCAACGCAGAAATGCCAGCAGGATCATGAAAGCGGAGCGCAACCAGCGCCCTTCACACCCTCCTCTACAGACCAGAGCACCCTCACCCTGTTCTCGGCCGTTCGACCCATCTCACCTGGGACCGGCACTTCCGCCCACTCCGCACACATCGCCATCTGTCGCGCAGATCTCACACTCACCCCATCTGCCGACGCCGCCGCACACCTCACCATTGAACTCAGCAAGCCGCTACCCTCCGGGCAATCCGCCGCCCAGTTCGTGCACCGCTTTGTCGTCACAGAGGCCGGCCTGCAGCTTGAAATCGAAGCCCCCAAAGGCACGGCACTGCGCATTCATCTCGCTCTTCCACGCGGCACCACCACCGAGCTCGCCCTTGTCGGCGGCAATCTGGAGATCACGCACCTTCTCGGCAACTCACAGATCGCCATCGTAAAGGGCAACGCCAGCCTGCACATCGCGGACGCCGACTTCTCCACGCTCGAGTGCGCCACCATCCTCGGCGGCATCCGCGATCGCCGCCCCAACAGCAACGGCAATCACGGCCACATGCTCGCTACCTGGACCGCGTATGGCACCGGCAGCGCCAAAATCGAGTTCTCCGCCGTCTCCGGCGACCTCATCCTGCTTCCGCCCACCAGTTAGCTCACTTCGCCGCCAGCACTGTCAGTGGATCTCCCGCGAGATTCGCTACATACACCCGGCCGGTCGCCTCACTTACCACCAGCGCATAGGGATTCTTTCCTGCCGGCCGCGTCGCGACAACCCGGTTCGTTGCTCCGTCAATTACGGTCACCGAATCACCGTGCACATTCGCCACGTAGACCCGGTTACGCCGCGCATCCACAGCCACGGCCTGCGGGTGCGAGCCAACCTTCACGGTCGCCAACACCTTTGCCGTAGCTCCATCCACCACGCTCAGCGTCTCGTCGCCGCTATTCACCACATACGCCCGGCTGGTCTCCGCATTCACAGCCACCGCACACGGAATCGCACCCACCGCAATCTCCGTCCGTGCCCCACTTGTGCCGTCGAGCCTTACCACCGCAGACGCACCCGCGAGCGGCGCCCATAGATCTCCCGTCCGTACGTTCTCTGCCAGGCCCCAGTTGTGATTGCCCGTCCGCAGCGTCGTAAAAGTTCGTGTGTCCTCATGCAGCACGCGCAGGGTCGCATCCTCCCATCCCGTCAGATACACCCGGCCACCCCTCGCCTCCACCAGCATCGCGTCCGCCCCACCCGCCTTCATCGTGGAGGTCGCATTCGTGGCGCCATCCAGGATCGTCATCGTGTCGTTGAACGTATTCGATACATACACATGGTTCGTCACCGAATCCGCCGCCACCGCGAACGGCCGTGCTCCCACCGGCACGGTCGCCACGACCGCATCTGTAACTCCGTCCAGCACACTTAGTGTTCCGCTTGCCCGGTTGGCGACATACACCCGGTTCGTCGTCGCATTCACCGCAATTGCCTCGGGCGCTTCGCCCACCGTCACCGTGCTCCGCCTTCCGGTGCTTTCGTCCACAACCACAACCGTCCCGCCTCGCTGATCAATCGCATACGCCTTGTGCAGCGTCGGGTTCACGACCACCGCCTGCACGCTGATCAACGCTCCCGCCGGCCTCGCTCCCACCTGCGATCTCCCCACGCCGCAGAGCATCATCGCCACGACCGCGCGTTCGACCATCCCCCGTCTTCGCATGTCCGCTGCTCCCTCCCAAGCGCCCCTAGAGAGCACCGCTTGGTCGTCACTCCCGACCCAAGATACAGTCAGAGTCGTCACGCATGTTGCCCTTCATAAACTTCTTCAACTTCGCCATACGCAAGGACCAGCCATGCCGATGACTCGCCTGCTCCCTCTCCTTCTGCTCGCCTGTCTCACCCTCCCTGTTCCCGCGCAGCAATCCTCGCCGCACCCCGCCACGCACGTTCTCGCTCTCTTCTCCACCAACGTCGAAGGCGACCACGTTGACTTCGCGAAGCAGGCGATTCCCTTCCTGCAGTCCGCAGCCGCACGCGATCATGTCTCGCTCACCACCAGCACGGACTGGAACGACCTGAACGCCGCCACCTTGTCTCACTATCAGCTCGTCCTCTGGCTCAATGACTTTCCCCATACGCCCGCGCAGCGCGCCGCCTTCGAGACCTATATGGAGCGCGGGGGCGCGTGGCTCGGCTTCCACATCGCCGCCTACAACGACTCCGGCACGAACTGGCCCTGGTTCCTGCGCTTCCTTGGCGGCGGCGTCTTCAACACCAACTCCTGGCCGCCGCTGCCCGCTACCCTCACCGTCGACGATCCCGCGCATCCGGTCACTCGCGGCCTCCCTCACCAGTTCACCGCCCCCGCCAACGAGTGGTATCTTTGGCAGCCCAGCCCTCGCAGCAGCCCCGACATCGCCATCCTCCTCACCCTCTCGCCGTCCAACTACCCCCTCGGCTTCAAAGACGTCCTCACCGCCGGCGACCTCCCCGTGGTCTGGACCAACAAGCGTTACAAAATGCTCTACCTCAACATGGGCCACGGTGACAAAATCTTCACCTCACCCATGCAAAATCAGCTCATTGAGAACTCCCTCGCTTGGCTCCTCTCTCGCGCCGGCAGCGCTCAAGTGCCCGATCCGAAGTAGTCCGCGCAAGGCACTTTCCTTGCAGGCGGACTCGTGGCATCCTTCTCCCACCATGCCAACGCCCTCTCATTCCACCGTCGTCCCCGGGCTTCGCTACCAGGATGCCCACGCCGCTATTGACTGGCTCTGCCAGGTCCTTGGCTTCACCCGTCACGCCATCTTCGAAGGCCCAAACCATACCATCGCGCATGCCCAGCTCACCTTCGGCTCCGGCATGGTCATGCTCGGCAGCGCCAGCAACCAGGGCGAATCCGCACAGCATATGGCGCAGCCCTCCGAGATCGCCGGCCGCGAGACCGTCGCCCTTTGCCTCATCGCAGAGGAGGCCGCACCTCTCTACGATCGCGCAGTCGCGGCCGGTGCCGAAATCCTCATGGACCTCCGCACCATGGACTACGGCGGCAAAGCGTTCACCGTCCGCGACCCCGGCGGTCACATCTGGGCCATCGGGGAATACGATCCCTGGGCTGAAACGCCGTCGCAAGCCTAGCCGTCTGCGCGGTACGATGGCCGCATGCCAGCCGTCTCTTCGCCTCTCCGTCTTCTGCTGCTCAGCGCCTCGCTCCTCGGTCCGTCACCTTCTCAGCTCCATGCGCAGCAGCCCGTGACTGCAGGCGAAGCCTGGGCGCGTATTCACAGCCGCTACGCCGCCATCTCGCCGGCGGATACTGTCGACACCCTCAAGGCTGGCGATCCCGCCACTCCCGTCACCGGCATCGCCACCACATTTCTCGACACCCTCGACGTCCTCCGCGAAGCCGTCCGCCGCGGCGACAACCTCATCATCTCCCACGAGCCCACCTTCTATAACCACCGCGACGATGTCTCGAACTTCGCCGCGGATCCCGTCTATCAGGCTAAGCGTGACTTCATCCAGCAGCATCACCTGGTCGTCTATCGCCTGCACGACGCCATTCACTCCAATCCCGAGGACGATCGCATCCTAAACGGGTTCTACCAGGCGCTCGGCTGGCAGAACCTCCCGCACCCGGCGGGTCCTTACAGCAGGTTCTTCGTCACCCTTCCACCCACCACGCTCGCGCAGCTTGCCAGCCTGCTCGAACACAGACTCAGCATCCAGACCCTTCGCGTCGAAGGCAATCCCTCCCTCCCCGTCACGCACGTCGCCGTCCTCCCTGGCGCCGCTGGCCTCCACGAGCAGGTCCTCGCCCTCAACCATCCTGAGACCGAAGTCCTTATCGCCGGTGAGGCGAGCGAGTGGGAGGCCGTCGAGTACGTCCGCGATGCCGTCGCCGAAGGCCGCCCGAAGGGCCTCATCCTGCTTGGCCATGAAGTCTCCGAAGAGCCCGGCATGGAGCAGGCCGCGCAGGACCTCCGCACCCTCTTTCCCGGCCTGCGCGTTGATCACATCCTCGCCGGCCAGCCGCTCTGGAATCCTGATCACCCGCCACCAGCGAAGTGAACCCGCTGGGTAGCTCCGCATGCTACCGTCGTCAGCATGGAAGAGAATCAATACGCCCACCATCTCGAAGGCCACGAAGCGACCGACATTATCGGCGCGACCGCCGCGCATCTTCGTCAGCTCTTCAGCGCCTACACGCCAGAGGAGATCGACCGCTCCCCCGGTCCGGGCAAGTGGAGCCTGCGCGAGCTCATGGCCCATCTCGCCGACTGCGAGATCGTCTGGAGCTGGCGCCTCCGCCAGACCCTCGCCACCGACAATCCCGCACTTCAGGCCTTCGATCAGGATCATTGGGGCGATCGCTACGCCGCCTATGACTTCGCTTCCGCCCAGGCCACCTATGAGGCCGTCCGCGCCTGGAACGTCCGTCTGCTCACCACCATCAAGCCCGAGGACCTCACCCGCACCGCCACCCATCCCGAGCGCGGCAACCTCACCCTCCAGATCATCCTCGAGACCATCGCCGGTCACGATCGCCACCACATCAAGCTCCTCGAAGGTCTCGCAAAGAAGGAAAGCCGCGAGAACGTCCCGTCGCCCTCCTAGGCCTGCTGCAGCTTCGCTTTCCTGCATGCTTCCTGTGTCACCCTTCTGCTTCGCTCTCTACGCAACCTCCAACACGAGTACGCCTACTTTGTCCCCGAAGGCTTCGGCAACGCCACACCTGTTGCGACCGGCCGGCCAAAGTTCGGCGACCCGTCCGCATTCCACGTAAACGGCTGTGCCCGTGGCGAGCGCATGTCGCCGCACCCCTGCCCCGTCTGCGGGTTGGCATGGTAGATGATCCAGTCCTGCGTGCCGTCCGGCGACTTGAAGAACCCATTGTGCCCCGGCCCGAACACGCCGCCCTCCCGGTTCTGCGTAAAGAACGGATGATCGAACTTCGACCAGCTCGCCAGATCCAGCAGGTTCGCTCCCGACCTCGCCCGCACCACCCCCAGCTCGTAGTAATCCGTCCAGCACGCCGACCCCGAATACACCAGAAACACATCCCCGCCATGCTGCAGGATCTCCGGGCCCTCGTTCACCTCGACGTGTGGCGTCGTTGGCCGGTTCGGCAGATCGCCAACATGCTCCCACGGATACTTCGGGAACGACACCATCACCCGCTTCGATTCCACCGTCCACGGATTCCGCAGCTGCGCGATGTAGATGTTCTGCTGCCCGTCGCTGTCACCCTCCCATCCGGACCACACCATATATCGCCGGCCTTTGTCCTCAAACACCGACGCATCGATCGCCCATTTATCTGTCGCATCGCCGACCTTGCCCTTCATCACCCACTCACCCGTCAGTGGATCAGCTGCGCCGTTCTCGAGCACATAGATCCTATGGCTCTCGTTGTCGCCCTTGTCTGCTGCGAAGTACAGGTACCACTTGCCATCAAAACGATGCAGCTCCGGCGCCCAGATGTCGTGCGAGTATGGTCCGCTCTCCGGCGCCGTCCACACCGCCTTCTTCTCCGCATGCCGCAGATCCGTAATGTCCCGCGTCTTCCAGATCGTGATGTTCTTCCCCATCGAGTTCAGGTAGTAATACCAGCCATCCTGCGCGATCACCCATGGATCCGGCCCATGGTCGAGCAGCGGATTCGTGAACGTCCCCCCGCCACCCTGCTGCGCCGCAAGCCCTGTCCCAGCAGCAGCAACACACATCAGCCCAAGCAAAGCCACCGAAAGAACTCGTCTCATCGAACACCCCTGATCGCGCCGTCTCGCGCAACTGCGAAAGTATAGCTGTCCCTCGTGGCCGAAGATCGCCCTTGCCGCGGAAGCCCATCTTTGCTCTAGTAGCCGCATGCCTCCTATCCGGCCTGCCACCGCGAACGACGCCGCCGCCATCGCCCGCGTCCACGTGCAGAGCTGGCAATCCACCTACGCCGGCATCGTTCCCGCGCACGTCCTCGAGAGCCTCAGTGAAGCTGATCGGACCCTGCAGTGGATCGAGTGGCTCCAGCTTGGGGTGCCCGTGTACGTCGCCGAGCGAAACGGGGACGTCATCGGCTTTGCGAGCGGAGGTCCCATCCGGGAGCCCCTTGCAGGCTTTGACGCGGAACTCTTCGCCATCTATCTGCTCGCATCCGCGCAGCACCAGGGCATCGGCACCTCCCTCCTGCGGACACTCGCCGCGGCCCTGACCGATCGAGGTCTCACCAGCATGATCGCCTGGGTTCTTGATCGTAACCATTCCCGTTACTTTTACGAGCGGACCGGAGCGAATCCCGTCGAACACAAGCAGATCGAGATCGGCGGCGTCTCCCTCCCCGCGCAGGCCTACGGCTGGCCCTCACTCACGGCGTTGGCAAGTGTCGGCCAGCCGCTCCTCTGAGTCCGGCGTCTCAGTCGAACGTACCCATCAATCGATCCGATCGCGCTTGCCTACTCCAGCGCTTCGTTCACGTCCCGCACCAGGTTTCGCACGTAGCTTCGCCGCGTCAGCAGCGTTACCATCCCGTCCCGCGCCTTCATCTTGCCCGCCTCGTCCCCTGCGTCCAGCGCCGCATCCCACTGCTCCCACGACGCCTCCAGATCCACCTGCGACTTTGCCAGCATCCCCTCGAAGTTCGCCTGCGCTCCGGCCAGATCCTTCCGCAGCTGCGGGTCATCCTCGCCGAACTTCTTGTTCGCCCGCATCTCCTCCAGCTGCATATTCAGCTCAAACGCCTCCTCCAGCAGCTCCGGCGGCGCCACCGGCTTCCGCTCCCGCGGTGTCCCCTGCAAATCGCCGCCTGCCTCTTCCATCTCGATTCCTTCCAGGCTCAGCAGGTGCTGCGTCCGTGTGATCGGCTCCTTCAGCGTCCGGTACGCATCGTTCAGCTCCGAGCTCGCCGCCAGCGCCGCCTCCTGCTCCGCAACCGGCTTGCTCGCAAATCGGTCCGGATGCAGCCGCCGGCTCCGCGCGTAAAACTCCTTCTCCAGCCCAGCGACGTCAACCCGCAATCGCCGCGGCATGGCGAACACCGCAAAATAGTCCACTCGCTTGCTCAACCGCATCACCTCGTCCTCTTCATCACAACACATGCACCGTTCGCCCGGAAGAGCCGCGGCGACCCCGTAAAATAGCCCCATGCTGCAGGCCGCTGTCCTCCCTCTTCTTCTCGCGCTCGTCCCACCTCCCCTCGCCGCCCAGACCCCTGCCGCCGCCACAGCCCCCGCCAGCCAGAGCGTGACCGCCAACACCGCCCTCCGCTCCCAGCTCCTCACCATGCTGCAGCAGGATCAGGCCGCCCGCGGCCTCGGCGGCGCACAACCCTCCACCAGCGGTCCCGCCATGGCCTCAAACCTCGCCGAGATCGACGCCGTCCTCACCAGGCAGCTCAAAGACATCGTCACCCAGCACGGCTGGCCCACCATCGCCCTCGTCGGACCCGACGCCTCGAAAGCCGCCACCCTGCTCCTCGGTCACACCGCCGATCTCGCCTGGCGCAAATCCCTCATGCCCCAGCTCACCACCCTCGCCGATCAGCGCCAGATTGATCCCGCCCAGCTCGCCATCGTCATTGACAAGCAGCTCGTCGCGGAAGGCAAACCCCAGCGCTATGGCACCCAGTTCAAAATGGTCGACGGCGAAATGGCCATGATCACCGTCGAAGACCCCGGCGGCCTGGACAATCTGCGATCCCGCGCCCTTCTCCCCTCCATGGACGCCTACAAGCAGACTCTCGCCCGCATGTACCACCTCAAAGTCTCCAACAAGATCGCCAGCCCACCTCAGCCCGCCGCGGCAAACGCGCCTGTTGCCCAATAACGCGGAAAAGCCGACCCGAAGGTCGACTTCCTCACGGCACACACCACAAGTCCTACGTCGAAAAGCTTGACCCACACCCGCAGCTCTTCGCCGAGTTCGGATTGATGAAGTTGAACCCCTGCCGCATCAGCGTCTCCTCAAAGTCGAGCACCATCCCCGCCAGGTACAGAAAGCTCTTCGGATCCACAAACAGCTGCACCGGCTTCGCTCCACTCGGATCGTTCGGCGTCTCCACTCCCGCGCCAAACACAAACGTCCGGTCCCGCTCCCGTGCCTTCGAGTCAAATCGAATCGAATAGCTCAAGCCCGAGCAGCCGCCACCCTGGATGCCAACCCGCAAACCACCCTGCTCCGGCGAAACACCCTCCTTCGCCATCGCTACGCGGATCCGCTTCAGCGCATTCTTTGTAATCTCAATCGCCTGCTTCGCCCGCGGCGCCTGGCCCTCTGCCGGGAGCAGAACCATCCCCGCTAGCGGATCCTTTGCCTCCCGTACCGGTGGCGGAGTTGATCCAGTCTGCAACGTCACCATGCCCATCGTTCAGCCCCTCTTCGCAAAACAAACGAGGCTGGCAGCATGACGCCACCAGCCCTTGAAAGTCATACCGTCCACTTAGTGAGCGGCAACCGCTACCTGGGCCTCAGCGCCCTCGGCCACATTGTTCTTCTTCTTCCAATCGCCAATCGCCGCACGGATAGCATCCTCAGCCAGCACCGAACAGTGGATCTTGACCGGTGGCAGCGCAAGTTCCTTCACGATGTCAGTGTTCTTGATCTCGAGCGCTTCAGCAACCGTCTTGCCCTTCACCCACTCGGTCGCGAGCGACGAGCTGGCAATCGCGGATCCGCAGCCGAACGTCTTGAACTTTGCGTCTTCAATAACCTGTGTCTCGGGATTGACACGAATCTGCAGCCGCATCACGTCCCCGCACTCTGGCGCGCCGACCAGACCGGTTCCCACCAGATCCGAACCCTTATCCATCGACCCCACGTTTCGTGGATTCTCGTAATGATCAACTACCTTGTCGCTGTATGCCATCGTCTGTCCCTCGTTTAGATAGATGATACTCGCTGCGATTTGGGTTCGCCGGAGATCTTTCCGCCTGCACCAGAAGCGGTGCAACTTCCGTGATCGAGAGAGTAGCTCCCCGAATCCTAGTGCGCCGCCCACTCGATCTTCGTCAGGTCGATGCCTTCCTTGACCATCTCGTACAACGGGCTCAGCTCACGCAGCTTGCTCACCACATCGATCAGCTTGTCGCTCACATAATCCACCTCGGCCTTGGTGTTGAAGCGTCCCAGCCCAAAGCGAATCGAGCTGTGCGCGACATCATCGCCCAGACCGAGCGCCTTCAGTACATAACTCGGTTCGAGCGTCGCCGACGTACACGCCGAGCCCGAGCTCACCGCGATGTCGTTGATGCCCATCAGCAGGCTCTCGCCCTCGACATAGACAAAGCTGACGTTCAGATTGCCCGGCAGATGATGCTGCATGTCGCCATTCACATGCACGTAATCCAGCGCCTTTTCGAACTTCGCCTTCAGGTAGTCACGCAGCTCCTGCAGCCGAGCCGCCTCGACCGCCATCTCGGCGCCGGCAATCTCACACGCCGCACCCAGGCCCACAATGCCCGGAACATTCAGCGTGCCCGACCGCATGCCGCGCTCATGACCGCCACCGTTGATCTGCTCCGAGATCTGCACCCGCGGGTTGCGCCGGCGCACATAAAGCGCGCCAACACCCTTCGGTCCATAGATCTTGTGCGCCGTCAGGCTCAGGACATCGATATTGTCCGTCTGCACGTTCACCGGAATCTTGCCCACAGCCTGCACGCCGTCCGTGTGGAAGATAACGCCCTTCTCATGGCACAGCTTGCCGATCTCCGCTACCGGCTGGATCACGCCAATCTCGTTATTCGCGTACATGATCGAGACCAGGATCGTCTTCTCATCCATCGCCCGTCGCAGGTCTTCGACATCGATCAGCCCGTTCGCCTGTACCGGCAGGTAGGTCACCCGGTAGCCCTGCTTCTCGAGCTTCTTGCACGTATCCAGCACTGCCTTGTGCTCGGTCACCTGCGTGATGATGTGGTTGCCACGCTCGCGGTACATCTCCGCAATACCCTTGATGGCAAGGTTGTTTGATTCCGTGGCGCCCGACGTGAAGATGATCTCCTTCGGCGTGCAGCCGATCAGCTTCGCCACCTGCTCGCGCGCCGTCTCAACCGCCTTCTCCGCCTCCCAGCCAAATGCATGGTTACGGCTCGCCGCATTGCCAAACACGTTGCCAAAGAACGGCAGCATAGCTTCAAGCACACGCGGATCCATCTGCGTCGTCGCGTGGTTGTCCATGTAAATCGGCAGCTTCACCCCTGCCGGCAACGGCTCGCGGCTCTCCGCGATCACCACCCCGTTGTCCATCATCTCCATGCCGTTCTCTTTCAACTCATTGCTCATAGACTGCTCCTGATCTCTCTCCACGGGCTCTTCGCGCGTGTTCTGCTGAGTCGTATCTCGTTTCGTAGTCGTTCCTGCCGGCCCTGCCTACGGTTGCTGCACCTACATTGCGATCGTAACCAGACCGCCCGCGACCGCCGCGCCCTTCGACGCCTCTTCCGGCTGCTCTGCCAGGTCTGCGATGCGTATCCCGCTCAGCAGCTCTTTAATGCTGTCGTTTACCTTGCGTAATGGTTCTTTGATGGTGCAATGCCCCGCCAGGTCGCAAGCTCCGTGGATTGTGATGCAGCTTGTAATAAAAAGCGGCCCATCAATTGCGCGAATCGCTTCAAAGGCACTAATTTCCTCCGCCGGCCGAGCCAGCGAGTAGCCTCCGTTAGTGCCGGCATGCGACACCAGCAACCCGGACCGCGCCAGCGTCTGCAGAATCTTGGCCAGCAGCGGTGGCGGAATGTGGTACGCCTCCGCAATATCCTTCGCGCTCTGCGCGCCCGCCTGCCCGTTCTCGGCCAGATACTTCATGGCCATCAACCCGTAATCCGCTTTTTTCGTCAGCCTCAGCATATGTCAGAGCCCACTCGGCGTCGGTGCGGCGCGGTGTCATGCGCTGATTCACCACACTTTCAGTGTAGAGCGTGGCCCCCCGGGGCGCAACCGTTCTCCCGTCACCCCGTCGGGACCACTGACTCCCGGCTCCCTGGCTCACTTTTACCGCAAATCAACGCATTTCCGTCATTGACACGACGCCAGAGGCGCGGCAGAATCACAGGGAAACTCCCTCATGCTCCCCCCCTGCAAACACACCGTTGTCCGTATCGTCTCCCGCACAGAAGATGCGGAGTTCGTTGAGTGCCAGGCATGCGGCGAAATCTTCGACTCCATCGAGTATGAAGATATGGAACGGGAAGAAAAAGCAGCCGCCGCAGAAGCCGCCCAGGCCGACTCCGACTCCTGACCTGACGCTCCCCTCGCCGCTCTTCAGGGCTGCATCGCCGCCGTTGCCCCGCCACCCGGCGTTCCGTGGATCCGCCGCAGCACAATCCACGCATACTGCGCCGCGGAAACAGGCGCCAGCACCGCAACCGCCCGCAGCAGCAACTCACGCAGCGTCCACAGCGGCCGGCCGCCCACCAGTTGGCCGCAGAACACCGCTACCACCGCTACAATCTGCGTCGCTGTACTTAGTTTCCCGAACAGGCTCGGCCGGAAATCCCGCAACACATGCGTCACAAACAGGAGCGTCGACAGCAGCAGAATCCCGAGATCCCGGCTGAACACCAGCACCGTCACATACCGGGGAATCAGCCCGGCATGCGTCAGCACCAGAAACAACGTACTCAGCATCAGCTTGTCGGCAATCGGATCCAGGTACTGCCCCAGCTTCGTGTGTTGCCCCAATCGCCGCGCCAGCAGGCCGTCCAGGCCGTCAGACACTCCCGCCAGCACAAACAACCCAGCCGCAATCACCCATCGCCCGTCCAGAATCTGGATCACCAGAAACGGCAGAATAAACAGCCGCAGCAGCGTAAGCAGGTTCGGCACCGCACGAAATTGAGCAAGGTTGGGCAAGGCAGGAAGTCTTTTTTAGAAACATCAGAAAGAGTGGATCGACGCTCCGGTCCCATGGTATCTGATCCCGTCCGCCGGTTTGCCTTCGGCGACAGGCGTCGGCTACACTGGCCAGACGCATGAAGGCGCGTAGCTCAGTTGGTTAGAGCGCTACCTTGACACGGTAGAGGTCTCCGGTTCGAATCCGGACGTGCCTACCATTCCCACACAGGACTCACAATTCCTGCCGGGCATGCATCCCCGATCTGGACCCGTCTCCCGGACCCCGCGCTGGTGTCCTTGTCTGAAGCAGCTACACTCAGTCACACGCATGCCTCGCACCCCCACTCTCCTCCGGAAAGTCTCCGTCCGCCTTGCCACGGCGGCGGCCTCCGTGGCATGCGTCTTCGCCCCGGCGCAGAATCCTCCGCACACGCCGCGCTTCGACTTTCAGGGAAAACTGCTCGTCGTCGCCTGCGATACCGACATGCTGCCCTCCGCTTATGCCGACGGCAAACTCGGCCCCGCAGTCGGCCCTGACGCTCTCGCCGTCATCCGCCTCAATCCATCGCCCGGCCAACCCCTCGCCCACAGCCACGCAGCCACCGTCGCGGTTACCAACTCCGTGACCGGTCCGCCAGCCGCCGTCGCCGTTACGCCGGACGGCCATTACGCCATCGTCGCCGAAACCCAGGGCCCACGCCCCGCGAACAAACCCGACGCCACCCGCAAAGATCTCGCGCCCGGCAAAAAACTCACCGTCGTCGATCTCTCCAATCCCGACAAACCAGTCGTCACCCAGCAGATTGACTCGTACGAGCGCGCCGTCTCCGTCGCCGTCAATCCAGCCGGGACCCTGGTCGCCGTCACCTTTGCGCCCGAGACCCACACCAGCGTCCCGCTCGTGATCTTTCGCTTCGAGGACGGCAAGCTGCTGAACCCCTCCCAGCCGGCGCTCCCGGGCTACACCGCCGCCGACGAACTCTCCGACGCCGAGTTCCTTCCCGGCAAGAACGTTCTCGGCGTCGTCTTCACCGCTGCGCCCCATGCCCGACTCTCTCTGCTGCAGGTCGTCGACACCCAGGGCAGGATCGCCCTGACGCCCTGGGGCAACGACATCGCCGTCGATCCGTCGCCCTACATCGTCAAGTTCACCGCCGACGGACGCTTCGCTCTCGTCAACTCCATGCACGAGTTCGCGGACGGTCGCGGCACCGTCACCAGCATCCGTCTTGCTGCATCGACCGATGACCACGGATCGCCGCAGCACGCCATCGTCTCTCGCGCGCAGGCCGGCAAATTTCCCGAAGGCCTCGCCATCAGTCCGGACAGCCACTGGGTCGCCACCGCCAACCTCGAGAACAGTTACCTCCCGCTCAGCGATCCCAACCAGCAGTTCTTCGCCTCTCTCTCGCTCCTCCGGCTCGATCCCGCCTCCGGCCGCCTCGATCGCATCGGCGACTTCCCCTTCGAGGGCATGCTGCCCGAGCCCCTCGTCTTCGACAACTCCAGCCGCTTCATCGCGGCCGGCAGCTTCAGCCGCTATGACGACCCCACCGCCGGCGGCTCCATCACCTTCTGGCGCATCGTCGACCGCAACCCGCAGCCCGGACGTGTCGAGCTGATTCATCTCACCGACTCCGTTCCCGTCCCCCGTGGCCCGCAGTCCATGGCCATCGTCCGCTAGCTGGCTCCGCACTCTCACCCGGGCTGCCCCGGGAGTACCGCCACAATCACCCAAACGTGCCCCCATCCCATGAAAATTATGGCGACGTCGAGCCTCCCGGCGCGATATCCTCGGCACGCTTCGACCATCCTGTCTCACTTGGGTCGTGTTTGTGCCTCGCCTCTCTGCCTGTCTGCTCCTGTTCCTTCTCGGCCTCGGCCTCCACGCCGAAACCTTCACCAACCCACGCCGCCTTCCCACCCCCGGCGATCCCACCAGCCTGCTCGTCGGCGATCTCAACCACGACGGCCGCCAGGACATCCTCTACGGCTCCGGCCCTTACGGCGCGGTGGTCCTCCACCCCCTGCTCGCCCAGCCCAGCGGCGCCTACCTCCCCGGCCAGGACATCCCCCTGCCTCCGAACATCCGGCAGCGCTGCCTCCTCGCCGATCTCAACGCGGACGGCAATCTTGATCTGATCTGCGCGGGTACGGCTGCGGATTACCGGTCGGCCTACCTCGCCGTCCTGCTCGGCAACGGGGACGCCACCTTCCAGCCCGCACAGATCACCACGGTCGCCAACGCCGACGGCTCCTTCGCCACTCCCGCCGTCGCCGGCGATCTCAACCACGACGGGCATCCCGACATCGTTCTCACCGGCGTTAACGGGTACCAGATCGTCCCGTTGCTCGGCGACGGCAGCGGCCACCTCACCGCAGCCCCCGCGCTCTCTTTCGGCGCTGTCGCCGTGGGTGCGCAGCTCGCTGACCTCAACGGCGACGGCAATCCCGATCTCCTCGTGGCTGGATCCGTCGGCAGCTCCATCGTGGTTTTCCTCGGGCACGGCGACGGCACCTTCGCCGATGCGAACCGCGACCAGAGCAACGCCTACGCCGTCCTCGCAGACCTCGACGGAGATGGCCATCTCGATCTCGTCGAAGGCGGCGTCGGCGTCCTCCACATCCTCCACGGCAACCCCGACGGCACCTTCAGCCCCACCCCGCTCGCCACCCTCGACTTCACCGACGGCGTCAACAGCAAGAGCGGCTTCGGCACACTCCTCTCCGTCCTCGCCTGCCTCGACCTCAACGGCGACGGTATCCCCGACCTCCTCCTCGGCGGCGACGACGGACTCACCGTGCTCCTCGGCAAACCCGGCCTTGCCTTCGCGCCGCCCACCCACTATGCCGTCGCGCAGTCCTTCTTTCTCGGTCCCTTCATGGCCAGCAACGCCCTCGTCGACCTCGACGGCGATGGCCACCTGGACTTCCTCTCCGTCGGCACCAATGGCATCTACATCCTCTACGGCAAACCCGACGGCTCCTTCGTCTCCGCCCCCGCCTACGAGTCCGGCGCCATCACCGGCAACGGCACCTCCGCTGACTTCAACGGCGACGGCACCCCCGACGTCGTCACCACCGGCGACTCCAACCTCCATCTCCGCCTCGGCCACGGCGACGGCACCTTCGCTCCCGCCGTCACCATCCCCGGCCTCCCGGAGCCCACCACAAACGGCCGTGACGAAGTGAACCCGCAGCTCTTCCACGGCGACTTCAACGGCGATGGCAAGCAGGACCTCCTCGTCGCCGCCGTCTCCTCCTTCGACAGCACCCGCACCTCCTATCTCCGCTTCGGCCACGGCGACGGCACCTTCGCCGCTCCTGCTCTCCTCGCGCCCCTCGTGCAAAACTCAGCCTTCGCCTACGTCGCCGCCGTCGCAGACATGAACCACGACGGCCGTGATGACATCCTCGCCATCGATCTCAACGATCTCTACGTCTCGCTTTCAAACGGCGACGGCACCTTCCGTCGCTTCGCCACCCCGATCCCGAGCGGAAATATCCGCATCACCATCGCTGACTTCAATCACGACGGCATCCTCGACGTCGCCTACGTCAACGGACCCACCCTCTTCCTGCTGGTTGGCCGAGGCGACGGCACCTTCGCCGTCCCCGTCACGGTTGCATCGACACCCAGCTTCGCCGGTACCTACGCGGAAGCCGACGCCATCACCAGCGCTGACTTTGACGGCGACGGCAACCCAGACATCGCCATCCTTGTCAATGGCGTATCCAGCCCTGGAACGGTGTTAGCCTGCGTCCCCTTCGTCCTGTTCGGCGATGGCCACGGCAGCTTCTCCGCTCCGGCAGCCGGTCCCTCGCTCAACACCAGTCACTCCGGCCTCTACACGGCTGATCTCGACGGCGACGGCCGTGCTGATCTCCTTGCATCCGGCCCGCTCTTCGCCAACGACGACTACACCCTCACCACCATCCACAGCCTGCCCGGCCGCTCCTTTGGTCCCAGTACTGATCTGGCGGCAACCAGCGGCTTCCCGTACATCGCCCTCACCGATCTCAACCGAGACGGACACCCCGACATCCTCGCCGTCAACGGCGACTCCAACGCCGCCGCCAACGCCTTCACCGTCCTGCTCAACCAGCCTGGCCCGCCCGCCGCCACCGGTACTCTCACCGCATCGCCTGAGCCCTCCGCCGTCACCCAGCCCTTCAGCCTCACCGCCACCCTCGCTCCGCCCCCCGGCTCCGCCACCAATGCGCCCCTCAGCGGCACCGTCGCGTTTTCGATCGACGGCACCCCGCTCGCGACCGCGCCCCTCGTCAACAACATCGCCACGGTCCCCGGGCCCACCACCCTCTCCCCCGGCACCCACCAGCTCTCCGCCGTCACCTCTGCCCTCTCTGATGCCGTCACCACCTACGCCCCCGCCACCCTCACTGCCACCCACGTCGTCACCGGCCTTCCCACCTCCCTTTCCCTCTCCGCCAGTCCCAACCCCGCGGGCGTCGCGCAGCAGGTCACCTTCTCCTTCGCCGCCAGCAACGCCCCCTCAGCCCCCGCCGGCGCACCGGAGCCCACCGGCTCCATCACCCTCACCGAAGGCGCCACCACCCTCTCCGTCGGCACCACCTCCGGCACCTCTGGCCTCTCCTTCAACGCCGGCCACAGCTTCAGCGCCGTAGGCACCCACACCATCACCGCCACCTACAGCGGCGACGCCCTGCACGCTCCCGCCACCATCAGCATCATCGTCGCCATCAACCAGATCGCCACCACCACCACCGTCGCGCTCTCCCTTAATCCCTCCGTCTACGGCCAGCCCGTCACCCTCACCGCCCACGTCACCCCAGCTCCCGGCTCCACCCTCATGCCCACCGGCACCGTCCTCTTCACCTTCTGCCGTGGCGCCGTGGAGCACGCGGTCCTCGACAGCACCGGCACCGCCACTGTCGGCAACCCCGTCCCCGGCGCCATCGCCGAGCCCGTCGGCGCCTGCTCCGTCATCGCCACCTACACCGGCGACACCAACCTCCTTCCCAGCACCTCCGCCGTGCTTCGGTACACCATCACCCCCGCCGCCTCCGCCACCGCCCTCACCGCAAAGCCCAACCCCGCCTATCAGGGCCAGACCGTCACCGTTGACGCCTTCGTCACCGGCGTCCCCGCACCCACCGCCGACCCCGTCACCGGCCTCCCGCTCGCCCCCGCCACCCTCGTCCCCACCGGCACCATCCAGATCCTTGAAGGCACCACCGTCCTCGCCTCCGCGCCCGTCGTCGGCGGCCACGCGCTCATCCCCCTCAACACCCTCGCCGTCGGCACCCACAGCCTCTCTGCCTCGTACCAGGGCGACCCCAACCTCCTCAACTCCCAGTCCCCCACCCTCACCGAAACCATCCTTCCCTCCGCCTTCACCATCGCGCTCTCCACCCCATCCGTCACCGTCCAGGGCGGCACCACTGCCGCGATCTCGGTCATCGCCACCAGCGTCGGCGCCTGGGCCGGCCCGCTCACACTCTCCGTCGACAATCTACCCCCCACCATGCTCGCCGCCTTCACCCCCGCACCCCTCCGCCTCACCGCTGCCGCCTCCGCCCAGGCCTCGCTCACCATCACCACCAAAGCCGTCCCCTACACCGTCGTCGCCACCACCACTCACTCACCTATCAGCGGCCCCGGCCGCCGCCTCCCGCAGGCTCCCGTCGTCCTCGCCCTGCTTGTCACGGCCCCATGGCTCTTCCGCCGCAGACGCAGCCTGCCCACCCTGCTCGCAACGCTCCTCGCCGTGACCGCTCTCGGCGCCTCGCTCGGCTGCGCCAATCTTATCGAGCAGGTCGTCTTCCCCCCGCCCGCCACCTACACCCTTCCCGTCACCGCCACCGATCCAGCCACCGGTGCCTCTCAGACCACCACCCTCACCCTCACCGTCACCCGGTAGCGGATCCAGCCTTCAAGCAGCTACGTGGTCGGCTTGTCCGGCACCGGCAGCACGGCGCAGAAGTCCGCGAGAAACCGCCCACTGTACGCCGCCACCAGTTCCTTGATCCGGTCCGCCTCCGCCGCCTTCACCACCAGCCCGGCATGGTGTCGCGCCCGCAGCCGAAGCACGATCTCCGCGTCGTCGTACGCCGCAGTATCCGGCGTCTCCTGCCGCGCCAGCGAGATCACACTGCCCGCATACTCCTCCCGCAGCTCCGGTAAGGCATACCGCGCGCCCGTCAGCGCCGCCCACTCCAGCCGAGCCCACTCCACCCACGGATTCAGCCCCGCCGCAAACTCCACCACCTCCGCGATGTACGCGCCGCCCACCCGCGCCGCCGTCTCCAGGAAGTAAAACGCTCCATCCGCCTTCGCCCGGATAAACTCCGTGTGCGTCACCCCGTTCTTCAACTCCAGCGCCCGCAGAATCTCCGCATGCATCGCCCGCAGCGCCGTCGCCTCCGCTCCCTCGCGCTCGAGCGT
>CAXTCB010000055.1:0-20242 GCA_964242875.1 uncultured Acidobacteriaceae bacterium
CCGGGAGCTGAACTATCAGCGGAGGTCAACAGGCAGTCTCTGCAAAGGATCACCTTATGAACTCGCGCCATCGCCACCTTGCCCTTCTTCTTAGTCCTGTTGTCGCCGCCCTGAGTGCATCGCCAATGCTGGCGCAAAACGTGACCGGGTCGGTGAGCGGCACCATCACCGATTCCAGCGGTGCGGTGGTGCCGAATGCGACTGTAAGTGTTCGCAACGTGGATACGGGCGTCGCGACCTCGGCAACAACGAACGGAGATGGCGTGTACAGCGTTCGCTTTCTGCCGATCGGCCGCTACGTGGTGACGATTTCAGCGCAAGGGTTTGTGCCGCAACGGAATCCGCAATTCACGCTGGAGATCAACCAGACGGCGAAGGTTGACGGCAAACTTTCGGCTGGAGGGAGTGAGAGTACGGTTGAGGTGGATACGGTCGCGCCGATTCTGAATACCAACGACTCTTCGCTCGGTATTGCGTTGTCGACAAATGAAATTGCGAATATTCCACTGAATGGAAGGAACTTCTCGTCGGTAACGATCTTTCAGCCTGGTGCAGTGGTCACGGATCCGCAGGGCCTTACCGGCACGAACGCCATAGAGCGAAGCCAGCAGAGCAACGGGGTGGCCTCGATCAACGGGAACCGGAACCAGGCGAATAACTTTACGCTGGACGGCGCAGACCAGAACGAACCGCAGAACAATCTGATCGCGTATAACCCGGCTCCGGACGCGCTGGATGAGGTCCGGGTGATCAGTGCGAATGCGCCGGCCTCCTATGGAAATGCGAACGGCGGCGCGGTGGTCTCTATTTTGAAGAGCGGAACGAACCAGTTCCACGGCTCGGTGTATGGCTATCTCGAGAACGACAGTCTGAACGCGAACACGTGGGGCAACAAGCATCACGAGACGGCAGCTGACTTTACGCCGCGCAACCCGTACACGCAGTCGATCTTCGGCGGGACATTCGGCGGTCCGATCTTCCATGACCGGCTCTTCTTCTTTGTGGACTACGAAGGAGTTCGGCAGCACCAAGGCGGTTCTCAGAATGCCAGCGTGCTCACCCAGGACATGCGTAATGGTGATTTCAGCACCCTGTATGCGAACGGCGGCACACAGCTCTACGACTCACAGAACAACTTCGTCCCGTACGCGAACAACCGGGTTCCCATCATCAACCCCGTTGCAAAGTACCTGTTTGCACACCCAGAGTTGTACCCTCTGCCAAATGTCTCGCCGAATGACGGCCTGATCGGCAATAACTACCGTGCACCGCAGCGCAGCTTCGTTGTCAACAATCAGGGCGACATCAAGATCTCGTACAGCAAGGGGCAGAGCAACAAGTTCAACGGCTTCTACGCTCAATCCAATGCCAACGACTTCACAACGGCCCTGATTCCGGTTGCGTTCCCGAGCCCAAATCAGTTTCCGACAAAGCTTGGCGGCGGCAACTGGATTCACACCTTTTCGCCATCAATTGTGAATGAGGCGCGGGTGACCTTTACGCGCGTTCGCTGGGATCAGGGCGTCCCGACGGATCCGTCCGGGATCTTCGGTCTGCAAGGCAATTCGATTGTCGGCATCCCGTTTGGCGTTCAGCAGTACGACGGATTCTCGACTCAAGATATAGGGGAGACAAATCCCGGCACGTCGGCTAATCCGCAGCAATTCCGCGACAATACCTTCAACTACTACGAGAATCTGACGTGGCAGAAAGGAAAGCACTTTCTTTCTTTCGGGGTGCAGGCTATTCGCTACCAGCAGAATTATGTGAACTCCTCGAACTTCGGATTTCTCGGTCAGATGATTTACTCGGGAGTTTTTACCAGCAACCCGAACGTCACCACAGGTGGCAATGGGTATAAACCCGCAGACTTCGTTCTGGACCGGATCAAGGAGACCAAGATCGCTTCGCCGCTTGGCCGCATCAGTCAGCGGCAATGGCGGACCGCGGGCTATGTGCAGGATGATTGGAAGGCTTCGGACAAGCTGACGCTGAATCTTGGGCTTCGCTATGAGTTCGACCAGCCGTGGTTTGAGCGGCACAATAAGACAGCGAACGTGCTGCTGGCGACCGGACAGCCGATCTACGCGGGATCAGTGCCGGAAGGAGCACCGGCGGGCGCGGGTGTTTGCCCGACGCGAGCCTGCTACAACGCGAACTATACGCAGTTTCAGCCGCGTATCGGCTTTGCCTATCAGGCGACGCCGCGAACGGTGGTCCGCGGAGGCTACGGCGCGACCAGCTTCTTTGAGGGCTACTCCTTCAACCAGCGGCTCACGACGAGCCCACCGTTTGCCAGTGGCGCGGACACGATCTTCAATGCGCCCTCCGCAACAAACCCCGGCACACCGAGCAGCGTAGAAAATGGCTTCAACCAGACACAGAACAATAACCCTTCTGGCTATTCGGTGTGGCCGCAGAACACGCAGCCGGCTTTCATTCATCAATACAATTTGACCACCGAGTTCGCGCTCAGCAACGCGCTTGCCCTGACGGTGGGATATCTGGGCGAGTCAGGCCAGCATCTTGCCGACTATCGCAATGGGAATCAGCTCACGTTGACACAGGCGCAGCGTATCGCAACCATCGATCCCGATGCGACGTTGCCGAGCGATCAGGCGCCGTACTTCAACCTGGTTGGCCAGAGTGGTGGTCTGCTGATCACCGAGTCCAATGCCGGAATGAACTATAACGGTGCCCAGGTTTCCTTACGTCAGCGCGCCACGCACGGGCTCGAGTACACGGTGAACTACACCTATGCGAAGTCGCTGACTAACTCTGCTGGCGACTACGGCCAGCCGGGCATCTCCGGACAGAATGGCTCCTTCCAGGATGGCTATAACGGGCAAGCGGACTATGGTCCGGCCGGGCAGGACATTCGGCATAATCTGAACTTTGTCGGCGTGTACGCGGTTCCGTTCGGTCGTGGCCAAAGCTACGGCGCTGGCGTAAACCGCGTGGTCGACCTAGTTGCCGGCGGATGGAAGGTCTCCTCTTCCGTCCTGCTGTATTCGGGCTTGCCAGTAACGATCAACGCCCCCGGCAGCAGCAATACCAGCAGCTACGGTACTCAGCGAGCGAATCACTACAGGAAACTGGTCATTCGTAACCGCAGCACGGCGAACTGGTTCGGGACGGATCCTTCTGCGGTGCCATGCACCGCGGGTGGCGACAATGGTGTCTGCGCCTACGGCATCTCCGCTCCGAATACCTTCGGCACGGCGTCAGTCAACAGCGAGCGGGCTCCCGGGTACAAGCAGTTCGATACGTCGGCCTTCAAGGACTTCCACATCACAGAGGCGCAGTCGCTCGGCTTCAGGGCAGACTTCTTCAATATCCTGAACATGACGAGTTTGCAGAATCCGCAGAATGACAGCAGCAACCAGACCTTTGGGCAGATTACGGCTGTTCGGTCTCCGGCGCGGCAGATTCAGTTCTCGGCGCATTATCAGTTCTGATCTGTTGCTGCAGACACTTCAGCGAAGGAGCCGAGCGGCTCCTTCGCTTTTCCTGTTTAGCGATGTGAGAGCCGCTCGAAGATCGGCAGTCGTTTCGGTCGGTGGTGGGAGGCGTTACAGGCGTGCGCTGCTTTTCAGGCTGCTGATCAGGCGCTCGACCTCGTGTGAATCAACCTGTGGCAGATGATCGGCCGTGCCTCTGTGACGAACGGAGCCATGAAAGTGGCGAGCTCCGGTAGCAGTTACGAGGGTTGCAGCACCTTCGGCTCGCAAACCGCCACCGACCGCGATTTCCACGCGCCCGCGAGCTAGCCGTATCAACTCGGCCAGAGGAGCGGCTCCCTGAAAGACGTCGGCGGCTCCGCCTGAGGTCAGAATCCGTTGGCAGCCCGTCCGGATCACATCCTCGAGAGCCTCTGGAAGGGATCGGGTGACGTCAAAGGCGCGATGGAAGGTCACCTCGAGAGGATGCGCCAGGGCGACGAGATCGCGTGTGCGATCGATATCGACGGTGCCATCTTTGTGAAGGATGCCAAGCGCGAAGCCGCTCACGCCAAGTGATTTGCCATGGAGCAGATCTTCCCGGATCAGGTTGAACTCAAGGTCGGTGTAGACAAAATCTCCGGCTCGGGGACGCAGCAGCATAAAGACGGGCACACCACTTCTCTGGACTGCCTGATGCACGAGAGCGTGGCTGGGAGTGAGACCATCCACGCTCAGATCCGCACAAAGCTCGATGCGTGCGACACCACTCGCCCGGGCAATCAGGCAGGCTTCAAGGGTCTCGGCACAGAGCTCAAAGACAATATCCTGAACAGGAGAGAGCACGACCATCCTTAGGAGAGTTCTGCCTTGATCAGGTCCGCAGCTGACGAGTGTGGTCACGGATCGATCAACACATCAGCCAAGCGAGCCAAATTGTGCTCACAAGGTGATCAGATGCTCGCAATTATCTCAGATTGAGAAGCAGTTCTGTAAACGATCAGCCTGCCACCTTCAGGGCAGGCTGATCGCTTGCTATACACCGAGCTACAACGTCAGCGAAGCGGGAAAAGAGCCGGGATCCGTACCAAGCGTGGTGTTCGGCTCAGGTCCCATGTCTAAAACCAGTGTGCCGCCATGAGCTACTTCACTGTGGTTGAACCAGACGCGCTGCTGGGGCTTGCCGTTGAGGGTGAAGGCCTGGATGTACTGGTGAGCCGGATCCTTGCGGTTAACTTTGATCTCGAGGGTCTTACCGCCGGCCAGTTGTACCGTGGCGTGATCAAAGAGGGGTGAGCCGAGGATGTAATCGCCACTCACCGCGTTGCAAGGATAGAAGCCAAGCGCGCTCAGCAGGTACCAGGCAGACATCTGACCGACGTCTTCATTTCCCTGCATGCCGTCCGGGTTGGGCGAGTACATGGTGTCGAGCAGCATGCGCGCGCGTGCCTGCGTCTTTGCCGGGGCGCCGGCGTAGACGTAGAGGTACGCGATGTGATGCGAGGGCTCGTTGCCGTGGGCGTACTGGCCGACCATGCCGGCGATGTCCGGCGGAGCGTTTTTGGGCAAGGTGGAGGGTGCGTTGAAGAGGGCGTCGAGCTTGGTGATGAAGGGCTCGCGGCCGCCAAAGAGAGCGATCAGGCCGGCGGGATCGTGCTGGATGCCGAAGGTGGTCTGCCACGCGTTCGACTCCGTGTAGTCGCGGTACTCATCGCTGTGGCCCATGTCGATCGGATCGAACGGCGCAGTGAACGTGCCGTTGTCGAGCTTGGGCCGCATGAAGGTGGTGGAGGGGTCGAAGTAGTTCTTGTAGTTGGTTGACCTCTTGGTGAGCATGGCGGCGTCATCGGTTTTGCCAAGCTTCCTGGCGACGTGGGCGATGGCGAAGTCGTTGTAGCAGTACTCGAAGGTCTTCGAGACTGACTCTTCTTCCTTGTCGGCGGGGATGTAGCCCTTGGCGCGGTAGTAACCGAGGCCGCGGTAGTTGTCGACCATGGCGCGCTTCATCATCAGGGCGTAGGCCTTGTTCCAATCGACGCCGGTGAAGCCCTTGTTGCAGGCCTCAGCCATAACAGAAGCGGAGTGATAGCCGGTCATGGTGCCGGTCTCGCGACCACCCAGCGGCCAGACGGGCATGCCTTCGGGGCTCTCTTCGGCCATGCGCATCAGGCAGTTGACGAACAGCGGCACCTTGTCGGCGTTGATCAGCGTGTATGCCGGATGCGCGGCGCGGTAGGTGTCCCAGAGCGAGAAGCTGGTGTAGTTGTGCTGGCCCGCGGGAAGGGAGTGGACCTGGTTGTCCATGCCGCGGTATTTGCCGTCGACGTCGTCGAACAGGGTGGGACCCAGAGACAGGTGGTAGAGGGCGGTGTAGAAGACTTTTTTCTGGGCATCGTTCGAGCCCTGAACCTTGATCTTCGAGAGCTGCGTGCGCCAGGCGGCGTGGGCGTCTGTACGGATCTTGTTGAAGTCCCAGGTGCTGCACTCGGCCTTCAGATTCCTGGCTCCACCTTCGGCGCTGGCGCCGGAGATGCCGACGCGGACGAGGATGGCTTCATCCTTCTTCGTCTTGAAGTGCAGAACGGCTTTCAGATTCGGGTTGGAGAGCTTCTGCCCGGCGGCGGGTGCGGATGCTTCCTTGTCGTCGGAGTAGAAGACGATCTTGTCAGGCCGCTTCGAGGTCTCGAGAGTGAAGTAGATCTTGCGATTCTGCGCCCAGGCAGAGGTCTCGTGGCCACCGGAGATGGAGGATGGGTTGACCAGCGCAATCTCGGCGGCGTGGGTCTTGGATTTCTTGCCGCTTGAATTTGCATGTTTCAGATCGACGATGATCCAGGCCTGGTCGCTTTGGGGGAAGGTGTAGCGATGCAGACCGGTGCGCTCGGTGGCGGTGAGCTCGGCGCGGACCTTCGGGTCCTTGAGCATGACGGAGTAATAGCCGGGCTCCATAACCTCGTCGGTGTGGTCGAAGTGCGAGCGATAGCCGGAGGTTGGATCTTCGCGAGTGCCGGCGTCGAGCTTGACCTCGCCCACGCCGGGCATGACGAGGAAGTCGAGGAGGTCCGAGCCGCCGGTGCCGGAGAGGTGGGTGTGCGAGAAGCCCATGATCGAGGAGTCAGAGACGTGGTAACCGGAGCACCAGTCCCAGCCATCGTTGTAGGTATCCGGCGAGAGCTGGACCATGCCGAAGGGAACGGTGGCCCCGGGATAGGTGTGGCCGTGGCCGCCAGTGCCAATGCGCGGATCGACCCAGAGCAGCGGATCCTCACCGGAGGTCTTGGAGGCCTGCGGAGCGGCTGCATGGGCCAGTTTGGGGAGTGCGGTAGAAGCAACAGCAGCGACGGCAGAGGCACGTTCAAGGAAGCGGCGACGGGAAAGCATAAGGACCTCGTACAGAGAGTGTGACACCAGGCGGAAAGGGGAACGGATGGCGCTGGTAACGCAACCATTCTGCGCTTCCCTGAGCAGAAGAGGCAAACTGGAGATCGGCGACTGGGCGATCGCTCTGACGGTGGCTGCGGTCCCTGCTCTAGCCGGTAATGATGCCTTTGCTAAGCGCGTAGCGGGTGAGTTCGGCGGTGGTGCGGACGCCGAGTTCGTTCATGAGGCCACTTTTGTGAAACTCCACTGTCTTTGTGGAGATGCGCAGGGACGCGGAGATTTCTTTGGTGGAGCGGCCTTCGGCGATCAATTGGAGGACCTCTCGCTGCCGGGCGGTAAGCTCCACGCGGAACAGATCGGCGGGATCGGTCTTGGAGTTCAAACGCATGCGGCCATTGATCTCCGGTGCGGCAATCAGCGGGGTGATGTAGTAGCCGCCGCGAAGGACGAGATGGATGGCGAGCAGAAGCTCGGTCGACGCGGATTGCTTGGCAACGTAGCCGCGGACGCCGGCCTGGAAGGCGGCGCGCAGGTAATCGGAGTCAAGCTGCTGGGTGACCACGACAAGATGGATGGCGGGGAGATGCGTGGTGAGCTGGCGAGCGGCTTCTATGCCATTGAGTTCAGGCATGCCGATGTCCAGAACGATGAGGTCCGGGAGAAGCTCAAGCGCGGCTTCCACGAGCTTGCGGCCGTCCGCGGCCGTACCGACGATATCGAACTCCGAAGAGAGCAGACGAGTGAGCCCGTCTAGCATAAGAGCGTGGTCGTCTGCGATAAGAAGCCGCTTGCGCATGGTCGTTCCTACTCCTGGCTCAATGCAGCGGCCGCCACACCGGGCTCCGGCTCCAAGGGAACATCGACGCTGATCGTGGTGCCTCGACCGAGCGCAGAGATGATGTTGAGTTCTCCACCGGCGAGTCTGGCGCGTTCCTTCATGCTGACGAGCCCGAGACCCTCGCGGGGAAAGTCCGGGTCGAGATCAAAGCCCTGCCCGAGGTCGAGGATCTCAAGATGAAGGCCGTGCGCGGTGCCCTCGAGCATGACCTTCACGTGGGTCTTGCCGGCATGCTTCACGACATTGCGGAGGGCTTCCTGCGCAATGCGATAGAGCGCGGTCACGGCCGGTTGCGGGGCGAGATCGGGGACGTTGAGGCCAAGGAAGGTGGCGGGCATGTCTTCACGCTTGCCGAACTCGTCGACAAGCGAGCGAAGGGCAACCGTAAGGCCGAGATCGTTGAGGATGGACGGATGGAGCCGATGCGAGATCTGGCGCACATCAGTATTGATCGACTGGAGTTGAGCACGGAGAGCGTCGAGACTGGTCAGCCGATCCGCCGCGGTGCTGGCGGACTGAGTGGCTTCCAGACCCTGGGCGAGCACGCTGAGGCGCTGACTCACGTCATCGTGAAGCTCCCGCGCGACGTGCTGACGCTCTTCTTCCTGCGCGTTGAAGAGATGGGCGGTCAATCCGCGGAGCTCGTCCTTGGTCTGGTCAAGGGTACGGGCAGCCACTTCAATGCGTGCCTGCAGATCTCTCTGCTGCTCTGTGAGGAGGAGCTCGGAGGCGCGGCGGGCGGAGATGTCTTCCATGGTGAGCAGGATGACCTGGTTCTTGTCGGCCAGCATAGCCTGCCCTTTGACAAGAAGCGTCAGCTTTCGCGGAGTGCTGGAGACGTGCTCGAACTCGAGGATGTGTCCTTCGTCGGCCTTCATCAGCTCGAGCAATCTCTCGAAGAAGCCGTCGAGGCCCCAGAGAGCATCGACGAGATCGGGCAGAGAGCGGCCAGTGAGCTCGCGGGTAGGCAGCCGGGTGAGTTCGCGGAAGGCAGTGTTGACGGTGCGGATCGTGCAGTCGCGATTCAGCACAACGACGGAGATGGGAACACTTTCAAAGACAGTACTGACGAAGTCGCGCGCGTCGCGAAGCTCCTGCTGGCTGCTGCGGAGCTGATGGATGTCGACGAGAACAACAACCAGACCCTCGATGCGGTTTTCCGCGGTGCGATACGGACGAATGCGAAGGAGATGCCAGCGACCTTCGCGGTCCATCACCTCAATCTCCTGGGCGTTGAGGGTCTCCAGCACCTCCAGCAGCAGCGGTTGGATATCCTCGACGCTGAGTTGCAGCCGGATCTCGCTTACGGAGCGGCCGATGTCGGACGGACGGATGTTCATCAGGCGCTGCATGGGTGGGGTGAACTGACGGATTTTGAGATCACTGGTGAGCATGAGCAGCGGAATGTTGACGCTGTTCAGCAGGTTGGTGAGGTCGTTCCCGGTCTGCACCAGAACCTGGTTGCGCTGCTGCAGCTCTTCATTGACGGTCTGGAGTTCTTCGTTCGAGGACTGCAGCTCTTCCTTGGTGGTTTCGAGCTCTTCATTGGAGCTCTGGAGCTCTTCGTTGGCGGACTGGATCTCTTCGTTCGCGCTGACGAGCTCTTGATTGTGGGCGTCGCGCTCTTCCAGCAGAGATTGCAGATGCAGGCGAGTGGCATCAAGATCTGTACGAAGTTGGTTGCTGAGAGCTTCGCGGGCCAGTGCAGGGTCTGACGTTGGTATCAGACCCGTAATCGAGGCGGAGGGTGTCTCCGTGATGGGCTGGAAGAGGACGAGGAAGCAACGGGAGCGGACGGTGACGCTGCTGATCGGAAGGACGTCCACCTGCACCTGACGAGGGTCGCTATTTGCATCGCGAATGACGACCGGAGAGATGCTGACCGGTACATTTTCCCGGACAGCGCGTTCCAGCCGTTCCTGCACCTGGCGGGCGACCTCTGGACGAAGAAGCCGGAGAAGATTCCAGCTGACGGTTCCGGCCGGCAGCTCGACAAAAGGGGCGGTCTGGCCGCGAACCTGGAGGATCTGAAGGTTCTCATCGATGACAACACCGGCAGGAGCGAAACGGGCGAGCACGATGCGGTCGGCGGCATGCTGCAGATCAAGATCTGGCCAGGTGCGGAGCGGAAGAAGATCGGTCTCCTTGGGAGAGGCGAGAACGATGGGTGCGAGGCGCTCCGGAGGATCAAAGGAGGCTGGCGAGCCGTTACCGATTTTGATGTAGACCTTGTGCTTGCGATCAAAGACGCCGAAGAGATCAGGGAACTCGCGCAGGCTTTCCGACATGCCGAGCAAAAGGTAGCCGCCTGGCTCGAGCGCGTAGTGGAAGGTCGCGATCACGCGACGCTGAAGACCCTGTCGGAAGTAGATCATCACATTGCGGCAGCTGAGGATGTCGATGTGCGAGAAGGGGGGATCGCCGGAGAGGTTCTGACGGGCAAAGATGCAGGTATCGCGGACCCGCTTGGAGATCTGGTAGCCGCGATCCACTTTGACGAAGAAGCGGCGCAGGCGATCGGCGGTGATTTCGCCGGCGAGCGATTCGGGATAGATGGCGGTCCGGGCAAAGTCGATCGCTCGATCGCTGGCGTCCGTGCCGAAGATCTGGACGGGGGTGTCCAGATTGTTGGCGGAGAGAAACTCGAGAACGGCGATGGCCAGGGAAAAAGCCTCTTCCCCCGTCGCGCAGCCGGCGCACCAGATGCGAACGGGCCTTTCCGGGGCGCGGCCATGAAAGAGGGCGGGCAGGAGAGTGCCTTTGAGGGACTCCCAGAACTCAGGATCGCGGAAGAAGCGGGTGACGCTGATCAGGGATTCTTCCTGCAACGTTCGGAGCTCATCAGACCGGGCCTGAAGATAGCGAACGTAGTCGGCCAGGGTATCCATGCGGAGCAGGACCATGCGGCGAGCAATACGGCGGCGCAGAGTCTGTTCTTTATAGAGGCGGAACTCAAGGCCGGAGACGCCGCGAAGTAGTTGGAGCACTCGAGCGAAATCCTGATCTGCCGCAGAGTTGCCGCCGGACGCAGAGAAGTCGCTTTCCTCAAGCTGGCGGACGCCAGGGCGAGCAAATTGACGCGCGAGACGCTGTAACTCGGCTGCAATCTCCCCCGGCGGAAGGACGAGGTCGACGTGATCGGCGGCGATCGAGCTGAGTGGCATGTTGCTGTGCTGAGCACTCTCGGGCGTCTGGACGAGAGCGATACCGCCTTCTCCCTTGATGGTCTTGAGGCCAGAGGCACCGTCGGAATCGGCGCCGGAGAGGACGACGCCGATGGCGTAGTTCTTTTGATCGGCGGCGAGCGAGCGGAAGAAGAGATCGATGGGAAGGTGAGGCGTGTGGCCCGCGGGGCGCACGCGCAGATGAAAGCGGCCGCCCTGAAGGGTCGCGTCGACATTTGGGGGAAGAACGTAGAGGTGGTTGGGCTGGGGCTGCTGCTCATCTTCCATGGTGAGGACTGGCATGGAGGTGGATTTGCCAAGGATCTCCGCCATGTAGCTCTTATGGCTGGGCGAGAGATGGGTGATGAGGACCAGGGCCATGCCGGTGTCCGCCGGGAGCGGCGTAAGGATGTCGCGGACAGCCTGGAGCCCGCCGGCGGAGGCGCCAAACGCGACGATAAGGAAGGGAAGAGCGGGAGTTTGCCGATCGAGCTCGGGAGGTTCGATGACCACGAGATCATCTTTCGGCTCATCATTGCCGCGTGCGCTCGGGTCTTTAGAGAAGTCCATCTGCCCGGGAAGCTCCTGAAGCGCGGTCCCGGCGGGCATGAGATGGGGGGAGACTGCCACAGCCCGACTCTCGAGCATGATGGCGGCACTCTCCGGCGTATCTGGAGATTCTTGGTTGTTCCCGCTTTCTTTTTGCTTCGACATACCGATCATCCTAGACGTGCCTGCCGTCTTTCGATTGGGAACCATGGAGCGAAGTCGCGACCCCGAAAATCGGGCTTCTTCACAGAAGACGCTCGCCTGATCGCCAGGGTCATCCATGCTGTGTGGCTTGCGTCATAAACCAGCGAGGTCCGCCGTGAAGTCTGTTTCTCTTGCGGTGTTCCCTGTTCAAGCTTGCCGAGCCTCGACTGAGGTGCTCCGGCCGTCGCAGCAAAGTGTTTCGGCACGGGCGAAGATCATTCAATTTGTCGAGATGATGCTACGGTGCCCACAGCCCTGGGAGCTGTGCTGTTCTATGCAGAAGTGATGGGTCTCCGCAGTGAGGACATGGCAAGAGCCAGCCGCGGCCATCGTTGGGTCCGAGGTATTCCTATGCCGAGCGGCTGCCAGAGACAACAGGGTGGGTACCACGCTCGCTTCGCGAATAGCCGCGCATAACGGCCAGTTCCGGTCTTTTCCGGTCTCCGGAGCGGAGATGACTTCTCGAGAAGGGAGGTGTCGAGGAAGTTTGCTTCCTGAGTCGGCCACGCGGCAGGCGCTCTTTTGAGAGGTGAAAGAGACGCTGAAAATCGCGCGGATTCATTTGAGCGCATCAATGCAGAGCTGCAAAGAAAGAAGACCCTCTTCATCGAAGAGGGCGGTGTCGGCCAGAGAAGTCTCTCGTGCGCGCGAAGCTACGAAGTGGCAATGAGCCGGCTTACCTGATCCGCCTGTGGACCTTTTTCGCCCTGGATGATGTCAAATTCGACCTTGTCGCCGGCGTTCAGGCTCTTGTACCCGTCCGACTGAATGGAACTGAAATGAACAAAGACATCCGGGCCGTTGTCGTGACCAACAAAGCCGTAACCCTTAGCGTTGTTGAACCACTTGATTTCACCCTTATATTGAGCCATCGTTCTTACTCCCATGCAGAGTTCATTAGGGACACGAACTCCGAAGTGATCTCACCCTAAGCGTTCCGGAAAGGCACGCCTACTAGGTAAATACCTAGGCTCATGCGGGCATCAGGCTGCCAGGTGCAGGTTGCACGACGAGAAAGTACAAAGAGGAGCTTCAGAGCAGTGAAATCGACTTTGTAGGATGACAGCATGCGCCGGAGTTTCTGAAGAGGTATCAGCCGGGCGGGAGAGAGGGACGTGCATGCAGGAAGCAGAAGCGGGCATCACCTCGCGGCGGCAGATGCTGCGAGTGGCCGGTGCAGCGGTGATGATGACGGGGATCGACGGTGTGGCGCTGGCAGCTACGGGCACAGCTCATGCGGTCGGCGCGCAGGAAGAAGGTTACGTAAAGGCGCCATGGGATATGCGCGCTGGCCGCCCCCGCCCGGACGAACGAAAGTTTCGCAGCGAAGCGGTAGAGCAGTTCCTGACCGAGCGATCGTCCAAGATTGGCGACGCGCAGCTGCGGGCGATGTTCGTGAACTGCTATCCGAACACGCTGGATACCACGGTCGAGCCCGGAACCTTTGACGGCAAGCCGGATACGGCTGTGCTGACGGGCGACATCCAGGCGATGTGGCTCCGGGACTCTTCCGCGCAGGTATGGCCGTACCTGCCGCTGGCGGGCAAGGACAGGAGGCTGCGCGATCTACTGGAAGGGGTGATTCGGCGGCAGGCGCGGTGCATCCTGATCGATGCGTACGCGAATGCCTTCATGGCGGATCTGAGCCAGCCGCCGCTGGTGTGGAGCCGGACAGACAAGACGGAGCTGAAGCCGGGTGTGGGCGAGCGGAAATGGGAGGTGGATTCGCTCTGCTACCCCGTGCGACTAAGCCACGGATACTGGAAGGCAACGGGCGATGCGGGGCCGTTCGACGCGCGTTGGCACGAGGCGATGAAGACAATCGTGGCGACCTTCCGGGTGCAGCAGCGCAAGAGTGGGCCAGGGCCGTACAGCTTCATGCGGGCATCGACGGTCTCGACGGAGATGCTGCCACTTGAGGGCTTCGGCAATCCGGTAAAGCCGGTCGGGCTGATCTTCTCGGGGTTCCGGCCATCCGATGACGCGTGCGTCTTTCCCTTTCTGGTGCCCTCGAATCTGTTTGCCGTGGTAAGCCTGCGGCAGATAGCAGAGATGGCAGGAACGATCCTGCACGACGCGGCGCTGGCGAATGAGGCGACGGCGCTGGCGGCAGAGGTGGAGGCAGCGCTGCGACAGCATGCGATCGTGCAGACGGCAGCAGGCACGATGTGGGCCTACGAGGTGGACGGCTTTGGCTCACAGCTGCTGATGGACGACGCAAATGTACCAAGTCTGCTGGGACTGCCCTACCTGGGCGCGGTGGGTGCAAGTGCAGCGGACAGGGCACTGTACGCGCGGACACGAGCGTTTGTCTGGAGTGAACGGAACCCGTACTTCTTTAAGGGTTCGGCAGGCGAGGGGGTGGGCGGACCGCACGTGGGCCGAGACATGATCTGGCCCATGTCCCAGATGGTGTATGCCCTGACCAGCAGCTCAGATGCGGAGATCCGTCAGGCTCTGACCATGCTGAAGGAGTCGGCGCGTGGGTTTGGGTTCATGCACGAAAGCTACAACAAAGATGACGCGAAGAAGTTCACGCGGGCATGGTTTGCCTGGGCAAATACCTTATTTGGCGAGTTGGTGGGTGAGATGGCGATCAAGCGGCCGGGGCTGGTGGGGTAGGCTCCAGCCGCCGGCGCGCTTATGGAGCGTCGGGAATGTGGAACAGCTGGAACTCGCGGATACGGGCAATGCCGGCACTCGAGAGGATCTCGAGCCGAACGCGACTGGTGGTGACCGCGTGAAAATGATCAATCTTCTTATGGCCGATAGCGTAGCTGCTGATCACGGTTTGCCACTGGTTGTTCTGCCAGACCTGGATACGGTAGCGCTGGACGGCCTGACCCTCGTTCAGCCACTCCATCGTGAGGGCGTGGTCGATTACCGTGGGTTTCTTCAGGTCGACCTCAATCGCTCCGCGGTCAGGGCTGGGAGAGGTCCAGAAGGTGGCGTCATCGCCGTCCAGGGCGCGTGTGGCGTTGTCATCCAGGGTGGCGTGGTTCAGGGCTAGATTCTCCGCGTAGCGTTGATGAATGGCGGCGCCGAGTTCCCGCAGACGGGCAGCATCGGAGGCGTCAAGCAGGCCCTTGTCGTTGGGAGCGACGCCGAGCATCCACTGACCTCCGCGGCCTACGGAGTTCTCATAGGAATCGAGCAGCTCGGGGACCGTCTTGAGCGAGGCATCGTCATTGGGGTGCCAGAACCAGTGCAGCTTGCGCAGTGGGGTGTCGACCTCAACCGGCCGCCAGCGAAGGTAGCCGTGCCGGTCGAGGACGTTCCAGTTTTCGTAGTCGATCTTGCCCGTTTCGTCACCGGCCCAACGGGCGTCGCCATACTCAAAGAGGCCTGCGTCCGCAAAGACGATGGCGTTGGGCTGATACGTTCGCAGTGTTTCGATGATCTTGGGGAAGTTATAGACGTGCCCGCCGGAGCCGGCGCCATCCAGCCAGAACTCAACCAGATCGCCGTAGTGGCTGGCGAGCTCTTCAAGCTCTGCGTTGTAGTAAGTGTCGTAAGCGGCAGAGTCCTTGTAACGCGGGTCGTGGCGGTCCCAGGGCGACAGATAGACGCCGAACTTGAGGCCGTGGCGACGGGCGGCGGCGGCCACATCGCGGACAATATCACCCTTGCCATTCTGGAAGGGGCTGGCTTTGATGGAGTAAGCGGTCTGACCGGTGGGCCAGAGAACGAATCCGTCGTGGTGCTTGGCAACCAGCACGACATATTTGGCGCCCGAGGCCTGGATCGCTTCCATCCATTGGTCGGGATTGAAGTTGGTGGGATTGAAGACTTTGGGATCGGCAGTGCCGTCGCCCCATTCGCGGTCCAGAAAGGTATTAGTCGAGAAGTGGAGGATGACGCCGAACTCAAGGTCCTGCCAGACAGTTTGCTGTGGTGTGGGTTTTAGGTCGGGCGAGGACTGTGCGGGGAGGCGGGACGCGAGTAGAGCCGCGGCTAGCGCAACGGTGGTTACGGGATGAATTTTCATGGGCGGACGGTTAACCTCGCGGGTGGAAGGTGGCGTCTTCAGCTTAGCGCGTTCGAGAATGGGCGAGAAGATAGCAGCCCCGTTCCTGCCGACACCGACCTGGCAGATCAGCCTCTCTGGCGGGCGCGCCACAAAGCGCCAAGTACGGGGTCGACAACGCCCGGAAGTGGCTCGAGCGTGGGGAAGTCCTGCCGCAGAAGAGCGAGGATGCGGTCGCGGACGAGTGGAACGTGCTCGAGAATAGAGCCGGCGAGGGCAAGACGAGGTTTCAATCCGGAAACGCCTCGTGTGCTTTCAACAACGCGGCTCAGGATAATGCGCGCAACATACGCGAGGTCCGCGGACTCAGTGTCGAGGACACGGCCAGCAACCGCATCGCCGGCAGTTGCCTGGCTCACGACGAGGGGAGCAAGCCGGGAGAGGTCCGGTGCGGGCTGCCGGTTTGCGAAGTCGACGAGAGCCTGGAAATCTTTGAGCTGCCAGAGTTCAAGGATGGCCTGGAGCATGGGGCTGCTGCCGTGCTCATCGTGCTCTACTACGGCGGCCCGAAGACCCGCGCGACCGATACCGTAACCGGAAGCCTGATCGGAGAGCGCAGGTCCCCAGCCGCCGGCCGTCACGATCTCACCGGTGGCGAGCCGACCGGCGACGTTCGAGCCTGTACCGGAGAGTAGGAGCGTTCCGGGCTGGCCCTGGAAACCGGCATCAAGAGCGATCTCGACATCACCGGCGAGCAGGAACGTGCCTGCAACGCGAGCGGCGAAGGCCTGGTGCATCCAGTCAACAACGAGTGGCACGGTATAGCCGGCGGCACCGACGCAGGTGGAGACAACCGCCGACATCGACATGCCCGAGGCGAGCGTGAGCTCATTAAGAGCAGTGTCGAGGTTGCTCGCGGCCGTAGCGGCATCGGCACGCATGCGCTTGATGGTGCCGGTGACGGTACGGGCGAGTACACGGTGATCGTCGGCGAGCAGGAAGGTGGTTCGTGTGCCGCCTGCATCGACGGCGAGGTAAAGACCCATGCCCCTACTGTAAGCGAGCCGATCGTATGTGTCTGAAGGGGAGCGCGGTCGAACTCACGTGTTTCCGTTCACCCTCTCCGGCTGGTGTCGCGGACTGAGTTACGTAAGCAGCAACCGGGAGGTTTACTCCGCCTGTCCGCTACCCGAGCGAAGGGCGCGGGTTGTGGCAAGACGGACCTGCTCGGCAACGGCGCTTTCAATGGCGGCGTCTCCGGACGTGGCTGGTTGGATCGTTGGTTGTATACGAACCGTGGGCTGCGGGCGAACAGCGGTCTGAACTGGAAGCGTGTAGGAGACAGAGGGAGAGCCATAGTCCGGGAAGGCTGCTGCCCTGGCGGAACTCTCGATCGGGGCATGCGTCGTGGCCATCTCAAATCCGGCAGAGCGCGGGAGGCGGATGCTGGCCAGCGCCTGTGCTTTGAGGGCGTTTGCGGGAGCCGCGCTGTACGAAGCATCGAGCAGACCATAACGGTCTTCGCCATTGATCCCCCAGTAGCTCCACCCGATATTCGGATGGCTTCCGAGATAGGCGACAAGCGATTGGAACCATTGGCCTTCGGAGCCGGGTTCAGTGCTGCTGACGTCTGCGTCCTGGTTGGGGGTGCCAAACTCGCCAATCCAAACGGGAGCCATGCCGGACTCGCTGATGAAGCCCCAATGACGGTGGTAGAGGGCGGCCAGCGAGGAAGGTGTGGTGGCACCGTTGAACCAGCTCTGCTGATACTCTGCGGGGCCATACACGTGGACGGAGTAGACGAGACGGCCGGGGATGGAGAGGTGAACGGGCGCGGTACGAACGCCGGAGAGATTGCCGCCCCAGAAGTCTGAGTCGGAGCCGACGGTGTCAGTGCCTTCGACGAAGATCAGGAGGCTGGGATTTGTACGGAGGACGGCATTGCCGGCGCGTTGGGCGGCAAGATGCCAGTCATTGGCGCCCCCGCAGGACCAGCAGGAGCCACCCTGGGTCGCGTTGTGTGGCTCGTTGCGGAGATCGAAGCCGATCACGGTGGAGTTGCCCTTGTAGCGGGCGGCAAGTGTCGTCCAGTCAGCAATCCAGGCGGACTCAGGGTACTGGTCGGTATACCAGAGGCCGTTCGCTTCGGCGCTCGAACCAGCTTCGGAACGATGGTTGTCGAGGATGACCTTGAGGCCGATCTGACCCGCTGCGTCGATGATGTGATCGAGAATCTGCATGGCATCAAGATTTGCGAGATCGCCATTGATCGGTCGGCCTGCGGTGTTTTCAAAGCGAATGTCCGCGGGGACGACGGGGGCTTCAATCATCTGGTTCGAGAAAGGGAGGCGGACGGTGTTGTAACCGGCGGTGTGAATCGAGCGAAGGATAGAGCGGTAGTCCTGTACCTTGAGCCCGCCGGGAACCATGTTGGTGGTCTCAAAACCGCTCCAGTTTACGCCGGAGATGCGGACTGAGGTGCCACTCGCCGCCACGATGCGGCTGCCCTCGGCGTGCCAGAAACCCTCGTTTGGACGAATCGCAGCGGAGTGGGCCGAGACAGTGCGGCTGAGAATGCGAGCAGAACCGCTGAACTTTCCCGCCGGTGTCTTTGACAGAGCGTTCTGCGTGAAAGGGCAGGAGAGAACCGCGACCATAGTGCAAATGGACGTGACGAGGAGAAAGAGACGCTGACGGCGGGAGGTGCGCTTTGGTGTGACTGCGAGAGGCGAAGCTGGGGAGTGTGTGCTCATCGGAAGAACGCTCCTTCGAAATTGGTGCATCCCGTTCGGGAAGTTCTGCAGTGGTATATCGGCCGCTTTCAGCCTTTGTTGACCCGCCTCTACTCTGGTCAGAGTCTCAATGCAAGAGGTAGAAGCACGAAGGGTGCCAAACCTCAATTGAAGGTGCATTACCGAAATATGACCGGAAGCGCATGCATTTGCGTTTTTCGTAACTCTCGAATAGTTCCAGTGGGTGAGGTGGGAGGGAAAGTTGTTACCTACTTTTTTGGGTACCAGGGTAGGAGATTGTCCTTTTGGGGTTTTTGCGGGGTATGGGGGGTGCGGGGTATGTGGGGGGGGGTGCGGGGAGGTGCGGGGGGCGGTGTGGGGGTGGGGTGGGGGGGGTGGGGGCGGGTACAATCCAGGGACGATGATTGCTCACCTGCGTGGCCGTTTGATTCTCAAGACTCCAAACCAGGCGGTGGTGGAGTGTGCGGGGGTTGGGTATGACGTGGCGATCTCGGTGGAGACGTTTGGGGCGCTTCCGGGGGAGGGAACGGAGGCGTCGCTGTTCATCCACACCCATGTGCGGGAGGACCAGATCGCGCTGTTCGGGTTCGCCGAAAGGCGGGAGCAGCGCCTGTTCGAGAAGCTGCTGACGATCTCCGGAATTGGCCCAAAGCTTGCTATTACAGTACTTAGCGGTATCGCGACCGACCGGCTGATCGGGGCGATCCGCGGCCAGGACCATGCGACGCTGACGAAGATTCCGGGGATCGGGAAGAAGACGGCGGAGCGGGTGGTGCTGGAGCTGAAGGACAAGCTGGACGACCTGGCAGTGGCGATTCCAGAGGTTGGGGGGCGGCCTGCGAGCGCGGGAAGCCTGGGGGCGCATGGAGAGGACGCGGTCTCGGCGCTGGTGAATCTGGGGTATCCGCGGGTGTCGGCGCAGCGGGCGGTAGAGGCCGCACTCGAGAAAGATGCGGCGAGCGGGCGGGAGTTTGAGCTGCTCTTCCGGGCGGCGATGAACGCGATCCGGTAGAACTTTCGCCGAGGATAAGCGCAGTTTGGATGAGGTTGAGGGGTGTTTTAGGCTTCTTTTGCCAGGTTACGTCCGTAACAAACAGGTGTTCTGTGACAAGGATGTTTAGCACCCTGGTTCACAGCCACGGTTACCGTAACTTTATAGAGGTTACCCACCGCATCGCGTCAGGAGTCCGGCCGGGGTTAGAGGTCCTCTTCGGTGGCGGCGAGGAGAGGGAGGATATTGGTGGGGCCGTCCTCGAGGTGGAGGGAGGGGGTGGAGGTGGGGATGTCGAGCTCGGCGACGTCGCTGAGAGTGCGATTGATGGCGCGGGTGCGGACGCCGAGTTTCTGAATGGTGTTCTGGACGGTGCCGACCTGTTTTTCCATGGAGCCCATGAGGGTCTCGAAGGTGGCGAACTCACTCTTGGTCTTGTTGAGGACCTTCCACACCTCGCCACCTTTCTGCTGAATGGCGAGCATGGCGAAGCCCATCTGGAAGGAGGAGAGGATGGCGGAGAGGGTGGAGGGGCCGGCGATGGTGACGTGGCATCTGGACTGGAGCTCGGCCTGGAGGCCTTCGCGGCGCATGACCTCGGCGTAGAGGCCCTCGGTGGGGAGGAACATGATGGCGTAGGGGGTGGTGACGGGCTGCTCGATGTACTTTTCGCAGATGCGCTTGCCCTCGGTGCGGATGGCGGCTTCAAAGGCGCGGCCGGCGGAGGCGATCTCGGTGGGGGAGCCTGACTCGTAGGCGTGCTCGAGGCGCTCGAAGTCTTCGCGGGGAAATTTGGCGTCGATGGGGAGGAGGGTCTCGCCGGCGTGGCCGGGGAAGCGGACGGCGAACTCGACGACCTCGTTGGTGTGCTTTTTGATGCGGGCGTTGCGAAGGAACTGCGAGGGGGCGAGCATCTGCTCGAGCAGCATGCCGAGCTGGACCTCGGCGAAGCCGC
>CAXTCB010000056.1:0-20146 GCA_964242875.1 uncultured Acidobacteriaceae bacterium
CCCGCCGGTCCCGCCCCATCGGCTTTGCCGCCGGCAACACCTCAAACTGCATCGCCGCCTTCCGCTCCGCTGCTACCTTCAGCCGCATCTCCTTGCTCGCCTCGGTCTCCGCATAGAGCCCCTGCGCCTTCGCCGCCGGCCCCCGCACATCATCGAGCGCCAGCACGGCCACCACGAACTCGCCGCCATCGTTCTTCACCCGCAACGTGTCGCCGACCTTCACGTCCCGCGCGGCCTTCGCCGTCACCCCGTTCGATTCGATCCGCCCCAGCTCGCACGCCTTTGACGCCAGCGCACGCGTCTTGAAGAACCGCGCCGCCCACAGCCACTTGTCCATCCGCACACTATCCATGTCACCATTCTCCCGCATGTCACCGCGCTTCTCCACTTGGCGTTTCCTGCGCGAGCCGCCTTCACCAAGCAACAGCCTCGCCCGCTTCGACCGCACAGCGCAACAGACTTTTGATCTGTTCGAAGCAGCAAAGATTTCACAGGTCGGCCTGCAGGAAGGCGTCGAGGAAGGACTATAGTCACGGTGTTTAGCGGCTGATCTGAATCAGGCTCCGCCCCATACGGCCTGGTCGCACGTGATTGTCCCCGGAGATCGAACGAATGCTCCAGCCGCTCGCTGTCCCTGCCTCGCAGGCGCCCGTCTCTCTCTTTGCAGATCGCGTCGCCCTGCCGCCTCTCGGCCCCAACCTCAAGGTCCTTATGGTCTGGCCGCGCTTTCCGCCTTCCTTCTGGGGCTTTGAAGGCGTCCTCGCCATGCTCCCAGAAGCCGCGATGACACCCCCGCTCGGCATGATCACCGTTGCCGCGCTCTGTCCGCCCACCTGGCACCTCCGCCTGCTCGATCACGCCTTCGAAGAGGTCACCGACCGTGATCTGCTCTGGGCCGACCTCATCATGGTCAGCGCCATGCACGCGCAACGCCTCGACGCCTGCGAGATCCTCGCCCGCGCCCGCGAGCTCGATCGACGAACCTTCGTCGGCGGCCCCTGGGCCAGCACAGAGCCTGAAGTTGTCCTCGAGCACGCCGACCACGTCTTCGTCGGTGAAGCCGAAGAGGCCTTCGCCGCCGTCGCCATCGCGCTCGAGCAGGGAACCGCCGATCGCCTCTACCGCGTGCTCGACAAACCCGACATGACCGCGAGCCCCACGCCGCGCTTCGATCTGCTCAAGCTCAACAAGTACACCTCCATGCCCGTGCAGTTCTCCCGCGGCTGCCCCTTCCAGTGCGAGTTCTGCGACATCATCACCATCTACGGCCGCAAGCCCCGCGCCAAGGATCCCGCCCAGCTCATCCGCGAGCTCGACACCCTCCGCGCCCTCGGCTGGCGCAATGAAGTCTTCATCGTCGACGACAACTTCATCGGCAATCACCACAAAGCCCTTGCCCTCTCAAAAGAGCTCGCCGCCTGGCAGATCGAACACCACCACCCGTTCTCCTTCTATACCGAAGCTTCCATCGATCTCGCCGCCAAAACCGAGCTCCTCAGCGCCATGATCGAAGCCAACTTCATGTACGTCTTCATCGGCATCGAGACCCCATCGTCCGAAGCCCTCAAAGAGTCTCGCAAGTTCCAGAACCTTCGCAGCGACATCGTCACCGCCGTTCGCACCATCCAGGAGGCAGGTCTCTGGGTCCTCGCCGGCTTCATCGTTGGCTTTGACTCCGACGATGACACCATCTTTGAGCGACAGCGCGAGTTCATCGAGCAGACCAACATCACCTGGGCCATGGCCGGCGTCCTCCAGGCCCCGCCCACCACGGCTCTCTATGACCGCATGCTGCGCGAAGGCCGTCTGCACGAGAAGTCCGAAGCCATCACCAACTTCAGCCCTCCCAACTTCGAAACCGTTCTTCCACTGCCGGTCCTTCTCCGCGGCCTCAGCACCCTGCTCTTCGGCTTGTACGAAGCCAGGCCCTTCTTCCGCCGCGCCCTTCGCTCGCTGGAGGTCTGGTCGCCCGGTCCGTCGCAGGTCCCGCCCACCCTTCCCATGGCCTACAACCTGCGCGTCCTCGCCGCGTCCATGTGGCACCAGGGGCTACGGTCGTCCTACAAGCGCGAGTACTGGAGCTTCCTCTATCAGCTCCTCACCCGCTTCGCCCGCAAACCCGCCAAGCTCTGGCTCGGCTTCACCGTCCTTCTCTCCGCGCACCACTTCCTCATCTACTCGCGCGAGGTCGCCGAGACCCTCGAGCAGGAGTGCCTTGCCGTCGAAGCCCGCGACCGTGCCGCGCCGCAACCCTCCCGCCGCGCCCTCGCTGCTGCCCTGCTCGCAAAACGCGCGTAACGCAGAGAAGACAGACCGCGCTGACCGGTCTGTCTCTCCCGATTTCCGCTCCGCCGTCTGTCTACGCGCGATGCATGAAACGGCGTCGCACCACGCCCGCCATCCCCGCCAGACCCGAGCCAAGCAGGAAGATGCTCGAGGGCTCCGGCGTCACCGACGTTCCGCCACCGCCGCCGCCTCCACCGGTGATGACTCCGCCCGTGACCGTGCAGTCCGTGCAGATCAGCGTCACCGCCGCCGGTGGCAGAATCACTCCGTTGCCTTCCGAGTTGTTCACCTCGGCAATCTGGTAGAACGAGGACTCCCCATTCGTTCCAGGGTTGTAGAAGAGGTTGTGCGTCGGATCCCCGTTCACCGTTGGGATTCCGGCACCCGTCCCCGCCGACGTCGCGGAGTACCCGTCACTCGGTGCGCCGCCTACCGAGCTTGCTGTCTGCGGAACAAACGCGTAATAACCCGAGCTGTCCGCGCCCGCCAGGCCGACAATGCCGCCGCCAGCGTTCAGGAAGTCACCAATCGCCGTTCCCTTTGCCGCCAAGGCAGCCTCTCCCGTTGGGTCGTTGTCACAGCCGCCGCAGCTTCCATCAGAGGCCACAACAAACGCGCTGTACGTCGAGTGGTTGAACAGCGAGGCCGTTACCGCTCCCGGTGTGTCCGGGTTCACGTTGACGTAGGAAATCCCCAGGCTGGTCAGATCGTTTGTCAGCTCCGATCCAGCGTCAAAGGTCAGCACCGGCAGGCTCGACCCCGCCTTTGCATAGTTGATCAAAGCTGCAAGCTGCAGGCAGGCGCCATCCGTCGACCCGCCGCCACAATGGAAGTCATCATCATGGCCGGTCAGGGCAATGTTTCCCGCATGCGCTGGTATCGCCACTGCCGCTAGGGAAAATGTCAAAATCGAGGTAAACAGGAGACGTTTCAAGGTGAACTCATTCCTCCACTCCTTCCGGAATGGGGCAGACAAGCGTTCATGTCACAGCGCTTCCGCTGAGGCGTAACCACGCGCCCGCGAGCGACACGCCAGGGTAAACAGACTGTTGGGGGACCCGCACAACCTTATGCAGCTCTAATGCCAAAGCGCTCTCCTCGGTAACTAACCCCGACGCAACAGGTTCCCGATCTGCCCCGATCCCCTCTTTACCCCGCGAAGCGCAAAACAGTGCACGTACCCTGTGGACATTTCTTCTTTCCGCGCAGGCAGCGTCCCGCCCCCTGCGAAATCGCTTGACTTCGCCTCGCGCGCGGCGAACAATCACACCGTTTCCCGCTCTCCCGCATCGCACACCGCAGCATCGGGCCCGTCGACACCTTGTCTCAAGGAAGAGGTCCCCAGAATGAGCACCACCGCCCCTCACACCCCCGCTCCCGCCCTGAACATGGATACCCTCAATGCCTTCGTCGGCCGCTTCGTCGGCGATCTCGGCGCCGCCGTACACGCCGGCATGGTCGTCCTCGGCGACAAGCTCGGCCTCTACAAGACCCTCGCCGCTCATCCCATGACCTCCGCCGAACTCGCCGCCGCCACCCACACCGACGAGCGCTACGTCCGGGAGTGGCTCGCCTCCCAGGCCGCCGGCGGCTATGTCACCTGGAACGAGGCCGCCAAAAACTTCAGCCTTAGCCCCGAGCAAGCCTTCACCCTCGCCCAGGAAGACAGCCCCGCTTATCTGCCCGGCGCGTTTCAACTTGCCCTCGGCGCTCTCGCCGCCGTCCCCCGCATTGAGGACTCCTTCCGCACTGGCGCTGGCATGGGCTGGCATGAGCACGCCGACGGCGTCTTTCACGGCTGCGAAAAGTTCTTTCGCCCCGGCTACGCCGCAAACCTCGTCAGCTCCTGGATCCCCGCGCTCGACGGCGTTCAGGCCAGACTCGAACGCGGCGCCACCGTGGCCGACGTCGGCTGCGGCATCGGCGCCTCCACCCTCCTGCTCGCTCAGGCCTTCCCCAACTCTCGCTTCTTCGGCTTCGACTACCACGACAAATCCATCGAGGCCGCCCGCGCCGCCGCCACCCGCCAGGCACTCGACGGCCGCGTCACCTTTGAGGTCTCTTCCGCCAAGCAGTACCCGGGTGCGGAGTATGACTTCGTCGCCGTCTTCGATTGCTTGCACGACATGGGCGATCCCGTCGGCGCCGCCAGGCACGTCCGCGAGTCCCTCACCAGGGACGGCACCTGGATGATCGTCGAACCCTTCGCCAACGATCAGATGACCGACAATCTTAACCCCGTTGGCCGCGTCTACTACGGCTTCTCCACTCTGCTCTGCACCCCGTGCGCCAGGTCGCAGGAAGGCGGCCACACCCTCGGTGCTCAGGCAGGCGAGGCCCGCATCCGCGAGGTCGTCACCGCCGCCGGCTTTACCCGCTTTCGCCGCGCCGCGGAGACACCCTTCAACATCGTTTACGAGGCTCGTCCCTAAATATGACGATCCTGGTGCAAGGGAGCGGGCATCCGTATAGGGATGGAAACTGCTCTCGACCATACCGCGCATCGGCCCTACCCGCTTCCTGAGCGGAAGTGGCGGATGGCGCAGCGCTGGAACGATCTGTTGTTCGCGCACTGGCCAGTCCCGCCAGAGGCTCTCGCGGGGCGACTCCCGGCCGGAGTGGAGGCGGACCTGTACGACGGGCAGGCGTGGCTGGGGGTGGTGCCCTTCTTTATGGACCGGGTGCGCGTACGCGCGGTGGGCGAGCAGACGATCTCCTTTCCGACGACACGAAACTTTCCGGAGTTGAACCTCCGGACCTATGTGCGGTCGCGACGGACGGGCAAGCAGGGCGTCTACTTCTTTTCGCTCGATGCGGCGAGTGTGCTGGCGGTACTCGGAGCGCGGGTGCTGTTTCATCTGCCGTACTTTCCGGCAAGCATGTCGCGGGAGCGCCCGGCTGAAGGGGAGATTGTGTACCGAAGCCGGCGCTGGCTGCCGCGCTCGCGACCGGCGGAGGTGCGGGTGCGCTACCGGCCGATTGGTCCGGCCAAGCTGAGCAGGTCAGGAGACCTGGCGAGTTTTCTGACGGAGCGGTATTGCCTGTTCACGAGCTCGCCCCGCGGGCACCTGCTGATCGGCGAGATCCACCACCAGCAGTGGCCGCTGCAGCCGGCCGAGGCTGCGTTCGAGCGCAACGACCTGCCGGGGGATTTTGGTTTCGCGCTGCCGGCGGTCTCTCCGGTGCTGCACTTTGCGCGGGAGCTCGAAGTCTACATCTGGGGGCTGCGGCGGGAGTAGCTGTTGCAGGGAGCTTTCCGGTCGCATCGTGACGGGAACGGGCTTCGTATACTCGAGCTTGTTGCCTTGATGGCAGCAGGAGAGAGCAGCATGAGTACAGTTTCAGGGCGCGTAGCGCTGGTCACGGGTGCATCGCAGGGTATTGGACGCGCCTGCGCCGTTGAACTCGCGCGAGGGGGCGCGGTGGTTGCGCTGGCGGCACGAAACGTCGAGAAGCTCACGGCGGTCGCCGAGGAGATTCGAAGCACGGGAGGAACGGCTGAGCCGTTTGCGCTTGATATCGGCGACGAGGTCTCGATCAAGGGCTGCGCAAAGGCGGTGCTCGAACGCTTCGGAAAGGTAGAGATCCTGCTGAACAACGCCGGGATCACGCGGGATGGGCTATCGATGCGCATGAAGCGCGCGGATTGGGACGAGGTGCTGTCGACCAACCTGACGGGAAGTTTCCTGATGACGCAGGCGTTGCTGCCGCAGATGCTGAAGATCCGGTGGGGCCGCATCATCAATGTGACCTCGGTGGTGGGGGAGACCGGGCAGGCCGGACAGGCGAACTATGCGGCGTCGAAGGCCGGGCTCATCGGCCTGACGAAGAGCCTGGCGCGGGAGCTGGCGAGCCGGACCATCACGGTGAATGCGATTGCGCCGGGCTATATCGAGACGGCAATGACGGCGGTGCTGACCGATGAGCAGCGATCAGCGATGCTTTCGCATGTTCCTTTGGGGCGGTCGGGGACAGAGGCCGAGGTCGCGCATTCGGTGCGATTTCTGGCCTCGGAAGAGGCTGGCTATATCACCGGGCACACGCTGGATGTCAACGGCGGCCTCTACATGGGCTAGAGTTTGGATGCGCGGAGAACGAGTCGTACGCTCGAGAAGGGTGCTATCGAGTTTGGTTCGCCTGCTCCCCGGCCTTCAAGTAGAGGATGAGGGTTCATGGCTATCGCACTGTACGCGAACCTGCGGTGGTTCGAGACAGCAACATACCCCAAGATAGTCATTGACCGTAACCCGCGCGCTGGGTAAGTTACGGCTCATGGCAGACATGCAAACCTTTCCTTCAGCGTCGATCCCCTCGTCCGCGCAGCCTATCTCGATGAACATCGGCACAACGATTCGCGGATACCGCTTGCAAAAGGGGATGTCGCAGGGTGATATCGAGAAGAAGACAGGACTTCTGCGCTGCTATCTCTCTCGCGTGGAGAACGGGCACACAGTCCCTTCGCTGGAGACGCTGCAGAAGATTGCGAAGGCGCTCGATCTGCAGCTCTCGGAGTTTTTCGCCGAAGAGACGGTCGGCCGGGAGATGAGCGGGTTGAACCTGGGCGAGGAAGAGATTCGTTTTCTGACGCAGGTGCAGCGGTACTCGGCAAACCTGGGCGACAGCGATCGTCGACTCCTGCTTGCCATGGTGCGGAAGTTTGCGCAAACCGCTCTGAGTTAGCAGGATGGGCCACGAGACAGCGTGATTCGAGCCGCCTGCTCAGGCAAGACGCGGAACGGAAAGAGCGGAGCTCGAAGAACTTTGCTGCGATGCACTGGACGGCGGATAGAGCGAGTCAAAGCGGGAGCGCCAGACCAGAGCCACATTAATTGCGGTGCAGATCGAGGGGATGGCTCGCCCGATCCATAGCCCATACATGCCGAGAGGTGTGTGGAGGGCGAGCCACCAGGTAAGCGGCAGACCGATCACCCAGGACCAAAGGACGCCGGCAAGCATCGGGGTGCGTGTGTCTCCCAGGCCGCGCAGACTCCCCGACAGACAGGCCTCCCAGGCGTCGAAGGGCTGGTAGAGAGCGGCGATCGCGAAGACGCCGATACTGGCGGCGATCACGGATCGGTCGACGGTGTAGATGGAAGCAAGCTGCCGGGGCATGACAAGAAACAGGATGGCTGCAGCGCCGGCGAAGAGGATGCAGGTCCAACTGCCGGCGCGTGTGGCGAGGCCGACCCCGACGCGGTGTCGCGCGCCTACAGTCTGTCCGACGCGGATGGCGGTGGCCCCCTGGCCGATGCCGAGCGGGATCATATAGACAAAGGCAGCGACATCGAGCACGACCTGGTTGACAGCAAGGGCTACGGTTCCGAGGCGGCCGCAGAGCAGGGTCTGCGCGGTGGAGACGCCGAGATCAGCCATGGTCTGAATCGCGGGCGCCCAGCCCAGCCGAAAAAGAAAGCGGAGCGGCTCTGCACTGGGTACAAACATGGCGAGAGTGAGGCGGAGCCGGTCGCGGCGCACCTGCCGGACAAAGGCAAACAGGAGAATGCCAAGCATATACAGGCGGACGATCCCGGTCGCCCATCCGGAGCCGGGCAGCCCCAGCCGCGGTGCGCCAAGATGTCCGAAAAGGAGGGCCCAGTCCGCAAGCAGGTTCACCAGATTGGCTGTGACGAGCGAAACCATGATGGCCATGGTGAGATTGATCGACTGCAGATAGCGCCGCAGGGCCATGTAGACCAGCAACGGCAGCGTGGACCACTGCAGCGCCGCGAGATAGTGCACCGTCTGCGCGGCCAGAACCGGCTCTATGCCATCCCACCGCAAAAGCGGGCCGGTCGCGAGCAGCAGCAGCCAGGTGATGGGTGCCCAGAGCGCAATCAGCCACACGGATTGAGCGAGAAAGAAGAGGCAGCCCTGCCGATCGTCGCGGCCGAAGGCCTGCGAAACCAGGGTGTCTAACCCGTAGAGCAGACCGACGCCGAAGAAGACGATGGCATAGAAGATGGTGTTGCCGAGCGAGGACGCGGCGATCGCGGCGGCCCCGGACGGCAGACGGCCAACCATGATGGCATCCACCAGATAGGTGGACATCCACCCGATCTCCGCCAGGGCAAGTGGCGAGCCAAGTCTGAGCGTTTGGCGGAACTCAGGACGCAAAGCCGAAACCAAGACCGGCGCGTGGCCGGATGGCGACGCGGCAGGAAGGGGCTCATTCATTTGTGTTCCTGCCTCGATCGCGAACGCATCAGTGGACTCAGATGCAACTGTATGCCTGGCGCCCGCGGGAGAGCAGAAAATCTAATGCGGCGTCTCTATCGAGATTGGTATTGTAATAAGCAGGGTTGCGAATAACCGGCGGATGAAAAGCGTCGCACCAGCCGCACAGAATCGTCACAGTGTTGTTGAGGGTGCAGATTTCCGTGGGCGGGCAGGAGCTCGCAAGACTATAGTTAGTTGATCATGCTAGCCCAGCTCGACACGACCAGCGATCTCCAAACCCCTGTCAAGAAGCAGTTCCCGTCTTCCTCTGGTTCCATGTTCGCAGAGTACTTTACGGAGAGCCGGTCGGAGAGTTTCAAGAAGGCTGATCTGATTGACGCACGGGCGCGCCGCCTGTTTGAGACGACCTCGCTCGCCTGTTCGCTGGACGCCTATCCCTTTCAGGCGCCACTGAGCAGCCGGACCGGACCTGTCGTTGAACTCGACGGGCACCAGATGCTGATGCTGTCGTCCTATGACTATCTTGGTCTGATTGGTGATGCGCGGATTGACGAGGCGGCCATCGCGGCCGTTCGGAAGTACGGCACGGCCACGGGCGGCGCGCGGCTGCTGACGGGCACACTGGATCTCCATCACGAGATGGAGCATGCGCTTGCCGACTTTAAGGGAACGGAAGCGGTGCTGACGTGCACCTCCGGGTACATGGCAAATCTGGCTGTGATCAGCGCCCTGTTTGGGCCGGCGGACCGAGTGATCGCGGATATCTTCTCGCATCGCAGCCTGATCGATGCGTTCCGGCTGGCCGGGGTACAGGTGCAGCGCTTCAAGCATAACGACATGGAGTCGCTGCGATTTGAGCTCGAACACGGGCCGGAGGCGAATCGGACCCTCATTGTTTCCGACGGAGTCTTCTCCATGGACGGGGACATCTGCCGCCTGCCAGACCTGATTGCAATCAAGAAGGAGTTCGGTTGCTTTCTGTTGATGGATGACGCGCATGCTATCGGCATGCTGGGCGCTGGCGGACGAGGCACGGACGAGCACTTCGGCGTTCCGACCTCCGAGATAGATATTTGGACTGGCTCGCTCGCAAAATCTATTCCTGGCAACGGCGGCTTCGTTGGCGTTTCGCGCCGGACTGCGATCTTCCTGCAGCATGCGGCGTCGCCGTACATCTTCTCTGGCGCCATGGCGCCGGCCTCTGCCGCGGCGGTGCTTGAGGGCGTTCGTATTCTGAAGTCCGAGCCGGAGCGTGTGGAGCGTCTGGCTGCGAATGGCCGATTCATGCGCGAAGGCCTGAAGAGTCTCGGCTACGATACGGGTCTCTCTGAAACAGCCGTCATTCCGGTCATGCTGCATGAAGACGCGACCACAGCTCTGTTCGCACGGAAGCTGCGCGATTTCGGCATTCTTGCAGCGCCTGTGCTCTTCCCCGCCGTGGCGCAGGGTTCGGGCCGGTTGCGTCTCTGCGTTACCGCGGCGCACACGCAGGAGCACCTTGAGTACGCTCTCGATATTTTTGCAAAGCTGCGCGAGAACTAGCGTTTGCCCGCTCTGGTCACAGGCGCAAGCGGCTTCCTAGGCGGGCGGCTGGCGGAGATGCTGGTGGCGCGGGATGAGGCAGTGACGATCCTGGCCCGGCAGGGCGCTCGGCTCGAGCATCTTGCAGGACTTCCCCTTCGCATCATTCGCGGCAGTCTTACGGACGCTGCTGCCCTCAAACAGGCAGCGGATGGCGCCACGGAGATCTTCCACTGCGCAGCAGCCTCAACAGATTGGGCTACGAACGCGGTCTACCTGGAAAGCAATGTGCACGGTACGAAGGCGCTGCTTTCGGCGGCGGCCGCGGTGCCGACGCTTCGACGCTTCGTGCACGTCAGTACGACGGATGTGTACGGGTACCCGGAGAAACCCGGTTCGGAGGATGCGCCTCTCGTTGATGCCGGATTGCCCTATAACCAGACCAAACGCCTGGCGGAGCTGGCGGTGTGGCAGGCCGGCAGGGATCACGGTCTTCCCCTTACGATCGTGCGACCTGCCACGATCTACGGGCCGCGGGGTAAGGCCTTTGTGACCGATATCGCTGCCCTGCTGCGCGACCGCCTGATGCTTCTGGTCGATGGAGGGCGCAGCCGGGGCGGCTTCATCTATGTCGATGACGTTGCCGAGGCCATGATGACCTGTGCAAAGGAAGAGCGTACGCTGGGGCAGGCCTACAACCTGTGCGATGGCGCGGGAGGAACGTGGCGGGACTATGTGGACGGGCTGGCGGACGAACTGCGCCAGAGACGTGCGTGGCTGAACCTGCCGTACCCCGCTGCTGCTGCTCTCGCGCGCGCGATGGAGCTGCCATGGTCGCTGTTTCCTGGTCTGGCTGGAAGGCCGTTGCTGACGCGGCATGCCGTCGTGCTGCTTGGACGGGATCAGGAGTTTCCGATCCGTAAGGCAAAGACTGACTTTGGCTTTGCGCCCGCGGTTTCGCTGCGGGAAGGATTAGTTCGGTCAGCGGAATGGCTCCGCAGACAAGCGAACTAAGGGATGCGCTTGAACGCGAGAACTGCATTCAAGCCCCCGAAGGCGAACGAGTTGGAGAGGCAGGCCTGCACCTCGGCTGCGCGTGCGTGGTTGGGGACAACATCCAGATCGCATGCCGGGTCAGGGCTAAGGTAATTCGCTGTGGGCGGCAGCATGTTTGTGGAAAGCGCCAGCATACTGGCAACGGCCTCAAAGGCGCCGGCCGCGCCCAGCGTGTGGCCATGCATGGACTTTGTGGAGGAGACAGCAAGCCGGTCGGCGTGGTCGCCGAAGACGGAACGAATTGCGGCGGTCTCCGTGCGGTCATTGGCTTCGGTCGCGGTTCCGTGGGCGTTAATGTAGCCGATCTCTTCCGGAGCGAGGCCAGCATCCCGCATGGCTAAGCGCATGGCACGCGACGGCCCGCTCGCGACCGGGTTGGTGATATGGCCGGCATCGGCGGACATGCCGAAACCAACGATCTCTACGATCGGCTTTGCGCCTCGAGCGAGAGCGGTCTCAAGTGGCTCCAGCACCAGCATGGCCGCACCTTCGCCCAGCACCATACCAGTGCGCTCCGCAGAGAACGGACGGCAGGTATCCTTGCTGATCACGCGCATGGCCTCCCAGGCCTTCAGTCCGCCAAGGAAGAAAGGAGCTTCGCTGCCGCCGGTGATGGCCATGGGCGCCCCGCCGGAGCGAACGAGCTGGAAGGCCTGACCAATGGCATGGGCTGAAGACGAACATGCGGTGGAGATGGTGTAAGACGGACCCTCGATTCCGAAGGTCATCGAAATGTGGCTGGTGGCCGCGTTCGTCATGCTCAACGGGATCGTCAGCGGATGCACTCGGCTCTTGCCGTTGCGGAAGAGCTCCCAATAGCCGGCCTCTTCAACGTTCCGACCGCCGAGGCAGGAGCCGGTGATGATCGCGGTTTCCTCACGCAGATCCTGCGTCCACTCGATGCCAGCCTGCGTGACAGCTTCTCTGGCCGCGATGACGGCAAACTGCGAGAAACGCTCCATGAGACTGATGTCGCGCGCCTCGAAGTATTTTTCGGCCTTGTAGTTGTGGACCTCGGCACCGTTGGTGAAGCGGAGCTGTGCGGTGTCGATCAAGGTGATGGGAGCGATGCCGCTTCGACCCGCAAAGAGCGCGTCAGTGAAGCTTGCGAGATCTAAACCAAGCGGGCTGATGATGCCAGCGCCGGTAATCACAACTCTGCGCACGCTACTCTCCGGACGACGCGGGCTTCGTGGCAGATTGACTCTCGGAAGCAACTGCGTCCTGCGAGGTCGCGGCGACGGTCTGGGGCGAGTGCGATTTGGACGGAACGGAAACGTCAGGAGCAAGGCTGACGTCGGTACTGTTTTTTGCCTGTACCAGGGCAAGCACCCCTGCGACCATCTGCGGAATGTTCTCTACGCGCTTGGCGTCTTCATCGTTGATCTCGATGTCGAACTCGCTCTCCAGATCGAACAGGATGTTCAGGCGATCGAGGGAGTCGATCCCGAGAGACTCGAAGGAAGAGTCAGGGGTTACGGACTCTCGGGGAAGGCGCTTGGTGAGCGCGATGACCTTAAGAACTCGCTCCTCCACATCCCGTGGCGTATCTGTTTGTGGGCCGATCGTGGAAGCTATTGTCATTAGTTCGGAATGAATCCTTGCATCTTCAATCTTAGGTACGCCAAACCCATTCCATTTCGGAACGATGGGTCATTCTATCTGAGCCGTCGACGCGCGTCACGAGTCTGCTTACTTCAGGCGCGAGATCCAGTGTCCAAACAGGATAAGAAGAAAAGACGCCACAGCGAAGGTCAGCTTCTGCCGCGAGAGATAGCGCCTGCGGCCGCTGGTCATCTTTGGAACAAGTGGAGGGCCAAGGGCGAGACCGGAGAGGAAGCCACCGATATGCGCCATGTTATCGATGTGAATGATGTTGCTGAAGGCGGTACCGAGGCCGATCACGAGGTTCAGGCCGGCAAATTGAATGACGGACCGGCGTAAACGTTGGAGCTCTGAGGCTGCGATGGGTAGTTTCTTATTGGACAAGAGCACAATCAGGATACCCGCGATGCCAAAGACGGCGCCCGAAGCACCGGCGCCTACCGAGAGATCCCGGCGCACCACGTTCACCAGGAGAGAAAGAAGATTTCCTGCAACCCCCGTGATCAGGTAAGTGGCAACCAGACCCCAGCGCCCGAGAAGCGGCTCTCCAAGTAAGCCAAGGTTATACAGGCACCACATATTGGTGGCGAGATGAATGATGCCGACGTGGACGAAGGTGGCGGTGACCAGCCGATACCACTGGCCGGAGATGGTGTAGTCGGTGGCATTCGCACCAAACCGGACAAGATCGTCCGGCGTTGGCGAGGTTGCACTCACGCCATGCAGGATCATCCAGAGATAGACAGCGATGTTAAGACCGAGCAGAGCCCAGGTAGCCTCGCTGGTCGCACGTCGCCGGATCCCCTGGGAGGGTGGTGACAGGGGGGTACGCGGCTCTGCTTCGGCGCGCTCCTGGGCGAAATCCGGGAAAGGCTTTGCGTCAGGCGGTAAAACTTCGCCAGCGTGAGGTTGAGTGGGCTCCATAGGTGAGACGGGACTGCGATAAGGATAGAGCCTAAGCAGCGTTCTTGGAACTTCGCTCGCGAACCTCTGCCGGCAGCCGACGTTCCACGAAGCTACCGAACAGCCCCGGAAGCGGAGTGGCGATGGCAATGAGGAGCCAGAGCAGCGCGGAGATTACCATGCCCGCAATGGCAACGGCCTCAAGCGAGATAGCGATGGCGGTATGGTGCAATTCAAGATGAATCGAGCCCAGGTGAGTGATCATTTCGACACGATGAATGATCACGGCAGCAAGCAGGAAGGCCACCAGAGACAGGGTGGAGACAGAGATGAGCAGGAGATCGATGGTCCGGGCGACGCGCTGCCGCCGACGGCAGGAGGCGCAGTCATCGAAGTGCTGCTCATAATCTCCGCGCATGGCGGGGGAAAGTCCTGAGATATCAAAGCGCCAGCCGGCGAGGATGTTGCCCACGATGGGATCGGTGCATTGGGAACGCAGGCGGCGACGAGAGGTTCGATTGAAGTCGGATGTTGGCATGGGTCAAGGGCTATTCTACTGCTTGGATGGCACTGGGGCGGCGTGCGATTCACGGGGGTGTAACCTCCGGAGCACGGTTACAGCGTGATGGGATCGAGGGGAGCCTGCTGTTGCGCCAGCACGATGCGATTGCCGAGAAGCCGCATGCGGTCGCCGATGGCGAGCTCGGCGGAAAGCCGGGCAAGCTCCGGAACGTTATTGCTTTCAGAGAGATGGCCAAGAATGATGGTGTGCGCGCCACCGTCGTAATCGCGCTCGAGAAACTCGGCCGCGGCGACGTTTGACAGATGCCCGACCCTTGACAAAACGCGCTGTTTCACGCTCCAGGGGTAGGGGCCGTCTTTGAGCATTTCGAGGTCGTGGTTGGATTCGATCAGGAGGAGATCGACGTCGCGGAGGGCGGCTTTGACGTTCGGGGGCATGTAGCCGAGGTCGGTGGCGAGGCCGAAGCGGATACCCATGTTGCTGAAAACAAAGCCGCAGGGGTCGGCAGCGTCGTGCGGGATGGTGAACGGGCAGACATCGATATCGCCGATGGTGAAGCCGGTGCCGGAGTGGAAGTATTCGACCGCGGGAAGGTAGGTCGGGTCAGTTTTCGGTGTCGTTTCGACCGATTTCGCCGAGGTCTCGCCGGGTTTCGCGGAGGTTAAGGCCACGTTCGCGGAGGTTCGCTCACAGGGCTCCTCCCGGAGGTCGAGATCGTCACCGAGGGGCGTGTTGAGGAGAGGATCGAGGGTGGCGGCCTCGGCGGAGACGGCGGCGATGGCCTCAAGCCGGGCGGTGGGGTCAGACGGGAACTCAGGATGAGAGGGGGGCTCGGGCGCGGAGGCGGCGAGAGGCGCGTAGCTGGGAATGGCGGCTTCGGCGGCGAGGGCCTGCTGCTTTTCGGCCCGCTCGACGGCGAGGCGGTCAAGCCACTGCGCGTAGGTCATGGTGGAGCGGGGGGTGAGCATGCGGACCCAGGCGCGATGGGTGGGCTCGGTGATGAAGACGGGGATGCGAAGACGGCGGGCGAGAACGCCAAGGCCGGCGATGTGATCCTGATGCTCGTGGGTAACGAGGATGGCGGAGAGCTGGGCCGGATCTTCGCCGACGAGGGCAAGGCGACGGAAGAGCTCGCGGCAGGAGAGACCGGCGTCGACCAGGATGCGAGTTCGATCGGTGCTGATGACCGCGCTGTTGCCCTTGGAGCCGGAGGCGAGAACGGTCATGCGCATTTGGTTAAGATACGCCGGATCTTCGCTCTAGGCGAGCGCGGGAGCACGCGGTGGTTCGGGATTCTGCCGAGATCGCAGATGCAGGCGCCGTCGCCTCCGCTTGCCTGTGCGCAGACGAGCCCATCACCAACGGCGACGATAGCGACGGTGCCATCGAGATCCAAGGTGAGAGCGACGGTGCCGATGGTGCCGACGAGGCTGAGGCGGCTGCGGCGGCGGAGGGCGTTGCGGGCGGCGGGCTCCGCGCCGTGGTTGATAGAGTGGGTCTCGATGGCACCCCGGACGGTTCCCCAGGCCAGCCGACGACAGATGCTCAAGGCGACGATGCGGGCGGACCACACGCGCGACGCTGCCTTCCGGCGGGTGCTGCTCTCGATCCCGCGAGGCAGCGTGTCGAGCTACGGCAAGATCGCGGCGGCGGCGGGTTACCCGATGTACCAGCGGGCGGTGGCGCAGATGCTGCGGCGAGAGACGCACGGCCTGCCGTGGCAGCGGGTGGTGGGAGCGGGCGGAGAGATCAAGCTGCGCGGCGACGCCGCGGCGGAGCAGCGGCTGCGGCTGGGCATGGAGGGAGTCACGTTTCGCGGCAAGCGCGTCAACATGGATTTGCATGAGCATGTGCTGCGTCCATGGGAGAGTGCGGAGTGACACACTGGCGGCCCTCGCGCAGTGGAGAATGAACGGGTGGACAGCGCCCGCTTACGCTCGACTGCTCGACTGTGTGCCGTGCGCGCGCTATGGGCCGTGAGTGCCCTCGGCTTCGGGGCGGCGGCAGCTAGCTTCGGCCAGGCTGCTGCGGGCCCTGGGCAGGCTCCCGCAGGCGCCGCGCAGCGAACTTCCCTGATCTGTCTCGCCGGTTCGGTGCGGGACGTGGCTGGCTTGGCGATCGGAGGAGCGCAGGTACGGGTACGAAACGTGCGAACGATCTCGGATGCGGAGGGCCATTACAGGCTCCTCGTGGAGCGAGGGCTGAGCCGCGTGGAGGTGGAGCTCGGCATGGAGACGGCGTTCCGGATCACGCTGGACCTCGAAGAGGATCGCGAGCTGAACGTGACGCTGAAGCCCGGGGACACGGTGACGGTGCGCGCCGAGCAGGACGTGCTCACGCCGGATCCGTCCACACAGGGCTACGCGCATGAGGAGCTGATGGAGGCGAACCCTGGCCGGCCGGGTGTGCCGGTGTCGGTGCCAGGGTACCCGACCGAGACGGCGTCGGGCGGGATCAAGGCGCCACAGTACTTTGCGCCCGGTGTGGCTGGCGATCATGGCGAGCCGATCGCGCAGTTCTTCGAGGTCGGAGGCTTTCTGTTCCAGAACAATCTGACCGCGAACGCGCATGGCAACGGCTACGCGGACCCGAACTTCCTCATTGGCTCGACGATCGGCGGCGTGCTGATCGACAATGCGGGATATAACGCACGCTATGGCGATCACTCCGTCGACCTGGCTGTGACGTATGCGGTCCGAGACCGCACGCCTGCCTTCGTCCAGCTCACAAGTGATGGCCGCGACGGGGCGATCGCGGCCGGGTGGAGCCCGAAGGACGACCGGAGAAAGGAGTGGGTTGCGGGGGAGGGGCTGTGGGGCAATGGGTTTCTGCGGAGACCGGAGGAGCGCCAGCAGTACAAGCTGAATGGCCTGCGGGCATGGGAGCCAGCGCACCATGAGGTGACGGCGTACGGGATTGCGTACTACGGTTTTTCCCGCATACCTGGCCTGATCCCTTTGGACACGCCGGTGACCGACGACACGATCGATGCCCGGCAGGCTGAGCTCACACACACGACGGTGGCGCTGCTGACAGACCGATGGCAGATGACGGAGCGGCGGTCTCTGGTCTCCGGAGGGTTCGTCCGCACCTACAGCCTGGCGCTGCGATCGAACTTCGGGGATGGACTGATCCGCCAGAGCGAGTTCCGGACGGTGGAGGGGGGCAGCTCCCTCTATACACAGACGATGTCTCCGAACTGGCTGCTGCTGGCGGGGCTCGAGCTGCGGCGCGAGGCGCCGCGAGGGCTGGATCTGGCTCATCTGAATGCGCAGAACAGCTTCCAGCTGGTGACGAGCAATGACCTGACGATCAGCACGATTGCCCCGTTTGCGGCGGTCTCGGGCAGACCTTTGCGCCAGGTGCAGCTCTACCTCGGGCTGCGGCGAGACCAGCTTGCTTTCCACAACCGCGATCGGCTGGTGCCGGGAGACTCGTTTGACCGGTGGCCGGGGGTGACGAGCCCGAAGGCGACGGTGACCCTGGGCGAGAGGGAGGCGCGGCTGCCGCAGGTCTCGTTCAGCTTCGGGGAGGCCTTCCACGCCAACGATCCGCGCATCGGGACAGGCACGGGAGAGGGCAGTCTGCTCGTTCAGGCTCGTGAGTTCCAGATGGTGGCGGTGAAAGAGATGGCAGGGACGGAGCTGCGGCTGACGCTGAGCAAGGTCACGAACGCGGCGGAGCTGGCGAAGATCGATCCGGACACGGGGTTACAGGAGGATGTGGGGCCATCGCGGAATCGCTTCCTCACGGTAGCGGCCAGGCGCCGCTTTGCGCGGGGATGGGTGCAGATGTCGTGGGCTGCAGCCGATGCGCGGGAGCGGCGGGGAGGCGGACCGGTTCCGGAGGCGCCGCGAACGATCGTGGATGCGGTGGGCGGCATTAAGCGGCTGCCCTTCGGTCTCGACGCGAAGGGCGAGTTCGAGTCTGTGAAGGCCAAGCCGCTGGGCGACGGCTTCCGCGGTGTGCCTGTGCGCGAGGTGCGACTGGCCCTGAACCGGAGCTTTGCGGAGGGACGGTGGACACTTTCGCTGAACGGGCAGCTGAGCAACGGGTATAGCGGCCAGACGCTGGAGACGCTGGCGGTGGGCTCGGAGGCGAGCGCGTTTGAACGGCCGGTCGGCGTTCCCCTGCGGTCGCTGGGGTCGATCTCGCTCAACCATTTCTTCCGGTGACTACGGACGTGGATCGCTGAGGTGCCAGCCCAATCGGTCGAGTCGCCGCGGCGCTCCGTTCAGGACGTGAGGCGGTTGGTGGCGGCGACGCGGGCGTACCAGAGGCCGGAGTCTTTGACGGTGCGTTTCTGGTTGCGGAAGTCGTTGTAGATGAGGCCGTAGCGCTCGGTGTAGCCTTCGGCCCATTGGAAGTTGTCGAGCAGGGTCCAGGCGTGGAAGGCGCGGACGCGGGCTCCGTCGGCGATGGCGCGGGCGAGCTCGGCGAGGACCTGGCGATACCAGTCGATGCGACGGACGTCCGGGATGCGGCCGTTCTGATCTTCGTTGGGGGCGTCGAGGTAGCCGCAGCCGCTCTCGGTGATCTCGATGATGGGGTGGTTGTAGTCCCGGGAGATCTGCGTGACGAGATCGTAGATGCCGCGCGGCCAGACTTCGAGGCCGGCGTCGGTGAGCGGGCCCTCGGTGGGCATGGCGGCGCGGAAGCGGGTGTAAGGGTCGCGGCCGCCGGGGGAGTTGTTTTCGATCTCGGTGCCGCTGAAGTTGCCGCCGCCGAGGAACTGCTCCTTGCTGGCGTCGGAGACGATGCGGCGGGTGTAGAAGTGGAAGCCGACCCAATCGAGCGGGGCGAGGAGGAGTTTTTCATCGCCGGGCCGGAAGCCCATGAGCTCATAGGGGGGTTCGCCGACGAAGGCTTTCGGGTAGCGGCCGTGGGTGGCGGCTTCAAGGAAGAAGACGTTGTTCATGGCGTGGTAGCGGGCGGCGGCGGCACGATCGTCGGCTGAGTCAGTTTTGGGGTAGGCGGGGGCCATCTCATAGGCGCTGCCGAAGGTGGCGTGGGGAGAGGCTGCCTTGACGGCGCGATGGGCGGCGGCCTGGGCGAGGGCGAGGGTGTGGGCGGCTTTGAGGAAGTCGGTGAAGCTGGTACGGCAGGGGGGAGCGGCGCCGGCGGCGTAGCCCATGAAGGCGATGGCCCAGGGCATGTTGAAGGGCGCCCAGACGGTGATGCGGTCGCCGAGGTGTTTGGCGAGGATGCCGGCGTAGTCGGCGAAGTAGTTGGCGAGATCGCGATTGGGCCAGCCGCCGCGATCTTCAAGCGCCTGCGGGAGATCCCAGTGGTACATGGTGCACCAGGGGCGGATGCCGGCGGCGAGCAGGGTGTCGACGAAGCGGCTGTAGTGATCGAGGCCCTTCCTGTTCGGAGCGCCGGTGCCGGTGGGCTGGATCCGCGGCCACGAGACGGAGAAGCGCTGGCTCTTCTGGTTGAGGCGTTTGGCGAGGGCGATGTCCTGCTGGTAGCGGTGGTACTGGTCGCAGGCGACGTCGCCGGTGACGCCGCCGCGGACCTTGCCGGGGGTGTGGGTGAAGCGGTCCCAGATGGATTCGCCCTTGCCGTCCTCGTTCCAGGCGCCTTCGACCTGGTAGGAGGCGGTGGCGGTGCCCCAGAGAAAGCCATCGGGGAAGCGTGCCTGCTCGATGAGGGCGTCGGGGATGGAGCCGGGGACGGGCGTGGCAGAGGGCGGGGCGGCGGCGAAGCTGCGGTGGCGGAGAAGGGTGGCACCGGCGGCGGCGGCGAGGGAGCGGGCGGCGAACTGGCGACGGTCCATGGGGAACCTCTCTGTTCGGAAGAGAGTATCGCGGCGGCCAGAGGAGTTGAAGGGGCAGGTTTGAACGGGGGCGATGGATGAGAGGATGACCTTGCGTGTGGGATCTCTGGATGAGCGAGAGGGGTGGGTGATGCGAGGTGTGCGGGCGAAGGCTGCGGCGGCATTTTTGATGGGTGTGGGCGTGGTGTGGGGGCAGGAGGCGGGGCTGCCGACGACGTTTCCGATTGCGTTGCCGGCGAACCTGCCGGTGCTGCCGGCGAAGCAGCAGGCGGCGATGGATCGCGAGCTGATGGAGG
>CAXTCB010000057.1:0-19944 GCA_964242875.1 uncultured Acidobacteriaceae bacterium
CCAGACCCTCCACAATCGCCGTCTTGCCCACGCCCGGCTCGCCAATCAGCACCGGGTTGTTCTTCGTCCGTCGCGCCAGCACCTGCACCACGCGCCGAATCTCCTCGTCCCGCCCAATCACCGGATCAAGCTTGCCGCGCCGCGCCAGCTCCGTCAGATCCTTCGCGTACTTCTCGAGCGCCTGGAACTTGCCCTCCGGGTTCTGATCTGTAACTCGTTGCGATCCGCGCACCGCACTCAACGCCTTCAGCACCGCCTCGTGCGTCGCACCGGCCGTCGCCAGCGCGGCCTGCACCGCGTCGTGACCATCCCGGCCGCCGGCGCCCTTCGCCTTGGTCAACGCGAGCAGCAAATGCTCGGTCGACACATACTCGTCCTTGAAGTTCTCCGCCTCTTTAAAGCTTGACTCCAGCACCCGCGTCAGCGCCTGCGACAGCCCCGGCTGCGCACTCCCGCCACTCACCTTCGGCAGCTTCGCCACCGCCGCGTCCATCCCGGCCAGCAGCGCCTGCACCCCCACCCCAACCCGCTCCAGCACCGGCATCACCACGCCCTCTTTATCCTCCAGCAGCGCCGCCATCAAGTGCACCGGCAGCACCTCCGGATTGCCATTCTCCGCCGCCATCCCCTGCGCGCCCTGCAGCGCCTCCTGGCTCTTCACCGTCAACTTCTCCCACTTGATCGCCATCTCGTCCTCCGCCTCGCCGTTGTCCTGCCGTGCTTTCCTGTTCGCCTTACCTGCCTTGCCTTGCTCCCTGCTTGCCCTTCTGCCTTGCTTCCGTCCCGCTCACTCTCCATCGCACATCCAACTCACATCGAATGCCCGATCCCGCCCCAGCCGCGCCGCCCGACTCCCTCGCTTCCGCCATCCTGCTCGGCTTCACCGGCGGCCTGCTGGACGCCTTCGTCTACCTCAACCACGGCCACGTCTTCGCCAACGCCATGACCGGCAACGGCGTCCTCTTCGGCATCGCCCTGCTCAGCCACGACCCCGCGCAGGCCGTCCGCCACGTCGTTCCCGCCGTCGCCTTCCTCGCCGGAGTCGCCGTCAGCAAGCTCTTCCCGTCCACTCTAGGCTTCCGCGCCGTCGCCTTCGGCCTCCTTCTTGAGCTGGTTACGCTCTTCGCCGCCTCCTGGCTCCCGACCGCCTTCCCGCAGATGGCCTTCACCGCCCTCATCGCCTTTGTCGCCTCCTTCCAGGTCTCCAGCTTCCGCAAGGTCGACGCCTTCACCTACAACTCCACCTTCATCACCGGCAATCTGCGCACCGTCGGCGACGGCCTCTTCGAAGCTCTCTCCGCCACCTCCACGCCCGCCGCCCGCACCGCCGGCCGGCGCAAGTTCCGTGATCTCTCGCTCATCATCCTCGGCTTCCTTCTCGGAGCCATCCTCGGCGCCTTTCTCGCGCCCCGTTTCTTGAATCACACCCTCTGGTTCGCCCTTCCGCCGCTCTCCCTCGTTCTCGCCCTCTCCCGCACATCCCTTCCGGCGCAAACACCGGCCGCCACCTGAGCGCAGGAGCGAACCGCTCCCCAGATCGCCGCGCTGCTTCATCTAAATAGATGGCAGTCTAAGCAATCGGTTGCACAAAATGTGATAGACCTACACTCATATCTGCGACGGCGCAGCCTACCTCAGATCAACAGGAGGACGTTCGAGTCGGAACACCACGGCGCTGTCCAGAAAGGTGGACCATGCCAGCGCCTGGTACGAGTGGTAAAAGAACGCTCCCGGACGCCTGCCCATACCCGCCAACCGCTTGGAGCCTACATAAACAGCGCCGGCATCGCTCGCTTGTAGAGCCCTCGCTTCCACTGAGTCAGCAGGCGCCACCGGAAGTGCCGGAAACTTCCCCTTGCCTTGCCGAAACGATCCGCCAAGAGCAGAGAAGCCGACGGACCGCGCACGGTTCCCATACTCACGGTGGATCAGGGACCCGAGATTCGTTCCTGCACGATCACCCCAGATTGGATCGCCTTGCTTCGCGACGTGCACCGTTGCCGCCCAGACAATGATCTTGCTCTTCTTCGGCAAGCTGGCTTGTAGCCACTCAAACGTCTTGAACATGGAACGGTCGCGGTTGGCCATGCCCTCACCATCGGAACTGAAATCCCTGCTGACCCATCTCTGGGTGGCGGAGATCATCTCCTGCCGTTCCTGCTTCGATAGGGCGGAGGCGCTGGTGTCTGCGCTGGACGCCGCTTGCATGGCCGCAAGACAGTTCCTGATCTGCGTACGATCCGATTCCGCGTACGGCGAGGCTTCCGGGTATTCCATATCGATTCGCTTCTGCAGAGCTTTGCCGCAGCTACCACGTTCCTGCTGCGGGAGACGACTGGTGAGCTCCGCGATCATCTCCGTGTTGGCGTAGTCCTGCCCAAGCTGCCCTAGCTGATCATCAAGGCCCCCAAGAAACACCCGCCCCGCTTTGGCACGCGTTATCAGGAACGGCGCGAGTGGCTGAAACTCCTTGTAGAACCGCCATAGGCCCCCTGCGGCGGTGAGCAAAGCCTCCGAGCTCACGGCCTCTCCGGATCGAAGACGCTGGTTCAAATGGAGGAACTCTTCCTGATTTGCCTCGAAGAAGACAGCGTCAAAGCCACACTCATCGATGAGCCGCTCCACAAGAGCGACCTTGAAGGCAAGCGTGTGACCATCTCCATGAGTTGCCACCTCGCCCACCATGGCGACATGCGCCTTGCACAGCCCTCGCGTCGCTGCACGCAACGCCTTCTCGTCCGCCGGCGGCGTGGAAAGTGTTTGTGTGGAAGAAGGAACGCAGGCAAGGAGCAGGACGACGACACAGGAGAGCAGAGGAGACATCCGTTTCCAGCAGACAAGCATATGGCTCATGGTAAGGGGAGAGAGAGTGCGTCCTCATGGGTCGCCATCTAGCCAGGAACGCCGACCAGCCACGCCGTTCCGCTGTCCTCGAACGGTCCTGGGGCGCCGCCAGTTCGTCCCGCGGCGGCCGTGCACCCCCGGCCGCCACAGCCAGACCGCGCTGTCGTTCCCAGGCTAAACCCTGCCCCAAAAGTCGCACCGCCCCCGCGCGGAAGTGGCCCTCGCTCAACTACTTCCCTCCGCTACGCTGATCGGGACTGTCTGTCTCCCGTCTGGAGCCTTATCCCGTGACCCCGATCCGCGCCGCCCTCGGTCTCCCCCTCGCCTCCGCCAGCCTGGCGCTGCTCCTCAGTGGCTGTGCCTCCTCTGCCACCTCCGCCACCGCCCCCGCAACCACCGGCTCGGCGGCCTCCCCGGTCGCATCAACACCCTCTTCCTCCGGCACCCTCCGCGGTCACGCCGAAGCCGGCCCCAGTCAGATCGCCGGCTCGCACATCTATCTCTTCGCCGCCAACACCGCCCTCTACGGCGCCCCGAGCATCTCGCTGATCAATCCCGCCGGCCCCGGCGTCTCCACCGATCAGTTCGGCAGCTTCGTCATGAGCGACGCACAGGGAAACTTCGGCCTCACCGGTCTCTACCAGTGCACCCCCGGCCAGCTCGTCTATGTGCTCGCCCGCGGCGGCTCCCCCGGCGGTGAAGCCGACAATCCCGCACTCACCCTGCTGTCCACCTTTGGCGTCTGCCCCGCGGCCGGCAACTTCGCCGAGCAGATCAGCTTCGTCGATATCAACCAGGTCTCCACCGTCGTCAGTGCCTATGCCCTCGCCGGCTTCATGGCGGATGGCTTCCACGTCAGCTCCGGCCCTTCCACCAACGCGCTCGCCGGTATCACCAACGCGTTCAAGACTGTCGGCACTCTGGTGGATATCGGCAGCGGCACCGTCAACGCCTACACCGACGGCGGCAACGCCGCCGTCCCCGCGGCGACCTTCGATACGCTCGCCAACATCCTGGTGCCCTGCTCCAACGCCGCCACCGCCTGTCCGGCGCTCTTCGCGCTCACCGCCGACGCCGCCGGCAACCAGCCCACCACAACCGTGCAGGCGCTTCTCAACATCATCCGCAACCCCGCCGCCAACGTCGCCGCGCTCTTCGCAGTCGCAGGCTCCCAGCCCTTTCGCCCCGCGCTCGCCGCCGCACCTAACGACTGGACCATCGGCATCACCTATTTCTCCGAAACCATGGCCGGTCCCTACTTTCCCGCCTTCGACGGAGACGGCAATCTCTGGGTTCCGGGCTTCGCGAACAACACTCTCACCGAGTTCAGCCCCTTCGGCGCCGTCCTCTCCGGAGCAGACGGCTTCACCGGCGGCGGCCTTGCCCAGCCCTTCGCCGTCGCCGTCGACGGCTCCGGACATCCCTGGGTTTCGAGCTACGGCACCATCTCCCCCGGCGCGCCCGTCGTCTCGGAGTTCGACACCGACGGCCGGCCGATCACGTCAAATGGCTTCTCCTGCGGCAAAAACTGCGCGTTCCTCGCCTTTGACTTGGCAGGCAGCCTCTGGGTCTCCGGCGCGCCGCAGGTCTCCGTCCTGCGCAACGCGGGCACCATGCTCACTGCTTTCAACGCCAACAGCTTTTCCTCGGGCATCTCCGTCGATAGCCAGGGCCGCGGCTGGGCCATCGGCTCCGGTCGCAACCTCTCCCGCCTCACCGTCCCGGGCACCATCACCCAGTTCGCGGAAGGCGTTACCTCCGCCGCCGGCAGCGAGACCAACGCCCTCGCCATCGACGCCCAGGACAACCTCTGGTTCACCAGCCCGAAGAACAACGCCCTCGCGAAGTTCTCAAACGACGGCACCGCCGTCTCGCCCACCTCCGGCTTCACCGGCGGCGGCCTCAGCGGTCCGGTCGGCGTCGCCGTCGACGGCTCCGGCCGCGTCTGGGTCGCCAACCGCGACGGCAACTCCGTCTCCGCCTTCGATCCCACCGGCAAACCCATCTCGCCCGCTGCCGGCTTTCAGGCCGCCGGCATCTCGAACCCGCGCGGCATCGCCGTCGACCCCAGCGGCAACGTCTGGGTCACCGACTTCACCGGAAACGCCGTCACCGAGCTGCTCGGAGCCGGCGCTCCCACGGCCTCGCCAATGACCTCGACCAATCATGGCAAAAAGCCCTAGGAACCTCGACGAAAACGCGCAAAACAGGCCTTAACCTCAGCGGAAATCAGCGTCCTGATTCGCTCGCCCGAATAAACGCCGACGCATACTCATGCATGCCTTTCAGCCCGTCTTCGTTGATGTACACCATGTGCCCGGTAGGAAAGAAATGGTAGGAGATGTTGTCCTCGAGGACCTTTGGCATGGGCAGGTGTTTCATCTCGTAAGTGGAACCAAAATATAGGGTTCCGAGATCGAAGTACCCGCCCATCAGCATCACCTTCAAGCGCGGATTCCGCTTCATCGCACTCGCCAGATCGCCCATCACGTTGACGCTCGCATCCGGCCGCTCCCCCTTCGGCGTCGCATGCCGCAGCTCCCAGTCAAACCCCGGCAAGGCGTACGCGCTGGGCAGGTACGTCGCTTGCTCGCCGTAATGTAACTCGTTGCGTACATAGGAGTTAATAGCCGCCGCAAAGGCCGAGCTGATGCCGTTTGTGAACGGGTCATAGTCCGACTCCGAGCTCAAAGGGTCCATCGCCGGCCCCTGGTACCGCGAGTCAAGACGCCCAACCGTAATGTTTTCATTGGTTTGGAGCTGCTGCGCGAACTGCGCCCCGCTCACGCGCAGGTTTGCCTTCACCCAGTAGGCTGCCGGTATCCCCGTGAAAGCATTGAGCTTCTCCGCCACCGCCTGCTTCCGCGCATCGCTCAGATCCGAGCCCTGCAACAGCGCCGAAGCGTACTCGCCAAGGGTGTACTCTTCGACCTGTTTGAGGAAAGGAACGAGCTCCGCGGGCTGGTTTGGAACGCGTTTGTGATACCACGCCGTGGCCGCAAAGCTCGGTAATGCAGCAACATAGGCGATGTCGGTACCGGGGTTCGCACCCGGGCCGTCGGCCGTGATATCGAAGCTGAAGATCTGGCTTAACAGCATGATTCCGTTGAGGTCTACCTGGTTTTCGAGGAGGTTCGACAGCACTGCGGAGCGAGTTGTGCCGTAGCTTTCTCCAAACAGGTATTTGGGTGAGTTCCAACGGTTGAACTTGGTCAGAAACCGGCGAATAAAGCGATCAAACGCATGCGCATCCTGATCCGTCCCCCAGAATGCCTTCGCCGCATCCTTGCCCATCACGCGGCTGAAGCCTGTTCCCGGCGCGTCGATGAAAACCAGGTCGGAGACATCGAGCAGGCTGTACTGGTTCTCGACAAGTCTGTAGGGGGCGGCGGGATCGTGCTGCGCGTCAGTGGTCACGACCCGCTTGGGGCCGAAGCTCCCCATGTGAAGCCACATGGTGCTGGAGCCAGGGCCGCCGTTATAGAGGAAGGTAACCGGGCGGACCTCACCGGGCGCCGTCTTCTTGAGATATGCAGTGTAGAAGATGCGTGCGGTCGGCGGAGCTTCTTCCGGCTTATCGCGGTCGGGCGGGTGGACGCCGGCTTCGGGCAGCAGTTTGCCGTCGAAGGCGAGGGTGGCGTCCTGGGCATCCGTGGCGCCCACGGTGAGAGTTCCAGCGACCGCGCGATAGCTGATCGCCTGGCCTGCAACATGCACGATGCCGTCGGTCGTTGCGTCAGGCGGAGCCGCGGCAGGCGAGACGGCAGCGGGAGTGCCTTGAACGACTACCTTCTCGCCCGGCCTGCCACCGGGATTCGTGTCTGGCGGCGATTGAGCGATGGCGAGCAGAGGAACGATGCAGAGGGTCGCGGCGACGGAGAGACAACGGAGCACGGGCGGAGTACCTCGAGACAGATAGGAATGCGGGTCTGTGGTGATTGTAGGGCCGGTCTCGGCTGCACGATGGGACCAGCGGAGAGCGGCGTCTGAAGCATGCCGAAGCAATCCTGTAAGTCGCGGTCTGCACTTGAGATGACGTCGCGGAGCGGGTCCGTCCCCGGGGTGCTTCGTGCGTCAGCCTTTTCAGGAGCGCAGATTCCCCCGTCTTTTCTTGTGTAAGACAAAGCGATCATTCGCTACTTCGGCAGAAAACGCGCATTGTAAGAAGCACAGAAAAGAGACCTTCGGCATTCATCAGGGTCACCGCACACGCGCGCTTCCACCACGTCCATGCCCCACCCGGTCCATAACAATTCACCAGATCCCTTCGAGGCCAAGCTATGTTTCTTGTTCCCAGAACCTTCCTTTTCCTGCTGTTCATCTTCGGCGCCGGCATTGTGGCTGACGCGCAATCAACACTCGGATCGATCAATGGAACGATTCACGATGGAAGCGACGCGACTGTTCCGGGCGCGATGATCACACTTCACCGGGATGAGAGCAACACCGACCGACGGGTGACGGCCGGAGCAGATGGAAGCTATACCGCATTGAACCTTGAACCGGGAACATACTCTGTTCGAGTGGAGCGGGAAGGATTCGCTGCCAAGACCAATACTCATTTACATCTTGATGCGCGGCAGCAGTTGCGGCTGGATGTGGACCTGGCGGTGGCGTCCGTAAGCCAGACGGTGCAGGTGGATGCGAGCGATGCGGGAACGATCACGACAGACAATGCGTCGATCTCGGCGGCGCTGAGCGCGCAGGATGTACTGAACCTGCCGGCGAATTACCGGGGGGCGGGATCGACCTCACCGTTGAACGTGATTCAGACGCTGCCGGGGGTGCAGCCGGACTCGGGCGGATACCCGCCGACGGCCTCGACCTCGCCCAACCCGACGATCAAGTTCTCGATCCAGGGCGGACTTCCCTCGCAGTCAGAGACGACGGTCGACGGCATCTCGGCGCAGAACCAGACGAACAATAACATCCAGGCGGATGCGTTTCCATCGGCCGAGTCGATTGCTGAGATTCGCGTGGACGGGGTGAGCAATAACGCGGAGTACGGGCAGCCGGGCGAGATTACGACGATCACCAGATCCGGAAGCAACCAGGTGCACGGGACGACCTTCTGGTACTTCCAGAACCGCGCCTTTGACGCGATCCCATACGGGACCGATGCCGCGAACAAGCCGCAGAAGGTGGCGAATGATTTTGGCGGTTCATTCGGCGGCCCGGTAGTGCTGCCGCACCTGTACAACGGCCGCGACAAGAGCTTCGTGTTCGGCACCTACGAGGGCCTGCGATTTCCGCAGGCGGTAGTCCGGCAGCTGCTGGTGCCGACGGTTCAGATGAAGCAGGGCGACTTCTCGCAAGAGACGGCCTCGCTGACCAACCCCACTACCGGGCAGATATATGCGGGGGCACGTCTGCCTTCGATCAATGCGAGCTCGGCGGCGTTTCTGCCGATCTTTCCGGACCCGAACGTCGGTGTCGGCGAGTCGGTGCAGACATCGCTGGCCGTGCGTGGGTACAACTACCTGACCACGCGACGAAACGATATCAATTCCAACCAGTTCGATGTTCGCGGAGATCAGAACATCGGCCAGCGGCTGACGATGTTCGCGCGATATACCTTCAAGAACATCGACCAGACCCAGCCGGCCGACCTGGCACTGCCGAACGGCACTGCCTTTGCGCGATACCGCATCTTCGCGACGTCGGTAAACTACTCGATCACCCCGCACCTGGTGGATGAATTCCGCTTCGGCTTCACGCTCGAGGAGGATGGCAGCACGAACGGCTTCAACGGAACGGCGCTGGTAGCCAGCGCGAACTTCTCCGGGCTGAGCGCGACGCCGCCCTTCAATGGACTGAGCCACCTGGGATTTCAGCAGCTGAGCTCCGGCGGGACGCGGCTGAACTCGAGCGAGCGCTCCCGCATTTTCCAGTACGTGGATAACCTGACGTGGCAGAAAAACCAGCACACGCTGCGCTTTGGCGCCGACCTGCGGCACCTGGGGGCGTATACGCCGCTCAGCTTTTATCCGGGCGACAACTATGGCACCTTCTACTTCCAGCAGAATGGCAGCTATACGGGGCAGGAGTTTGCCGACTTTCTGATCGGGGCGCCGTACCTGAGCCAGCAGGATGACGTGCAGCGCGACAATAGCGGAACGGCGAACGCCTATGCCGTGTACGCGCAGGATACCTGGAGAGCGACACCGAACCTGAGCCTGACCTTTGGGCTGCGATACGAGTTTCATCCGGCGTTTGCGACGACGAGCGAGGTGATCGGCAACTTCGATCCAGCGACGGCGAAGTCCGGACGCATTATCTACAACGCCGGTCATGCGAGCCAGCTGGATCCGGAGGAGCTGGCGAACGTAAATGCGTGCCCCACGGCTGGCGTGACCAACCCCTATGCGACGGGAGGCGCCGTGAATGGCGCCCCCTGTACCCCCGTGGTTACAAATACGGAGGCCGGGCTGCCGGCGGGTCTGCGGACCTCACCCAAGCTGCGATTCGCACCTCGCTTCGGCTTCGCGTACCGGCCGTTCGGCAATGACAAGACAGCCATTCGCGGAGGCGTGGGCTACTACAACATCACTACGACCGGAGCGCTCTTCTACGCATTGACCGGCACGGTGAGCAGCAATCTGCGGAGTTATTACAACGCGCAGACACCGGGCGGCGGACTGGCCTTTACGTTTCCCAACGTCTCACCGCAGAGCGCGAGCTTCGTGCCGACGCCGGGCAGCGTGGTGTTCTATTCGGCGATCGATACGAACTGGCATGACCCCTACTCGCTGCAGACCAATCTCTCGGTGGATCATGACCTGGGCCGCGGCTTCGGGCTGCGCGCCTCCTACATCGGGCTGAAGACGTGGCATTTGATCTGGCAGCCGGAGCTGAACATGCTGCCCTATTCCTCGACGACTATTGCGCGCAACCAGCCCAGGTCGGCGTTTCCATTTCCTAACTTCCTGAGCATTCCTACGCGTTCAACCGCGGCGCAGGCGGATTACAACGCGGGCCAGGTGGAGCTATCGCATCGCTTCGTTCGCGGGCTCTCGTTCAACTCGTCATACACCTTTGCGAAGAACCTCTCAGATAACCAGGGGACGTACGGGGCGGGCGGAGGTGGGGCAACGTTTGTCGACGAGCAGGGAGGGTACAACGCGACCTACAGCTACGACCGGCATATCGACTACGGGAACGTGAACGGAACGCGACGGCATCGCTTTCTTTCGACCGGCGTGGCGCAGCTTCCGGTCGGGCGCGGACAGCGCTTTGGCGGCGGCATGAACCGAATGCTGGATGCGGCCGTGGGGGGATGGCAGATCTCGGGCATTTTCCTGATGCAGACGGGAAGCTTTCTGACGCCGATTATCGCGGGCAGCAACGTCGACCCTTCCGGCACCGGCTCCGGCACGATCTACACCGGCGCACAGCGGCCCGATCGCGTGGCGAATGGGAACACGTCGCAGCATAGCCGGAACGGCTGGTTCAACAACGCGGCGTTTGCGTGCCCGGGGCGCGTGGGCTACAGCTCGCTTCTAGCGGACGCGAGCGGGACGAGTCCGTGCAATGTGGGTGGCTTTGACGCGCAGGGCAATCCGGTGGCGCCGATCGGGCGGTTTGGTACGTCGTCTGTCGGCGATGTGACGGGGCCAGGCACGGTGAGTCTCTCGACGGGGCTGAGCAAGACGTTCGTGATTGTGGAGGGGGTGCGGCTGCGGGCGGAAGGAACGTTTACGAATGTGCTGAACCATACCAATCTGGCGGATCCGAACCTGGATGTGACCAGCCCGGCGTTTGGGACGATTACGCAGGCGCGGGGATCGGACTTTGGCGGGAACCGGACCGGGCAGGTGTCGATGAAGGTGGAGTTCTAACGCGCTTCTGTAAATAGCGGAAGAGGTGCATCCGACAGAGAGAGACAGAGACGAGGACATGAATGCCGAAGGTCGAAGCGCTGCTGTGCGATATTGACGGGACGTTAGTGGAAAGCAACTGGCTGCATGCGGAGTCGTGGCAGCGCAGCTTTGCGGAGATGGGAATTCATCTCGAGCTGGACGCGGTAAGGCGGCAGATTGGCAAGGGCGGCGACGAACTGATTCCGGTGTTTGTCTCGTGGTGGCGGGCGAAGGTCGTGGAGAAGCCGCTGAAGGAATACCGGAAGTTCCTGTTTGAGAGCGAGTATCTGCAACAGGTAAAGCCGCTGCCAAGGGCGAAGGAGTTTCTGGAGCGCGTGAAGGCGGCGGGGATCCGGCCGGCGCTGGCGACGTCAGCGAGTACCAAGGATCTGGAGACCTACAAGAGGATTGTGGGCATGGAAGAGCTGATTGAAGAGCAGTCAAGCGCCGACGATACAGAACGGGCGAAGCCACATCCTGACATCTTCCAGGCGACGCTGAAGAAGTTGAAGCTGCCGTGCGAGAAGGTGCTGGCGCTGGGCGATACGCCGTATGACGCTGAGGCGGCGGGCAAGGCGGGGATCTCGGTGATTGGGGTGGAGAGCGGCGGATGGAGCCGGAGCGATCTGCTGGAGGCGGGGTGCGTTGAGGTCTACAAGGATGTGGCAGACCTTCTGGAGCAGTTTGACGACAGCCCGCTGGGACGGTGGCGCTAGGTAAGCGGGGCAGCGCCTTCGGAGGCTTCCGGGTAGACGTGGCGCTGGCCGTAGCGGCAGAGCTTGAGGACGGGGCACTTGGGACACTGCGGGTCGGCAAAGGTGCAGAGGGTCTGGCCGTGAATTTTGAAGAGCGCATGGTCCTGCTGGAGGGTGTCGGCCGTCCAGGTCTCGGGAACGAGGCGCATGAGAAGCTCTTCGGTACGCTGGGCGTCGCCGCGGGGGGTGAGGCCCAGACGATGGGCGACGCGGAGGTGGTGGGAGTTCATGACGAGGGCGGGACGGCGCAGGGTGGAGAAGTTGACGACTTCGGCCGAGACCATGGGGCCGGCGCCAGGGAACTGCTCGATCCAGCTGCGGATTTTTTCGGTGCGATATTTGGCGAGGAAGTCGAGGGAGAGCTCGCCGGTGCGCGCGGTGATCTGCTGCAGAGCTAGCTTGAGGTTGGGGGCTTTCTGCTCGGGGTAGGTGACATCAGCGATGACGGCCTGGATAGCATCGACGGGGGCTTCGCGCAGGTTCTCCCAGGCGCCGAAGCGGGTGCGCAGTGCGGCTAATGCCGCATAGGTGGTTTCAGTGCGGGTCCGGGCGGCAAGCACGGAGTAGATAAACTGCGTGAGCGGATCCCAGCGCTCGCGCGGTTCGGGCTCGCCATAATAGCCGAGCAGAAGACGATGGATGTGCGGCAGGCGATCGGGATCGGCCGGCGGCGTGGGTGGCGGAGGGATATGCGCGTCTGGGAACAGGCTGTCTGTCATGTGCAGCGGCAGATGGGTACGGTGGGAGCCTAGCCCTGTTTCATTTCGTTGAAGAGGGAGCCGAAGGGATCCTTAATGACGGTGGACGCGATGTCGTCGAGGGACTTGCCGCGCTTGTACATGATGTAGGCGGCGAGGGCGCCGGAGGCGATGGTGACCCAAAAAAAGGCTTTGCGCATGTATGCTCCTGTTGCCGGAGAGATGGCCGTTACTCAGCCTGAGGCGTTGGATGCAGGATTTCCCAATGCATGTCGTGCGGGAGCCCGAACTACGAACGCTGCACGCCGAGTTGTGTTCCGCCTGGGCTCTGTACACCCCATGCCATCCGCGGCGTGTTATGGGCCAGACCAAAGCGGCCATCAGGACCTATCAGGATGATGCCGCCGTGGCCGCCAAGCCTGGCATAGAGGTAATCGATGGCGGCGGTGGCGGCCTGCTGTGGGGACGAGCCGGCCGCCACCCGATCGACGGCCCACTTGCCGAGGACGAGCTTCATGATGGGCTCACCCCAGCCGGTGAGCGAGACGGCGGCGGACTGGTTGTCGGCATAGCAACCGCAGCCGATCAGGGAGGAGTCGCCAACCCGGCCGGGAGCTTTCGAGAGGGTGCCACCGGTGGAGGTGGCGGCGGCGAGGTTTCCCTCGGCATCGATGGCGACGGCACCGACGGTATCGTGCGAGTCGAGGGTGGGGTCGCTGATCTGGAAGGGCTCGGGAAGCGCGCGTTCGACTTCAGCAGTTAAGTTTGCATGGGCGAGCGTGGGATCTGGGAAGGCCGATGGCGAAACAGGGCCGCCGGAGAAGGTGGTATCGGTGGCGCCGGCGAGCTCAGCTTGCTGAAAGCGCATGAGGCGGTCGCGCTCGCGCGGAATGATGAGCTCAGTGTTGTCGATGAGCGGCATGCCGTGCTGGCGGGCAAAGCGCTCGGCGCCGGTGCCGACAAAGTAGACGTGCGGGCTGTGATCAAGGACGAGCCGGGCGGCATGAATGGGGTTGCGGAGGCGTTCCACACAGGCGACGCCGCCGGTGCGGAGGTTCGCGCCATTCATGAGCAACGCATCGAGCTGGACGCGGCCATCGCGGGTGAGGAAGGAGCCGCGGCCGGCGTCGAAGGTGTCATCATCTTCCATGCTGGCGACGGCCGCCTGCACCGCATCGACAGCGGATCCACCGGCGGTGAATTCGGCCCAGCCAGCGGCAAGCGCGATTGTGATGCCGCGCTCGTGGGCAGCGACGGCATCATCGGGCATAGCCCAGGCGCCACCGTGGATGAGGAGAAGAGGACCGGTCGGCATGTATCCCGAGTTTACGGGAGAGATGGCACCGCGGGCGACGACGTGCCGGGCCGATGCCAGAGGAGACCGGTATCCGAGAACATCTTTGCCAGCTCATTATCGACCGGGATGAGATGCCGAACGAGTTTTCTGGTTGCAAAGGCAATCGGGGAAGACCGCATCACCGTGAGATCCGTGAGTGTCTCCGTGGTGAAAGAGTGGCGGATAGGGTGTGAGGTGCCACCCTCGATATAAAAGCGCTCCGAGCCCGCCGCGATCTCGTGCTCCATGAAATAGGAACGCATGACGAGGCTCAACGAGTAGACCGGCATCCCGTCGCGATTCATCTGCCAGAGCAGCTCAGACCCGGCTTTGAAGCGTCGACCGCCGATGATGCTGAGCCACCGGCCATCCCTGTCTCGCATTCCCATCAGGAGCGGCTGCGCGAGCTCCTGCAGCGAGTCATACCGCCAGGCGGCCACGTGATCCGGAACGGCAAACATGCACTCGCGATTGAAGGCGACGAAGTCTGCCTTCTTGATCTCGACAAAAGGGATGAAGGTGCAGCCGAGGTCTTTTTCGGCGCGGCGGCGGCAGTAGCGCATGTTGCTGCGGGTTCGCTGGCCCATGCGAGCCAGTGTGGCATCAAAGGTCTTTGCGAGCGGCAGAAACTCGGCGATATCCCGCGTCCGGCTGGCCCACCGAGAGGCCGTTTTCCGAGCGAGATAGAAGGGAGTCGAGGCTGCGGCCCCCTCCGTTGTTTCGCGATAGGTGATCATTGCCACGTGGCCGCCGCGGTTGAGAAGGGTCTGTGTTGCGAAGTGAACGATCGGAGAGCGGAGATGGGCGGGCGCAACGAGGGTATTGCGTCCTGAACGATCGTTCGTGGTGTAGAGACCCGTCCGGCGGCCGAGGATGCTGTACTCGAACAGCAGAAGCGCACCAAGGAGACTTTCCGGCGTGAGATCGGAGCTCCTGGCGATGAGCATCAAGCGGGGAACGCGTTTGAGAAAGCCGGGTTTTGAAAGAAAGTAGCTCATATCTTCCATGGCACCGGGTTGTTCGCAGCGATCGGAAAACTGCAGCAGAAGCTCGCTCATGGCAAGGATGGCTTTGGCGCCACTAACGATGTGGACATGGGGCTGCAGTTGCAGTCTGGCTTTCGAACGAGCGGGAGCGTTTGCCTCCGGTGCGGAGCAGTTCTGGGCAGATAACGCTGCCAGAGAGGCGGATCCTGTTTGGACCAGAGCTCCCGAGCTGATGCGCGGAGATGCGACGGAGGTGACGCTCATGACAGTGCCATCCTGAAAAGTTTGCCTCTCAAAGAGAGTGGACCTCTGCATCCTAGTGATCGGCAGAAGTCGCGCAAATTTATTCAGTGAAGATGGCTTCTTTGAAGCTAATCGAATGTAACCGGCCACGACCGGTCAGTAACTCGGCAGAGACACACCAAAATGCATATACGTAACCAGATTAGTTACTTCTAACAAACAGCTACGGCACGTCTGGCGTCCAGCAAGCTGAGTGTCCTGCTCAGGACGCGCCTTCGGGTTACGCCAGAGCGCGTTCGTATCAGTGAAGATCGTGGAAAGCCGGCTCAGGAGAGCTTGCCGAGTTTCAGGCGTTCGGTCTGCACGTAGGTGTAGCGGATGCGGTGGATGACCGTGATGGTGGAGAAGACGGCAAGAACCCAGAGCGCCGGTGCCATGACTCCCCAGTGATTGAAGAGGGCGCCCAGAATGATGAGCACGACACGCTCTGGTCGCTCCATAAAGCCAACCTTGCACGAGCCAATGAGGGCCTCTGCGCGGGCGCGGGTGTAGCTGACCATGAGCGAGGCAGTCATCACAAAGGCGACAAGGACGACGTAGAAGAAACGATTGCCGCGGGCGTAGTAGACGAGCAGGCCGAAAAAGAGGGCGACGTCAGAGTAGCGATCCATCACGGAGTCAAAGAAGGCACCGAAGACGGAGACCTGGTTGGTCTGGCGCGCGACGCGGCCATCCACCATGTCAAACAGGCCGGCACCGATGACGACCAGGCCGGCGTAGAGAAACATACGGTCGGCGTGATCGCCGCGCGCGTAGCCGAAGAGGATGGCGGCCACGATGTTGATGAGCAGGCCAATGAAGGTCAGGGTGTTCGGCGAGATGCGCGAAAGGGCGAGGCCGTTTACGATCTTCTGCAACAGCCAACCGCTGCCTTTGCCGAATTGGCTGGTCCAGGTCATTGCGGGTCTTTGCGACTACTCGGCGGCGGTGTCGTGGATGGTCGTGAGCTTGAGCACCTCCAGCTCGCGTTTTCCGTTCGGTGTCACCACTGTGGCGATGTCGCCGAGTTCCTTGCCGACGAGCGAGCGGCCGATGGGCGAGGTGGTCGAGATGAGGCCCTGGGCGACGTCAGACTCCTCGCTGGTGACGAGCTTGTAGGTGAGCTCTTCGTTCTTGGTCGAGTCGAAGACAACGATGGTGGAGCCGAAGCCGACCTTATTGCGTGGGATGTTCGCGAGATTGACCATAGCGAGCTCACCCATGCGCTTCTTGAGCTGGCCGAGGCGGGCGTTGACGAACTCCTGACGCTGCTTGGCGGAGTGGTACTCGGCATTTTCAGAGAGGTCGCCGAGCGCGACAGCCTTCTTGATTTCGGCCGGAAGCTCAGTGGTTAGTTCGTACTCAAGCTGCGTAATCTCTTCCTGCAGCTTTTTCATGACGTGACTCGGCATGTTGATCTGTTCAGCCATTGTGAAACCTTTCGGGGGACGATGCGATCCTGCTCCGGGCATAGAAGCAGGCCTGCCGAGTGCGCAGGCGCGTGAAAACCAAATTATACGCGGGGGCCTGACCAGGGGAGGGGGTCAGAGCGGAGTCGGATCGTGGAGAAGGCGGCGAGCCTCCTGGTACTCGCGGGCGGCGAGAAAGCCTTCGAGGATGAAGACGGCGGCAACCTGATCGACGAGGCGGCGGTGTTCCTGCCGCGGTTTCCCCATGGCGTGCAGATGAAGATGAGCCTCGCTGGTAGTGAGGCGCTCATCCGTGAGATGGACAGGAAGGCCGAAGGTGGCGCGGAGCTCCTCGGCAAACGCCTGCGTCTTCAGGGCCTGTGGGCTGACTTCGCCGGACATGTGGAGCGGATTGCCAACGACGATCTCAGCGACGACATGCTTGCGCAGGACGCGGCCGATGGATTTGAGGTCGGCATGGAGCGTTCCACGATAAAGAGTAAAGAGCGGTTGCACGGTGATTCCCAAGGGATCTGTGATGGCGAGGCCGATGCGCTTGCGGCCGACATCCAGGCCGAGGATGCGCGGCGGCAAGCCGCGAGGTGCCGTTTCAGGCTCAGGGGGCTCATGCACAGACGAAGTGTATCGCCGGACGGATGGTCGCGGCCAAGAGCAGGTCTCTTTAGAATGGGGGAGCGATAGTGCTTGCCGGCGGCATTGCTCGGCATGGGAGGTGAGTTCTGAGAAAACTCGGCGTGTTCGTCGCGTTTTTGTTGGTCCTGGCGGGTGGGGGTGCGTGGTTCTTGCTTCTTCCCTACGGTCCATCGGCGGAGACGTTTGTGGATATTCCGAGTGGCAGCGGTACACCGCGAATGGCGGCGCTGCTGGAGCAGGGTGGCGTCTTGAGAAGCCGGTATGCGTTTGACCTGCTGCGGGTGACGAAGGGGGGGAGGCTGCGGGCGGGCGAGTACCGGTTTGATCACCCGGCCTCGGCTGTGGAGATCTACGGCCGGGTCGCGCGGGGTGACGTCTACACGCGAACGGTGGTCATTCCGGAGGGCTACAACCTTTTTGACATCGCGCGAGCGGTAGAAACAGCAGGGTTGGGATCGGCCGCGGAGTTTCTGGCGGCAGAGCGGGGCAATACGGACTTGATCGCAGACCTGGTGCGCGGGAGCAAACCAACGTCGCTGGAAGGCTTTCTTTACCCCGACACCTACCGATTCTCGCGCCACAGTACGCCGGCGGGGATGCTGGCGGTGATGGTGAAGCGGTTTCGGCAGCAGACGGCTGCACTCGGGATGGCTGCGGATTCCATGCGGACCGTGACGCTGGCGTCCATTGTGGAGAAGGAGGTGGGACAAAGCGCGGAGCGGCCACTGGTGGCGAGCGTCTTCGAGAACCGCCTGGCGAAAGGAATGCCGCTGCAGACCGACCCGACGGTGATCTATGCGGCGTTGCTGGATGGTCGGTACCGTGGAACGATCTACGCGTCGGACCTGAAGGCGGACTCGCCGTACAACACCTATCGTCATCCCGGGCTGCCACCCGGACCCATAGCGAGTCCTGGCATCGCGTCGCTTCGTGCCGTGTTGCACGCTCCTAAAACGGAGTATCTGTATTTTGTCAGCGATGGAGCTGGACACACGAGATTTTCAACAACGCTTGCAGAGCATACAGGCCATGTGGCGGAACTGCGGCGGCAAGGGACTCCGTAACGACACCCCGCATCGAAACAGGTTTCCGAATCGTTGCCGCAGGGTTTGGATCCAATGATCTCACTAGAGAATTGTCCCTCCGCTGAACGAAGTGACTCTTCGTCGAACCGCTATACTTCGAGATTGTGCTGATGCTCCAAAGATCCACTGCGCTGTTTGCGATGCTGTGCCTGGCGCTCCCTCTGACGGGCTGTGTATCGCGAACACGCATGGTGCGAAAGATCCGGAGAGCACCGGTAGTTCAGAGCACGTCACTCGACGGCTTGGTACGCGGAATCGATCGCCGCTATGGCGAGATCAAGACGATGAACTTGACGGTCGAGATAGCGGCCTCGACCGGTGGTGGACAGACAGGCGAGATCAAGGAGTACCCAGCGTTTTCGGGATACATCTTCATGCGCAAGCCGGCGGATTTACGCGTTCTGCTTCTGGTGCCGGTCCTGCGCTCGAAGGCAATGGACATGGTGAGCGATGGAAAGACCTTCAAGCTGCTGATCCCGCCGCGGAACAAGGCGATTGTTGGAACGAACGAGGTGAAGTCCGCCTCGAAGAATGGACTCGAAAATCTACGGCCATACGTGTTTCTTGACTCTCTGCTGATTCACGGGCCAGGTGAAGAAGAGATCGTCTCGCGAACACAGGATATGCGCGTGATCGAAACGACGGATAAGAACAAAGATCTGGTGGAGTTGCCGGACTACGATCTGCAGATTCTCGGAAAACCGGATGGAAAGATCGCGCATACGAACCGGGTCTTACATATCAGCCGGGACAACCTGCTGCCGTACCAGCAGGAGATCTACGATGGGACGGGACAGATTGTCACGCGCGCGAACTATAGCAACTACCAGGATTACGGAGAGATTCGCTTTCCGTCGAAGATTGTGATTGAGCGGCCGCTCGACCAGTACTCGCTGACGGTGACTGTGACGAAGGCAACGTTTAACGAAAAGATGGAAGAAGATCAGTTCGATCTGAGGATTCCAGACACCGTGCCTGTGCAGCAGATGAAGTGAGGCTTCGGCCTGTGGTCTATCAGGGTTGAAGGCCTGTGCGCTGAGCGTGCTCGGCCATAGCTGCCGTGATCTCGAGCGCAAGGGCCAGAGCACGTCGGCCATCTTCGCCGGTGACGACGGGTTTGTTACCGCTCTGGGTACATTTGAGGAAGGCTTCGATCTCAAGGCGCAAGGGTTCGCCCGGTGTGACGGGCACCTTGCTGAGCGACAGTCCGGGTGTGGGATGGCCCGGGGCGCCGGGATTCTGTGCCATAGCGGCGGTGAGCGTCGCGAGATAGGCGGGATCCATACCGGCGACGGCGCGTACATCGATCAGCAGCAGATCCTGACGGGCGAAATCCAGCGAGAGGTATTGCTGGGGCTGGAAGAAGCGCAACTTACGCACACGCTCTGTGCTGACGCGGCTGGCGGTGAAGTTGGCGACGCAGCCGTTCTCAAACTCAACGCGAACGTTGGCGATGTCGACCTTGCGCGACAGGACGGGCAGGCCGACGGCGCGAAGCTCGCGCACAGGTGAGTCGACCAGGCTGAGGACGATGTCGAGATCGTGGATCATGAGGTCGAGGACGACATCGACATCAAGCGATCGAGGCGTGAAGATGCTGAGGCGATGCGCCTCAAAGAACATGGGCTGATGCAGATGCGCACGGGCAGCGGTCACGGCGGGGTTGAAGCGCTCGAGATGCCCTGGCTGGATGAGGAGGTGATGCTGTTGCGCGGCGCTGAGGATCGCGTCAGCCTCGGCGAGGGTTGCGGCGAGCGGCTTTTCAATGAGGCAGTGAACGCCGGCTTCGAGCAGAGGAATGGCGACCTCTGCGTGATGCGCCGTGGGGACGCAAACAGAGGCGGCAGTGGGAGGTCCGAGGGCCGTGATGGCAGCCTGAACAGTGGGAAAAGAAGGGATGTTGAAGTCTGCCGAGGCCTGGGCGGCGGTGCTGGGGTTGGGGTCGATGACGGCGGCGAGATGGACGGGGTGGCCGGCCTGCTCGAGCTCGCGGTAGACGCGCAGGTGATGGCGTCCGAAGACGCCGGCACCGGCGA
>CAXTCB010000058.1:0-19811 GCA_964242875.1 uncultured Acidobacteriaceae bacterium
CAGCAAATTGCTGCGGCGGCACTCCCGCCGCGCTTGAAGAGCGCTCGATCTTCTGACCGTGCTCGTCGGTTCCGGTGAGGAACCAGGTCTTGTCGCCGAGCAGGCGGTGGCGGCGGGCGACGACGTCGGCCACGATGGTGGTGTAGGCGTGGCCGATGTGCGGACGCGCGTTGACGTAGTAGATCGGCGTGGTGACGTAGAACTTTTTGTCTGGGCTGGACATGCGGGTGGTTGTGGTGAGTTTAGCAGGGGGCTAGCGGGACAGCGGTACGGCCTCGCGTCAGGCTTCTTGAGGACGGACGCCCAATCGTGGGACCAGGAGCTGGAAGATGGCAAAAGCGCTGACATAGGCGAAGGCGGCGAGGCCGAAGATGAGCAGGGGGTGGAGGGAGAAGCTGGTTTTAACCAGGGCGGTGAAGATGGCGCCGCCGGCCGCACCGGTGGCGCCGCCGATGCCGACGACGGTAGAGACGGCGGTCGAGGGGAACATGTCAGTCGGGGTAGAAAAGAGATTAGCCGACCAGCCCTGGTGCGCGGCTGCGGCGAGCGCGAAGAGGGCGACGGCCGGCCACGCATTGTGGGGAGAGAGCGTGTGCATGGTTGGCACGAGCATGATGGGCAGGACACAAAGGGCGCAGATCAGGAGGGCAAACTTGCGGCCACTATTGACGCTGTGTCCGCGCTTCATGCGCCAGCCGGAGAGGCCGCCGCCGAGAATGGAGCCGACCGACGAGACGGCGTAGACGGCGACGATCTGCCAGTAGGCGTGCGCCAGACTCAGACCGTAGTTCTCGTTGAGGTACTTGGGCAGGTAGAAGAGGTAGAACCACCAGATGGGGTCAGTCATGCCTTTGGCGATGGAGAAGGCGTAGAGACCGCGGTTGCGGAACAGAAGGGAAAGAAGCGGGCCACCGCTTGTTACCGGGATCAGGTTCTGCTGGGTGATGGTTGCTGCGCGGCGCAGGCGGTTGTAGGGAAAGAGCAGCCAGATCATCAGCCACAGGAGGCCCATGGACCCGGTGCTTAGGAAGGCGGCATGCCAGCCATAGCGTGCGGTGACAAGGGCGACAAGCGCGGGTGCAATAAAGGCCGAAGCGTTGGAGCCGGAGTTGAAGAGGCCGGTGGCGAGCGCGCGCTCCTCCGAGGGAAACCATTCGGTGGTGGCTTTGATAGCGGCAGGGAAGTTACCGGCTTCTCCGAGCCCCAGCAAGGCTCTTGCCACGCAGAAACCGGCGACGGAGGTAACGATCGAGTGGCCCATCGAAGAGAGTCCCCAGATCAGGATCGCCACGGCGTAGCCGATTCTGGTCCCAAGCCTGTCAATAATGCGACCGGCGATCAGGAGACCTACCCCATAGGCGATCTGAAAGCAGATGACGATGTTGCCGTAGTTGTTATTGAACAGGCTTTGATGGGTGGCGTCCTTGCTGACGTCCCATCCCATGAAGGGGACGCTGTGCAGGAGGGGTTCGATCAGCGAGAGTACCGAGCGATCCATGTAGTTGATCGTTGTGGCCAGAAAGAGAAGTCCGCAGACAAACCAGCGCACGTTCAGGCTCTGCGGTGCAGGGCTATCGAAGTGAGCGCTGGTTGCGGTAGATCCGATCGTCATGGCTGGAGGGCTCCCGGGGTCAAGGCGAGGATGCGGGCTTAGGAGATCACGCTTGGGGATGAGCATAGTGGCTGCGAGTCCAGAGCTGTCAAGAAGCTTCCGCCATGTGCCCTGTTGGTCTTCTGCCGCTATCATTTGTAGCTGATGCCTGATGCCGCTGCGCTGGTCCGCATACCTGAGTTCCCAAAGCTTCTTCTGCTTGATACCTGCGGGAGCGAGGCCAGCGTTGCCATTGCGGAGGGCCATCAGCTTCTGGAGCAAAGACTGCTTCCGGGCAGGGGCGCCTCCGAGGAGCTGGTTGGCGCCGTCGCGGAGATCCTGCGCGGCCGTACGTGGAATCTGCGGGAGCTGGAGGCTGTGGTTGTGGTTCGGGGTCCTGGATCTTTCACGGGGGTTCGCGTCGGGCTGAGTGCCGCGAAGGGATTATGCGAGGGGAGCGGCCGACCGTTGATCGCCGTCTCCAGACTTGAGGTTCTGGCGCAGAAGGGAAGCCGGGAGTCGATCGTCATGTTGGATGCTGGGCGAGGTGAGGTTTTCTGGGCACGGGCCACGGCGCAAGAAGTCGGGGAGCAGGCTGTCGCAACCATGGCCTGGGTCGTGGACCATGCCCGTACCCTCGGGGTGCCGATCGTTCGCGAAGCTCGCCAAGGACCTGAGATGAAGGACAGCGATGTTCACGAGACTTCTGTTCTGACAGCAGCCGACGCGCTGCCACTGGCCTTGCGGCGCCTGTCGCTTGGGCAACTTGACGACCCGCTTCTGCTTGACGGGCTCTACCTGCATAAGACAGAGCAGGAGACGCTGGCTCGACAACGCACCCACCAGATCGCGGCTGTGACCAGGATCTCGCGCTCGTGACCATATCGATCCGTGTCGCCCAGCGGACGGACATCGGAAGGATCTTGGACATCGAGCGATCTACGCCAGATCTCCCTCACTGGCCTCAAAGCGAATATGAGCGATACATCGCGTTGCCGGAGACGGCACTTGATCGGGTGATCTTTGTCGCAGAGCAGGCGGAGACCACCGTCGGTTTCGCGGCGGCAGCGTTGCCCTCCTTGATCCCGCAGATCGCGGAGCTGGAGAGCATTGCGGTGCTCCCGAGCGCCCGCGGCGCCGGCATCGGCAGAGAGCTTTGCCGGAGGGTGATCCATTGGAGTCGGGATCGTGCAGCAGCCGCGTTGGAGCTTGAGGTACGTTCGAGGAGTGCCGGAGCCGTTGCGCTCTATCGATCCTTAGGATTCCGTGTTGTTGGCACGAGGACACGGTACTATGCGGATCCGGCCGATGATGCGCTTCTGATGGCGCTCACACTCTGAGGTCTCAGCGCGCATCTATAATTGCGGCAATCATGGTTCGTGACGGGTATCTGTACGGTCTGGCTTTCGGCGTGGTCGCTATTCTTCTTTGGCTCTCTACTCACGTCATCTGGCTGGTGTTGATCCCGATCGTGTTTGCCGGCTTTTTTCTCTGGTTTTTCCGCGATCCTGCACGTGAGATTCCTTCATCTCCCGGGCAGATTGTCTCTCCTGCAGACGGTCTGGTGACGGAAGCCGAGTGGATTGAGATGCCCAGTGGAAGTCGGCTTCGGCTCAGTATCTTCCTGAATGTCTTTGATGTGCACGTCAATCGCTCCCCTGTGAGCGGGACCGTCAAGCTCTGTGAGTTCCGCAAGGGACGCTTTCTGAATGCGATGAAGGCGGAGTCTGTTGTCGAGAACGAGCAGACGCTGATCGTCATCGATGCCGGTGCGTATGAGGTCAGCTTCAAGCAGATAGCCGGTCTGCTGGCTCGCAGGATCGTTTGTAACCTGAAGGCTGGCGATCGTGTAGAACGCGGCCAACGCATAGGATTGATCAAATTCGGGTCGCGGTGCGACGTTCTGCTGCCAGCGGAGGCTGATCTCAAGGTAAAGACGGGAATGCGGGTCGTTGGCGGAAAGACGGTTCTCGCTGTTGTTCCTGCGGAGCTGCTGGCGAGGGTTGCGACTGCTGGAGCACCGGCGCGCTGATGGAGACGTTTCTTCCGCAGACAACGGAGATGAAGCCCCGACGGCAGCCGAGTCGCGGCATGTACGTCCTGCCGTCGCTGTTCACAGCCGGCAACATCGCAGCGGGCTTCTATGCGATGACGCAGAGCCTCCAGGGATCGGTCGCTGATCCTGCCTACTTTGACCGGGCGGCGCTTGCGATCGGCTTTGCTGTGCTCTTCGATGGATTGGACGGCCGGATCGCTCGCATGACGCACACCACAAGCGCATTTGGCAGGGAGCTGGATTCGCTGGCGGATGTGATCACGTTCGGCGTGGCTCCCGCCATTCTGGCGTACATCTGGGGTTTCCGCATGCTCCCGCTGACGGTCAGTCCTTATCTGCGGGAGCGGGTGGCCCATTTCGGCGTTCTCGCATGTTTTCTCTTTCTCATCTGCGGCGCGAGCCGGCTGGCGCGCTTCAACGTGAGCGTCAATCCGCAACCCCGCAATCCGGGCCGACCGGACCGGAAGTACTTTGTCGGAATGCCGATCCCTGCTGGAGCCGGTGTGCTGGCGTCCGTCGTCCACGGTTTCAGAGGCTCACCCATCGACAATCCATGGATCTCCCTGGTATGGCTTGGGCTGATTCTGTTTTCCGGTGTCTTAATGGTGAGTTCCTGGCGCTTCTGGAGCGGGAAGGAGCTTACGCTGCGGGGCAAACATCCGTTTCAGTTCCTGGCGCTGCTTGCCTTCATTACGGCCGTTATCGTTGCCTATTCGGAATATGCGCTGATGGTGATCTCGCTGGGGTATCTCATCTCGGGTGTTCTTGCGCGTCTGGCCTATTCTCGTGGAAGAACGCGCCGGCGAGCAATTACCGGGGCGTAGGACGAGCCAGAGTGACGTTCCAAGCATCTTAGGAGACATGCCTCCACACCAGTTGCGAGTCGTCCTTGTCGGTGCTTCCTCCCTGCTTGGGAAGGAACTAAGTGAAGAGATCGCCGATTCTGTGCTTGGGACGGCTGAGATCTTTCTCTTCGATACCGAGTCCGTAGAGGGCCAGATTACAACGGTCGGCGACGAGGCATCCTTCATCCGCACCGTAAGTGCCAGCTCCTTTGAGGGAGCGGATTTTGCCTTCTTCGCCGGGTCACAGGAACAGACCCGGGAGCATTGGAAGAGCGCTCGGCAGGCGGGCGCCATGATCGTAGATCTCACCTACGCGCTTGTTGCGGAGCCTGAGGTGATGGTCTGGTCTCCGTGGGTGGCACCGCTTAATGTCAGGACGGAGAAGGCGGCGACCGGCGTTTCGGCTCGCCGTCCGGATCTGAAGACCGCGGCGGTCGTGCCTGCGCATCCGATGGCGACAACGCTCGCGATGCTGGCGACGCGTCTCTCCGAAGGCGTGCAGAAGCCTCAAACGCTGGCGGCAACCATCCTTCAGCCTGCGTCGGAACTCGGACGCGCAGGTCTGGACGAGCTGCACCAGCAGACGGTCAGCCTGCTTTCTTTCAAGGATCTTCCGCAAGAGACCTTCGACGCGCAGACGGCGTTCAATGTTCTTGTCGAACTGGGAGAAGATGGTCAGGTGAAGCTGGCGGATCGATCCCGCGCAATCGCCTCTCACTATGCTTCTCTTTCGAACGGCCAACTGCCGAACCTGGCTTTGCAGCTGTTGCAGGTTCCGGTGTTTCACGGCTATACCTGTTCTGTTTTTCTAGAGTTCGAAACAGCATTGTCTTTAGCTGCTGTTTCCAAAGCTCTGGATGGAGGAAGGATCGAAGTGACGAAGGATGCGGAGCTCCCCAGCAATCTTTTGGCAGCGGGTCGTCGCGAACTCCTGGTGAGCGTGTCGTCAGCTGGCGTGGAGGAGATGGCGACGCGCTTCTGGCTCTGTGTGGCGGCGGATAATCTCAAGCTTGCGGCGGCAAACGCCATCGACTGCGCGCTGGGTATGCGAAGCTTGCGTCCGCAAGGGAAGGTGCAGTAGGCGGGTGAGCAGAGGGCAATCCCACGAACGCGAACAAGCTTGCGCCGCTAAATTTCTGATAGACTTTGGTCTGTGACCGAGCTTCGGTAAGGCATTGCTTCCAAGGCAAACGCTATCTGAAGTTCGCTGCCAAGACTCACCGAGTGTTGGCAGACCGAATCCGCTAAGCGGGAACAGCCCGTAAGGGTTTTGGGGACGTAGCTCAGTTGGTTAGAGCGCTGCCCTGTCACGGCAGAGGTCGCGGGTTCGAGCCCCGTCGTCCCCGCCATACAAGGCTAAGTACTTCGCTTCGTATGGCACCTAACTAACAGGCAAATCAAAGTCCCGTAGACCCCGCGCGCGCCCTCTCGTGTACACGCTCAAGCTCGTTTCTGATCCAGATCAGAACAATTACGCTGACGCTGGAGGCGATGAAGCCAACACGCTCGAGCTGACTTGATCGGGCTGGAGCACCGGCAGAGCGAGAAGTTCTTCAACCGGTGTCGTTGCCAGCGCACGATTCGGTTCTGTGCTGAGTGAAGGCAGGCGATGGCCGGACTGAGAGGCAAGGACCACGCCCGAACCTCCAGGCGCAATACCATGGCCGAACTCCTCAAGCACCAGCGCCGTTCCGTAAAGATCGACCTTGAGACTCGTCTCGGGAGGCGCCTGCGAAGGTGAAACGCCCGCGGCATGGATGAAAGCGGAGATCTCCCCCGAGCTTTGTCACTGTTTCAGCGAGGGCATGAACCGAGTCGCGGGGAGACAGGTCTACCACGGCGGTGGTCGCACCGAAGCCCGCGTCAAGAGCACTTCCGCGGCTGCATCTGCCGTTTCCCGCCTCAAATCGGCCCTGTCGGTTCTCGCCACCTGGAAACAGCCTCGCTCATCATCGAAAGTGCCGTCCTGAAGCCCCGCCCGACGTGCCGCATGGACGGGACTGAGGTTGGTTTACAGTCGCTAGCGTCCAACATTTGCCTGCAGATGCTGAGGGTAACGTGCGCCCTGCACTTCGATACCCTTCAGTGCGGCCTCAATATGCTGCAGGTTGTCTGGAGAGAGCTGAACATTCGCCCCACCAAGATTTTCCTCAAGACGGTGGAGCTTCGTGGTGCCTGGAATTGGAACGATCCATGGTTTTTGTGCGAGCAGCCACGCAAGTGCTATTTGAGCGCGGGTGACGCCCTTGCGTTCGGAGAGCTGCCCCAGTACATCGACAAGGTGTTGGTTGGCTTTTCGCGCCTCCTCCGCAAAGCGTGGAACCTTGTTGCGGAAGTCGGTGGTGTCGAACGTGGTGCTTGCATTGATCGCGCCCGTCAGGAAACCTTTCCCCAGAGGGCTGAAGGGAACGAAGCCGATGCCAAGCTCTTCGAGCGTAGGCAGGATCTCTTTTTCCGGCTCCCGCCACCAAAGGGAATACTCACTCTGAAGAGCTGCCACAGGCTGCACGGCGTGGGCTTTCCGAAGGGTCTGCGCACCGGCCTCAGACATTCCGAAGTGCCTGACCTTGCCCTCGGCAATAAGATCCTTTACGGTGCCGGCCACCTCTTCAATAGGCACCTCGGGATCAACACGGTGTTGATAAAAAAGATCGATCACATCAGTATCGAGACGTTTGAGCGAGGCCTCCGCAACCTCCCGGATGTGCTGCGGCTTGCTGTTGAGACCGAGGTCGGGCTTGCCTTCCTTGAAGCCGAACTTCGTCGCAATGACGACTTTATCCCGAACCGACGCAAGAGCCTCGCCCACGAGTGTTTCGTTCTCAAACGGCCCATACGCCTCCGCTGTATCGAAGAACGTAACCCCACCGTCATACGCTGCACGGATGACCTTTATGGCCTCTTTTTTCTCGGTCGCAGGACCATAGCCGAAGCTGAGACCCATGCAGCCAAACCCCAGGGCTGATACTTCAAGACCGCTCTTTCCTAAAATGCGCTTTTCCATTGACGTCTCCTTTTTGCGATAAGGTCCCGTCCAGCCTCCGGGACGAACTTCGGTCTCTATAACTTGTGAACACCAAGACTGGCGCGTCTGCCGAGACCGGGTTGGGTCGCGAGCTTGACGACCAGGGCTGCTACACTCTTGCGTGAAACGACTTGGGTGGCATGTTTGAACATCTCGCCTTTCTCCGTAGTGCCATAGGCAATCTCATCTTTGTTGTTCAGCCAGGCCGGGCGCACGATGGTGTAGTCCAGGTCTGAGGCTTCAATAAGGGTCGTCGCCTTTCGGTACGGGTCCAGGACGCTGCCGTGGCTCTCGCCCGGAACCTCGTTATAGACGCCCATGGTACTGATGAAGATCAGCCGCTTCACGCCGGCTCTCTCCATAGCAGCCACGATGTTTCGAGCCTGCTGTTCCAGCGATCCGGCCAGATTGGCATAGACAACATCCTGCCCGTTCATCACAGCATCGAGTGCTTTCGGATCCAAAACGTCACCCTCCACAATCCGAACACGATCTCCGAGGGATTTCAGACGTTTGGCGTGACGCAGAAACAGTGTCAGATGAGCATCGGTGGTTTTGAGAAAGAGATCGGTCGCAAACCGTGCGATCTCGCCGTTTGCCCCAAGAACCAGAATCCTCGCCATAAAAACCTCGTAGAGAGCTACGGTGTGGGGAGCAGTCCGGCGCGCATGGCTGCGATCACACCGCCGTCGATGAGGAGGTCGCTTCCCGTGATGAAGCCGGCGTCCGGTCCAAGCAGGTAAGAGGCAGCCACGGCAACCTCATCCGGGGATGCCATCCGCTTCGCCGGAGACGCCGCGATCATGGCACGATACACATCTCCGATAGGAGAGTTCAACTCATGCTGCGCCAGCGGGGTCGCGATGATTCCAGGACTGATCGAGTTCACTCGAGCGCCGCGCTCACCCCACTTGATGCTCTCTGCCTGAACGCGAACGTGATTGGCACGTTTGGAAAGAATGTAGGCCACCATGGAGTTCGGCACCGCCTCTGTATTCAGGAAGGGGAGTTGCAATAGCTCATCGGCGGGAGTGAAGGCCAGAGCGTGATCCTGTTCGGGTGGCAGCGTGGCTGACATGTGCCCCGCCATACTGGAGATGATGAGCCCGGCACCGCCGGGAGCGATGACGCGGCGAAATTCTTCAAACACGACGGCACTGCCATACAGGTCTACAGCCAGCACCCGTTCGGGCGGAGCCATATTGGGCGAGACGCCAGCAGTGTTGATGACCTGGACGACGCTGCCCAGTGCGGAAGCCGCATCCGCCAGTGAGCGCACCGATTCGCGAGAGGAAACATCGACATGTCGCGTTGAGACCTTGTAGCTGGCGACCTCGAGCTCCTGCGCGGCCTTATCCAACAGTTCCTGATTGAAGTCTGTCAACAGAATATGTCTTCCAAAACCCTGGCGGCGGGCGATGGCTATGCCGATGCCTCCGGCACCTATGATGACGACGACCTGCATTTCCATGAGAGTGACCTTGTTTGCGTGTTGGGCTCATTCCGAGCGTGGAAGGTCGTGATCGCCTGCAAGAGCGACCTGGTGACGATCGAAGGGGCGTGGGCTAATTCGGTCTCGCTGCGCTCCCGATTGCAGCATCTCCTTGATGCGCTTCGCGCCAGTGTTTCGGCGGCATCCCTTCCCAGTTGCGAAAGGCTCGCGCAAAGGAATTGGCGTCTTCATAGCCGAGCAGATAAGCCGCTTCCGCGAGTTCGAGAACGGAGTTGCGAAGGTAGTACCTGGCCATCTCGTGCCGTGCTTCGTCGAGCACTCGCTGGTAGCTTGATCCCAATTGCTGCAAACGCCGCTGCAGGGTACGCGGGCTCAAGCGCAGATCTTTCGCAACGTCGTCAATGACGGGCCGGTGGCCGGTGAGTTTCTGCTGAATGGCACTCCGTACCAGCTCCACAAAGCTGTCTTCCTTTTCTGCACGCTGCTTCAGCTCCACCTCGAACTGCGGGGCAAGCATATCGAGCAGTTCCGCATTCCGAGTCACAAAGGGCAGCGCCGCATCCGAACTGCGGAAGACCAGGGCGTTGCGTGTAGCCCCGCAAACGACCGGGCAGCCGAAGAAGCGCTCCAGTGATCTCCCATGGGAGCGTGGCTGCACGAATTCCACCCGCAACGGAGAGACTTTTTGCCCTGTTCCTTGCCTTGCGATCGTGAGAACCCAGGCAAAACAGTGTTCGACGAGAACGGCAGGCTCGATATCAACAGCCAGCGTCCACCGGAAACGGATACTCCACTCCTCCTCCGCGTGCTCGTGCAGGATCTCTTCCGGCGCGGACAGTTTCTTATAGTGGGCCATTTGTTTGATGGCGGCGCCGAAACTCTCGGTCGAGAGAGCCGCGATGCCCATGGGATGGAAGCGCTCTATTCTGGTCTCTGTGGCCAGCTTCAAGCCTATCGAGGCGTCTTGACTGACATCAGCAATTGCCCTCCAGAGAGCGAATAACTCCGGGGTAGAGACGAGAATGCGGGTGTGTTGGAAGAAGTCCTGCGGTAACGTGGCTCGGCGCAGGACGGCGGCGACAGAGATCCCCGACTCCTCCAATCTGGTAGCAAGCATCCCGGCGACCCGAAAATGTTTATTCATGCCCTCGCCTCGCTGTTTACTGTCCCAGCTTAGAGGAGCGAAGGCTCCGCAGCCACGCAGAACGCGCCAGAGATATAGCAAGGTACGCCAAAGTCCCAAGCAAGCGCCTCAGCAGCTAGATTCCGGTTGTGGACCATACATCGATGTCAGCGCACTCTCCGACTGAGCGGTGAAGGTGTCGGAAGCCTTGCAAGACCTTGGAACGGTCGGGCCGAGAACAGAAGGCAGTTGCGATCTGATCGTTAAAAGATCGGGCCAACCGGACTGCGGTCTCAACTCCTGGAGTCTGAACGCCCGGCGTAGTGAGCGGCTTAGGTCGTCAGCAACTCCGGCAGAAAGATGTCCTCAATGGCGAAGAGCCGGTCTGTAATTCCTTGCTCATGGTGATACCGGAGTACGGCATCAATGGACTTCCGGTTTGCCTGGATACCGTACGGCCACCAGTCCTCGCCCAGGGTAGCCACATCCTCCTCGACTAGTTGGCTGAACCACGGGAACATCGTTCCCATACTGTTGAAGATCAACCCCTGCTTGTACTTTTCTTCCACGGCCTTCTTTGCATCGCAAAACCCTTTGTAGATGGACTGCGACAGCTCAGGGTGATTCGCGAGCAGGTCGCGACGGATGACCACGGTGTGCATGATCGGAAAGATGCCAGTGCGCTTGTAGTAGGCGATCTCAACCTCCCTGTAGTTGGGAAACAGCCTGCTCACGTTCGGCGAATGGTCGAGCATGCACTTCGGCACATCTGCTGAGATCAGTGCGTCGATCTCACCTGCTTCGAGCATGGCGCCCAGCTCCTTGCCTTGCGCAATGTTAGACACCTCGACGTTGGCGGGATGAGGCTGGGGCACGAAGTCGATCGGCTTGAGCGGCCAGTCCAACCCGCCGATGATCCATTTGCAGGTCTCCGGCTTGAACCCGAATTCGTGCATCAACATGCCCTTGGGCATGATGCCGGCGTCATGGCCATACAGGGCAAGTTCGCCAAGTGTCTTGCCGTTTAAGTCCCCGGGCGTTGTTATGCCGCTGGCTTTGTTGACGAAGATGGCAGAGTGACGAAAGGCGCGATTCGGAAAGACGGGAATCGCGACGAACGGTGACTTTCCCTCCTTGAACGTGCGTAGAAAGTACGTGAATCCAAGCTCCGAAACATCGAAGGAGTTATCAGCGATCATGCCTCGGAAGATCTCCGTGACGATCGGCGCAGTGTGAAAGATTCCATCGACGCCATCGATCTTGACGGTTCCCTCAGCCAAGGGGCGGGTGCGATCGTAATCCCAGAATGCGAGATCAAGCTTTTTCTTTGTCATCGTTGTGTCTTCTCCAGACTGCTGTTCATTTGATTATTGCGGAGAGGCCAAGCAAGCCATACATCCGCTCCGTACACCCCAATAAGATAAACATATTTACGAAAAGATGCACGAAAGGTGCTGCCTCTCCTGCTCGCGCTCTACCATGAGAGGGTGCAAAGCAAAGGGAAAGCCATACGGAAGATGTTTGAAGAGGTGTCTCTCGGTGCGCCAGAGAATGCCGTCGGATTTGTGATGTGGCGCATCACCGCGCGCTACCAGCGCGAAGTTGATCGGGCGCTCACCCTCCTTGACCTCACAAATCTTCAGTTCATCACGTTGGCCCTGGTAGCGTGGTTTGGCCGCGACGATGTGCCGGTGACTCAGATTGCGCTGGCTCGTTCTGCGGGAATTCATCCCATGCAGGTTTCGCAGACTCTGAAGGCTTTAGAGGCGAAGAAGATGGTGTCCAGGCGGACGAGCAAGTCGGACTCCCGCGCCAAGCGGATCGAAGTTACGAGCAGCGGGTTGCAAACCTTGCAGGAGGCCTTGCCCAGGGTCATCGAGGTACAGCACCACCTGTTTGGCAAAGCAGGGCTGCCCGGAGGAATCCTGCTCAGGGAACTTCTTCGAATCGACGAGCCGCTGAATCAGATTGCTTGGCAAGATAAAGGCCACTTGTAAACGGAGACGTGCTGTCTGAGCTTCAGGCCTGCCGGGTGTCGTCAGGAGTGCTGAGCGCCGGGGCGGCCCGGAACAGGCTTCGAGGTTCCAGGCGACGCACCCGAACCTCATTGCCTACCCTTCAAACCATTTTCTGCCTTGCTCAAGACCCCTTCGCAAATGCCACCTTCGGATGCACAGGGGCCTTGTGCATTTCAGTCCGCGACGGTGTCGGGTTCGCTGAGCGTAGACCGCGACGAACCTCCAACTTCATTGGTCCTACGCTCGTGGAGTCGTCCAGGAAGCTCGCTATCAAATCAGCTGACTTGCGACGTTGCTTCCGACGAGGCGACTCGTGTGTGGGAACAGGTCGATGATTGACAATACCTGGAATGGAGGCTGACCGATGCCCGAAGAACTCTACTCAACCTGCCGGCGTTTAGAAGGCAAGGTATGTGTGATTGCAGGTGCTGCCAGCGTTATCGGCCGTGCTGTTGCCCAGCGACTGATCGGCGAAGGCGCTGTCGTCGTCGGCGTTGATCGGCAGGAGCATAGCACCGGGTCGCTGCAGGAAATCGCGGATCTCAGCAGCGAGGCGGAAGTGCAGGATCTCTTTGCTCGTCTGCACGAGAAAACCGGCCGAATCGACTTCCTCTATAACAATGCCGGCGCTGTCTCATCGGAAGATAAATCTGTCGTCAACACGTCAAGTGAAACCCTGGATCGAATCTTCGCCGCGAACTTCCGCACCGTCTGGCTCTGCTGCAAGCATTGCGTTCCTTACATGCTCAGGAACGATCCTCCGGGCGGGTCCATCGTGAACAGCAGCTCTTTCCTGGCCGGCATGGGATCAGCGACTGGGCAGATGGCGTACAACGCGGCGAAAGCGGCCGTGGCGCAACTAAGCCGTGACCTCGGCACGAACCTTGCACGGCAGGGAATTCGAGTGAATGCTCTTTCGTTGGGTCCAATTGAGACGCCACAACTTATGGAGCTATTCTCTGGAATCGGAGATCAGGAACGCAGTCGCCGTTTCATCCATATGCCATTCGGCCGTTTCGGCAAACTTGAGGAGCTCGCCGGCACCGTAGCGTTTCTGGCAAGTGAAGACGCCGGATTTATTACTGCTTCGGTCTTCCCGATTGATGGTGGCATTCAACACGGGTTTACGGTTCCTGATGAGGTGCTTTGAACACCTTTCCCCAGGCATGACCCCGTTCTCTCTTACGCGTACAGCATTTGCCCGACGGCCGCTTTACAACCGGCGTTGACCCGTCAGCTCAAAGGCGGAAAGACTTTGCCCCTTCTGCGCATTCCCCTTTCCTGCTGTAGCAACACAGATGTCTCCTCCGGGGCCCACCACGCCCCCAAATCGGAGAAGATAATCGAACCAGGAAGGGAAATCGATAAGGCATGACAGACACCGAAGGCAAGGAGGAACGACCGTTCCCCGAGCTGCCAACCGGCGCCTTTCTCAAGGAAGATGGAGGCGACGACGCCGCATTCTATGCACCTGCTCGGCTGGTCACCCATATCGACGAGGCGGCCACACGCGCTCTTACTGCCTATTACCGAGCCACGTTGCCTGCTGGAGGCGTGCTTCTGGATCTGATGTCGAGTTGGATCAGCCATCTGCCTCCGGAGGTCGCTTTCACCGAAGTGATCGGCCACGGCATGAATGCCGAGGAGCTGAGGGCCAACCCACGGCTCAGCCGGAGCTTCGTGCAGGACCTGAACCGCATCCCCCTGCTGCCGCTGGAGCCCGACAGCTGCGATGCCGCCCTGTGCTGTGTCGGCGTTCAGTACCTGCAACGTCCCGTGGAGGTCTTTGCTGACCTCTTGCGGGTCCTGCGGCCGGGCGCTCCCTTTATCGTCAGCTTCTCCAACCGCTGCTTTCCGACCAAGGCGGTGGCAATCTGGCGATCGCTTGACGGCCGCGGGCATGCCGCCCTGGTGCGCCTCTACCTCCAGCGAGCCGGCTTTCGCGACGTCAGCATAGAGGTGCTGCGGGACGGCGTCGAGAGCGATCCCCTGATCGCGGTTACCGGACGGCGTTGACTGGCTGCATCGAAGAACCGCTTAATAGATCCATCACCGGGGGGCTAAGCGCGCTAACCTGCCCGTGCGGGTTTCGGTGACCTGGCTGAGCGAGCTTTCGTGAACGGATCTCTGACGATATGGTCTGCGCTGACTCCTGAAGGCGCTCAACAGAGTGCAGCCGCTTGACGGCGCCAAGGCTGGCGGGAGCCAGCGTGGGGCTGCAGCTCTACACATAATTCAAAATATTCGTGAGAACTTGTCGATTTCTCCCCGCCTCCTTCGACGTCTTCACAGAGCGACCACAATTGCTCTGCAGCTAAGTAGCGATACCTGCACATTCATCCCAACTCGAAGAGGACAAAGAAATGCGATTCATGGTCATCGTCAAAGCAACTCCGGAGTCAGAGAAAGAAGGCGCCCTCCCCGATCCACAGCTCATGGCCGAGATGGGTAAGTTCAACGAAGAACTCATCAAGGCTGGCGTCGTTCTCGCCATGGATGGGCTGCAGCCCAGCTCGAAAGGCGCACGCGTCAAATTTTCCGGCAAGTCTCGCACCGTCGTCGACGGCCCTTTCGCCGAAGCCAAGGAACTCATCGCCGGCTTCTGGATCTGGCAGGTCAAGTCCCTCGAAGAAGCCATCGAGTGGGTCAAGCGCTGCCCCAACCCCCACGCCGGCGACTCCGAAATCGAAGTCCGTCAGGTCTTCGAGATGGAAGATTTCGCACCGATCCTGTCCACGGACGAGATCCAGTACAAAGTAGCAAAGCGGGCTGAGCTGCCCAATCAGGCACTCGAAAAATAGCGGCACTTGCATCGACGGATCAAAAGCTGGTGTGATCGGTAGCAGTGTCTGCTACCGATCCACAGCACGCGACCCACCGCACGATCGAAGCCGTCTGGCGCATCGAATCGTCACGCGTCATTGCCGGGCTCACGCGTCTCACCCGAGATGTCGGCCTGGCCGAAGACCTGGCGCAGGAGGCGCTCGTCGCCGCGTTGGAGCAGTGGCCACAATCTGGCGTCCCCGACAAGCCCGCGGCATGGCTCACCGCGACCGCCAAACGCCGCGCCATCGATCTGTTCCGCCGCAATGCCGTCGCTGAGCGCAAGCACGAAGAGCTCGGCCGCGAACTCGAAGCCCTTGAACAAACCGTGCCCGATCTGAACGCCGCGCTCGACGACACCATCAGCGACGACCTGCTCCGCCTCCTCTTCATCTCCTGCCATCCCGTCCTCTCCACCGACTCGCGAGCCGCCCTTACCCTCCGTTTGCTCGGTGGCCTCACCACGGACGAGATCGCCCGCGCCTTTCTCACCCCAGAACCCACCATCGCCCAGCGTATTGTCCGCGCCAAACGCACCCTCGTCGACAAACACATCCCCTTCGAAGTGCCTCTTGGCCCCGATCTCACCGCGCGCCTCTCCTCCGTCCTCGAAGTGATCTACCTCATCTTCAACGAGGGCTACTCCGCCACCGCCGGTGACGACCTCATGCGCCCCACGCTCTGCGATGACGCTCTTCGCCTCGGCCGCATCCTTGCCGAGCTCACCCCGAACGAACCCGAGGTTCACGGCCTCCTGGCCCTCATGGAAATTCAGGCCTCTCGCACGCGGGCCCGCATCGATACACATGGGGAGCCGGTTCTGCTGCTTGAACAAAACCGAGCTCATTGGGACCGCCTCCTCATCCACCGTGGCCTTACCGCCATCGACCGCGCTCTCAAGATCGGTAAGCCCCGAGGCCCCTACCTCCTGCAAGCTGAGATCGCCGCATGCCATGCCCGGGCCCGCACCCCTGAGGAGACCGACTGGCCCCGTATCGCAACCCTTTACGCCGATCTAGCCCACCTCACCATGTCCCCCGTCGTCGAACTTAATCGAGCCGTAGCCGTCTCCATGGTTGACGGACCTCAAGCCGCCCTCGACCTTGTAGAAGCGCTGGCCACTGATCCATCCCTCGACCGTTATCACCTTCTGCCCAGCGTTCGCGCCGATCTGCTCTACAAACTAGGACGCGCACCCGAAGCTCGTCACTATTTCCAACAAGCTGCCGCCCTGACTCGAAACACCCGCGAACGCGCCCTTCTGCTCAGCCGTGCCACTGCCTGCCAAAGCTTGTAAGTCGCACGGTAATGAGCGGTCGCGAGACGTGGGCACAGGAGTCACCGTTGTGTGCTCGCCCATGGGGAACCCCCGCCACCGGTCACCCGCTCGCGCGAGCGCTCCATTGAAGGAGCAGCAGGCGCTAACGCGCCAGGCTCTATCCAAACGACGACGAACGTCTATGGACAGGCGATGTTGTTATCGAAGCGAAAAGAAAGTGGGAACCCGGTGGAGATGGTGCTCAAGCCGTTGAAAGCGAGCGCCTGAAATCCAGATTTGCTTATTCGGAGGTATTGCAAGCCGACCGGCTTCTTACGACTCCGGGAAGCTGATTGATTCTTTGGTTGCGGGGGTAGGATTTGAACCTACGACCTTTGGGTTATGAGCCCAACGAGCTACCGGGCTGCTCCACCCCGCTCTCTGAATATAGCGTCATGAACCTGATGGGTCAAGGCTGGCGGCCCGAGAGTGCGTCCTCGCCAAACCCTGATCTTGGCTCGATTTGCAGCCACACGACTCGCGTCCTGAGTCTCTCTGAGACTCGGCACCGAGCCGAACGGCACGCCTGGGCCCCACTCGGTTCCCTTTGCCCCCGCTTAGGAACCTGCAGCAACCTGACGCGACTTTTCCCTTTGACTCGTGTCTCACCATGTAGCCGAGTCGAGCAGCGAACCCTTGGTTAGTGGCGGGCCGGTTGGAGGAAGAGTCGATGGGCGCGAAACTCGAACGACCTGCTGTTCTGGTAGCAAAATCCTTGGTTCTCGCAGCAGCCGGGCTGGCGGCTGCTGGCAATCTCCCGGCACAGGGAAAGACTGCGACTGTTCCCGATGCGCAGGTTGAATCCAACGTCCTCAAAGCACTTGCGGCAAATAGCAAGTTGGCGGACCAGCAGATCAGTTCGGCAGCCGTCTACGGCGTTGTCACCCTCTCTGGTCACGTCAAAGACGAAGCGACCCGCTCGCTCGCCGAAGAGGTTGTGTCCCGCACCTCCGGCGTGCAGAAGGTCGTCGATGAGCTAACCCTCGCCGATCAGGGCACACCTGCCGTCGGGCAGACGCCGCCGACTTCCGATCAGGGGCAACTGCAATCCGATGGAACCTATGCGCCAGCGATCGGCGCTCAGGCTGCCGGGCAGCCTCCACCCTCCAGCCAGTCTCAGACAAACGAGAGTCAGCTCCCTCCCACCTACAATCCTCAGGCTGGCCCGTCCGGTACTCCGGATGCACAGAACAGTCCTGCCGGTCCGCCTCCACCGGACACGACCTACGGCGCCAACCAAGCCCCCTACAGTCAGCAAGGCCAACCGGCCTATGGGCAGCAAGGCCAGCCTCCGCAAGACCAGCCCGGGCCGTACCCCGGCGGAAATCCAGGCCGGCCTCCGTACAGCCAGCAGGGCCAGCCTCCGTACGGCCAGCAGGGCCAGCCTCCTTACGGCCAGCAGTCTCCCTACGGGCAGGCCGGTCCGCCACCCTATGGCCAGGGTGGTCAGCCCTCGTACGGCCAAAACGGGCAGTCACCCTACGGTCCTCCCACGCAGTCTCCCTACGGCCAGCCAGGTGCTCCATCGCAGCGCGCCTATGCCCAGGGTGACGGTCGGTATGTCGGCCAGCCTGGTGGCCAGGTGGTCTCCGTACCTGCCGGGGCAACGCTGCAACTGCGCATGAACGAGGGCATCGATAGCAAGCATGCGCAGATCGGAAGCTCCTTCAGCGGTACCGTGATCCGCGATGTCGTCGCAAACGGTTTCGTCGCCATCCCGCGCGGCGCTGCCGTACAGGGATCGATCGTTGATGCGACCAGGGGCGGTGCGATCAAGGGTCACGCCACCCTCGCTCTTCAGCTGACGCAGGTCACGCTCGGCGGTCGCGCCTATCCTCTTACCTCGAACGTCTGGGAGCAGGATGGTCTCGATAAGACCGGGCGAACTGTCGGCAGTGCCGTCGGTCTTGGTGTCGTCGGTGCCATCATCGGGGGGGTCGCTGGTGGCGGCGCCGGTGCGGCCATCGGTGCCGGCGCTGGCGGGGTCGCCGGTATCGGTGCATCGGCTGCGTCTCCGAACAGTCAAGCCTTTCTTCCGCCGGAAGCAATCGTCACCTTCCAGCTCACGCAGCCCGTCACGCTTACCACCGTCTCGCAGGCGGAGATGGAGCGTCTCGGCTACGGCATCCCTTCCGGCGCTCCGCAGCAGATGCGTCGCCGCTACCCACCACCGCCGCCCCCGTACTACTACGGACCCGGCTACTACTACGCTCCGCGCGCGTACTACCGCCCTTACCCGTACTAGGCAGCAGCTTCGACAGAAGGGAAGTGGCTCGCTTCGGCGAGCTTCTCCTCATCCCGTCCTCTCCTGCCCGCATCCAGCCCGCCCGCCTTGCTGATTTATAATCAGGTTTGCCCTGCATAGGTCCGGACGCCCGTCCTGCCTCGCAAACCTACGGGCACGCCTCCACCCGCACGGTGTGAGCGCGCAGAGTAAAGGTCGTCCTTTTAGCTATGATTCGTCTCCTGCAGCAGAACAGCAGTGCGGTAAAGTTCATCTTCGCGTTCATCATCATCGCCGCCATCGGCACCATGGTCATCACGCTGGTCCCGGGCATCTTTGACACTGCAGGCAACTCCGGCAACGCTGATGTCTTTGCGACCGTGCACGATCCTGGCTGGACAGGACGTCTCGCAAGCGGCTCGACGATCAAGCAGACGGAGGTCGCGCAGCTCGCACAGCGGCAGCTGCAGCAGCAGAACCTGCCCGACATGCTCATGCCCTACATGGAGCAGCGCGCCGGCCAGATCCTTGTCCAGCGCGAGATCCTCAAGCACGAGGCCGACCGCCTTCATCTGCAGGTCAGCGATGAAGATCTCCGCCGCGAGCTCCGCACCGGCGCCTTCGCGCAGTACCTGTTCCCCAACGGAACCTACATCGGCGATGACGCCTACATCAGTTTCGTGCAGAGCGCCTTCCGCACCACGCGCGCCAGCTTTGAGTCGCAGGTTAAGAGCGACATGGAGCTGAATCGCCTGCAATCCATGCTCACCGGCGGCGTCAACGTCTCTGACAACGCCGTGCGCGATGCTTCTCTCAAGCAGAACGTCAAGGTCAAGTTTGACTACGTTGTCGTCTCACCCGAAGACGTCCGCAAGCAGGTCAACCCTACCGACGCGCAGCTTCGCACCTTCTTTGATCAAAGCAAGTCCCGCTACGCTACCGCCATCCCGGAAACTCGGAAGATCCAGTACGTCTCCTTCGACGCCTCGAACCTTCCCGGCGGCAAGCCGCAAGTTTCGGACGCCGATATCCAGGCCTACTACACCGCGCACCAGGCACAGTACACCGTCAAGGAGCAGGTGAAGGTTCGTCATATCCTCATCGCCGTCCCTGCCGGCGCTGACGCCAAGACCGACTCCGCCGCCAGGGCCAAGGCTGACGATCTCCTCAAGCAGATCAAGGCCGGCGGCAACTTCGCCGATCTCGCCTCCAAGAACTCCGACGATCCCGGCAGCAAGACGCAGGGCGGGGAACTCGGCTTCCTCGATCGCGGCCGCACCGTGCCCGAGTTCGATAAGACCGCCTTCTCGCTGCAACCCGGCCAGACCTCCGACG